>JAXDIH010000030.1:0-2611 GCA_034664105.1 Thermoleophilaceae bacterium
GTCCGCTGGAAGACGTCCATCTGAGCGGCGCGCTGCTGCACGTGGGGGATGAACTGCGCGGAAGAGGCTCCCGTGCCGATCACCGCCACGCGCTCGCCGGACAGGTCATGCTCGTGGTCCCACTCGGCCGAGTGGAACATCGTGCCCTCGAAGCTGTCCAGCCCGGGCACGTCCGGGCGCTTGGTCTCGCTGAGCGGCCCGGTGGCGGATACCAGCACCTGGGCGCGGAAGCTGCCGTCCGGCGTGGTCACCAGCCAGCGCTGCTCGTCGTCGTCCCAGCGCGCCGACTCCACCTCGGCGCCGAACCGGATCCTGTCGCGCACGCGATCGGCCATCCCGCGCAGGTAGGCGAGGATCTCGGCCTGCGGCGCGAAGCTGCGGCTCCAGTCGGGGTTCATCGCGAAGGAAAACGAGTACAGATGCGACGGCACGTCGCAGGCGCAGCCGGGGTAGGTGTTCTCGCGCCAGGTGCCGCCCACGTCCTGGCCGCGCTCGAGCACCACGAAGTCCTCGATGCCCTCCTCGCGGAAGCGGATCGCCGCGCCGAGGCCGCCGAAGCCGGCGCCGATGATGGCTATGCGGACGTCGCCCACCGCTACCTACCCGCGGCCGAGGCGCCCAGCACCGGGTCGTCGCGCTCGCCGCCGCCCTGCTCCGGATCGGCCAGCCGCAGCGCCTCCGCCAGGTGTCCGCTCTTCATGGCGCGGCGCTCGGTGAGCGGCTGCAGGATCCCGCGCAACGCCAGAATCGGGCCCACGAACCGCGGCGCCCACACCCGCGCCGCGCGCCGCTCGACGCCGTCCTCGATCGCGTCGGCGGCCTTCGACAACGGGGCCGTCTTGGTGAGGAAGCTCGGCATCTCCTTGCGCATCACCTGGGTCGAGGGCTCCTCGAAGCCGGCGCGCACGAGGTCGGTGTCGATGAAGCCGAAGTACGCGCAACCCACGCGTGCGCCGGTGAGAGCGAGCTCCTGGCGCAGGCAGTTCGACAGCGCCTCGACGCCCGCCTTGGCGGTCGCGTAGGGCCCCATCATCGGGGCGTGCGAAGCCGCCGCCAGCGAGGCGATGTTCAGCAGGTAGCCCTCGCGCTCGATGATCTGCGGCAGCACGGCGCGGTCGGTGCGCCAGACACCCATCAGGTTCACCTCGAGCACCCGCTCGATCGCCTCGACCCTGCCCTTGGCGATCGTGCCGCTCATGTTGATCCCGGCGTTCGCTATCGCCACGTCGATGCCGCCGAAGCGCTCGACGGCTCCGTCCACTGCGGCCTCGAGGGCGTCGGCGTCGGTCACGTCCGCCTCGAAGGCGGCGGCACGGTCGCCCAGCTCGGCGGCCAGGTGCTCCAGCTCGTCGGGCTCGAGGCCGACCAGCGCCACGTTCGCGCCCTTCGAGTGCAGCCTGCGCGCGGACTCCGCGCCGATGCCGCGGGCCGCGCCCGTCACGAAGACCGTCTTGCCGTTCACGTCGTAGCTCATGTCGCCACTCTCCCACTCGCGGGTTACAGTTGCGTAACTTACACAGATGTAAGTAAGCTTGTCAACCGATGGCCACCACCACTCGCAAACAGGTCCGGATGACCGCCGAGCAGCGGCGGGAGCAGATCCTTGACGTGACCCGCTCAATCGTCGACGAGCGCGGCTTCCACGCGGTCACGATCGACGGCGTGGCGCGCGAGGCCGGCATCACCCGGCCCGTGGTCTACGGCCACTTCAACGACCTCCCCGGGCTCCTCCACGCGCTCATCGAGCGGGAGGGGGACCGCGCGACCGCGCAGCTCGAGGCCGTGCTGCCCCAGCCCGCGCCCGGCGGCGATCCGGTGGAGCTGCTGGTGGGCGCCCTGGAGGAGTGGCTCGAGGCGGTGCGCGAGGCGCCGGCCACGTGGCGCATGGTGCTGATGCCTCCCGAGGGCGCGCCCGTTGAGCTGCACGAGGGGATCGCCGAGTCGCGCGCCGAGGCGGCCCTGCACCTCCAGCGCCTGGCGACCCCCGAGCTCGCCTCAGGCGCCGATGAGGCGTCGCCCGACCCCGAGCTCACCGCGCGGCTGCTCCAGGCGTTCTCCGAGGAGGCGGCCCGCCTGCTGCTGAGCGACCCGGAGCGGTTCCCCATCGAGCGCCTGGTCACGCACGCGCGGTGGCTGCTGCGGCAGTTCGGCTAGCGGCGGAGCGTCCGCCACACCTCTGCCTCGTATGCGGCGTCGATCGTCCCGTCCGGGAGCTGATCGGCCGCCTGCGCCAGCAGCTCGGCCCGCTCGGCCTCGGGCAGCGTGGCCACGAACGAAGCCGATGCCAGCAGCGCCAGCTGCCCGTCGCGGTCCGTGCGGTGCGTGAAGGGGACCGTGACGTGCGTCCACCCGGAGAAACCGCCGTGACGGTCGACGCCCTCCCGTCCGCGCTCGCCCACGAATCCGGGGTGGTCGCCACGCAACTCGCGCAGGCGCTCGGCCAGCGTGCCCTCGTAACGCGCGAAGCGCAGCACGCGCCAGACGATCACGAGGAGGCCGCCGGGCGCGAGCACACGGTGAACCTCCGCCGCGGCGCGATCGGGATCGAACCAGTGCCACGCGTCGCCGACCGCCACGGCGCCCACGGACCCATCGCCCAGCGGGATCGCCT
>JAXDIH010000040.1:0-11266 GCA_034664105.1 Thermoleophilaceae bacterium
CGCACGATCCTGCGCCTCCAGCGCGACGAGTTCCTGCCCCTGCGCGTGATCCGCCAGGAGCTGGCATCCGGCCTGGCCGACTCCGAGGCCGCTCCTCAGAGCGCGGCCCCGGAGGCGCGGCAGCCACGGCGCGCCACGGTGGCCCTGCGCAGCCCGGGATCGCTCTACCGCCTCGACGACGTCCTGGAGGACACCGGCGCCGACCAGTCGCTCGTGAAGGAGCTGGAGGACTACGGCGTGATCAAGGGCGAGCGGCGCGACGGCGAGCAGCTCTACGACGACACCGAGCGCGAGATCATCCGCGCGGTGACCGAGCTGAAGCGCTTCGGCGTCGGCGGTCGCAACCTGCGCGTGTTCCGCACCTCGGCCGACCGCGAGGCGGCCCTGCTCGAGCAGATCCTCGCGCCCGCATTGCGCTCCCGGAACCCGGAGCGGCGCAAGGAGGCCGTGGAGGCGCTCGAGAACCTCGCCGCGATCGCATCGCATCTCAAGCACCTGCTGCTGATCCGCGACCTGCGCAAGCTCGCGCGCTGACGCTCGACCTCGACAGCTACGTCGGCCGGGTGCCGGACTTCCCGAAGCCGGGGATCCTCTTCTACGACATCACCACGCTGTTCCTCGACCGCGAGGCGCTGCGCGAGTCGGTCGACCGGCTGGCGGACTACGCCCGCTCGCGGGAGATCGACTACGTGGTCTCCGCCGAGGCGCGCGGCTTCGTGCTGGGCGGCGCGGTGGCGGTGGCGGCCGGCGCCGGCTTCGTGCTCGCGCGCAAGCCCGGCAAGCTTCCGCGCCACGTGACGTCGGTCGAGTACGAGCTGGAATACGGCGTCGACGCCCTCGAGGTGCACTCCGACGCGGTCAGGGGCGGCGCGCGGGTGCTGGTGCACGACGACCTGCTGGCCACGGGCGGCACCGCGCAGGCGCTGTGCGGTCTGGTGGAGCAGGCGGGCGGAGTCGTGGCAGGATGCGCGTTCGTGATCGAACTGGCCTTCCTGGGCGGACGCGAACGGCTCGCCGACTACGACGTGCATTCGCTCCTCGTCTACGACTCGGAGTGATCGTGCGGCGGGAGACCGTGGTGGCGGGGAAGATCGACGACGTCTGGCGCGTGGTGAGCGACCCGGATCGCCTGCCGCAGTGGTGGCCGGGCGTGGCGCGCGTGGAGGAGGCGACACCCCAGGCCTGGACCACGGTGCTGACCTCGCCCAAGGGCAAGTCGGTGCGGATGGACTTCACCCGCGTGTCGGCCGACGAGCCGACCCGGCTCGTATGGCGCCAGGAGGTGGACCAGTCGCCGTTCGAGCGGATCCTCACGGAGGCCACGACCGCGGTGGAGCTGTCGACGGCCGACGGCGGTACCAGGGTGGCGATCGAGCTCGATCAGAAGCCGCGCGGCTGGGCGCGCTTCGCGCCGCTGCAATTCCGCGCCGCCGGCCGCCGCCAGGTCGAGGGCGCCGTGGAGGGCCTCGAGAGGCTGTTCGGATGAGGTGGTGGGGGTGGGGCGAGGACGGCCACGACGTGGCCCTGCCGGATCAGGCGCTGGCGATGCTGCGCGCCGAGCTCGGCCTGGACCCCTCGGCGCACACCCGCGTGGGACACGCGGCGGTGGCGCTCGAGGACGTGCGGCTGCCCGAGTCGCGGCTCGACCGATCCGTCCGCGAGCGGCTGGCGCGGGTGGTGGGGGAGGACCACGTGCGCGACGACCGCGCCACCCGTGTCGAGCACGCGGCGGGACGCAGCTATCCGGACCTGGTGCGCCTGCGCACGGGCGACCTGGCGGGCGCACCCGACGCCGTGGTGCAGCCGGGCTCGGCCGACGAGGTGAGCGCGCTGCTGGGCGCCTGTGCCGAGGCGCGCGTTGCGGTGGTGCCCTTCGGCGGAGGTACGAGCGTGGTCGGCGGCGTGGACCCGGTGGCCGACGGCTTCCCGGCGGTCATCGCGCTCGACTTGGCCCGACTCGACCGCCTCGTGTCGGTGGACCGCACCTCGCTGACGGCGACGCTCGAGGCTGGCCTGTTCGGACCAGAGGCGGAGCGCCAGCTGGCCGCGGAGGGCGTGACGCTCGGGCACTTCCCGCAGTCGTTCGAGTTCTCGACGGTCGGCGGCTGGGTGGCGACCCGGTCGGCCGGACAGGCCTCGAGCGGCTACGGGCGCATCGACGAGCTCGTGGAGGGCCTGCGGCTGATCGCGCCGGGCGGTGAAGTGGCTCGGCGCGCGGTGCCCGCCACAGCGGCGGGACCGGACGTGCGCGAGCTGCTGGTCGGCTCCGAGGGCGTTCTGGGCGTGATCTGCGAGGCCACGCTGCGCGTGCGAGCGCTGCCGGCGGTGCGCCGCTACGAGGGCTGGTCGTTCCGGTCGTTCGCCGAGGGCTGCGAGGCGCTGCGCGTGATGGAGCAGGCGGACGGGTCGCCCGACGTGGCGCGCCTGTCGGACGAGCAGGAGACGCGGCTGTCGTTCGCGCTGGCGTCCACCGGCAGCGCGACCGAGCGCGCCGGCCGGGCCTACCTGCGCATGCGCGGCCACGAGGGCGGTTGCCTGGCTGTGATGGGCTTCGAGGGCGAGGCGGAGGACGTGGAGCGGCGTCGGCTGCACAGCGGGGCGCTGCTGCGGGCGGGCGGCGGAGTGGCGCTGGGTCGCAGGCCCGGGGAGGCGTGGCTGCGCGGACGCTACGCGGGGCCCTACCTGCGCGACGCGCTGCTGGACCACGGCGTGTTCGTGGAGACGCTCGAGACGGCCACCTCGTGGAGCAACCTGCCGCGGCTGTACGCGGCGGTGAGCGACACGCTGCGCAAGTCGCTGTCAGAGCGGGGCACACCGCCGCTGGTCATGTGCCACGTGTCCCACCTGTATCGCTCGGGCGCGTCGCTCTACTTCACGTTCCTGGCCCGCCAGGAGACCGAGGCGGCGCTGGAGCAGTGGCGCACCGTCAAGACCGCGGCGTGCGACGCGATCGTCGCCGCCGGCGGGACGATCACCCACCACCACGCGATCGGGCGCGACCACGCGCCGTGGCTGGCCGCCGAGATCGGCCAGGTCGGCGTGGAGCTGATCCGGGCCGCCAAGGAGCGGCTCGACCCGGTCGGGATCATGAACCCCGGGAAGCTGCTCCCGGCTTAGCGGGTTCTCCGGGTCGCTGCCGGCCTCCGGCCAGCGATCGACACGTCCATCGCGTCAGCGCGCGGCGGTGCGGCCGGTGAGCCTCCGTGGGGTCCACGGCACAGGTATGGGCGTAGAGAGCCCGCAGCGCGCCTGTGAGGCTCTCTGAGGGGTCGCCCGCCGCATCGGGCTGGACGACGTCTAACCGCCGGGCAGCGGACGCAACTGGATGTTCGCGAGCACCGTCGCCTTGTTCGTCCCGGTGCCGGTCTCGATTGGCTGCTTGGCCAGCTCCAGCAGTCCGCGCAGCACCGACTGGCCGGTCTTCACCTGCTGGCTGTTGCCCTGGCCCGTCACCTCCACCGAGGTGACGTCGATGAAGTGCCAGTCCTTGTAGTCGGCGGGGAGCGCGCCGATCACCTGCAGGTTGCCCTTCTTGTCCGTGGCGGTGGCGCCCAGCGACTTGCGCTTGGACGCGGAGTCGTAGAGCCAGACCTGGTACGCCGTCTTCTGGGTGCTCGGCTTGAGGCCCACGGCCTGGACGAGGATCTGGGTCTTGCCCTGCTGCTGAGCGATCACGGCGGAGCCCTGGCGTTTCGTGGAGATCGGGGTCGACGCGGCCTTGCTCGCCGAGGGCTTGCTGTCGTCGCCGCCGGTCAGCAGTCCGACCGGCCAGAGCAGCACGACCACGAGCACCACGACAGCGGCGCCCGCTGCCGCCACGATGCGCCTGCGTTGCACGGAGGCGAGGGCCCTGGGAGCCAGCGGGCCGCGCTCGGGGGCGTCGGGCGCGGCCGCACGAGCGGGCGCGGCCGCCCGGCGCGAGCCGCGCTCGCCGTCGGGAATCGCCGGCATGTCGCCGTTGGTGTAGAGCTGCTCGAGCGAGTCGAGCAGCGAGCGCGTCCAGCTGCGCGCGGCCTCGGAGCGGCGCAGGTGGCCGCGGGTGGCGGTGGCCTCCGGGCCGGCCTGCTGGCCCAGCACGTAGTCGGCGAGCTGTCCGCGCCAGTCCTCCTCGACCCCCCGGACGCTGACGGGGGCGAGCTCGATGAGAGCGTCGCGCGCGCGCTCCCGAACGCGCGCTTCGGGGATCCCGAGCATGTCGGCCAGCTCGTCGTAGCTCTTGCCCTGCTGGAGGACGAGTTCGACGATCGCCCGCTGCTCGTCGGTGAGCTGATCGAAAGTCGCCATGAGCAGGGGGAACTGTAGTGTGCTCGCCCGTGTCGGAACAGCAGGTAGAGGGGTACCCCGCGCGGGGGACGCTAGACGACGTACTGGGCTTCGAGCTGTTCGAGGCGGACGGCGAGGTTTGCCGTGGTCGCTGCCCGGTCGAGCCGCGCGTCCAGCAGCCGATGGGGCTGGTGCATGGCGGCACCTACGCCGCGATGGCGGAGGCGATGGTGTCGTGGGCGACCGTGATGGCGGTCGCGCCGCGCGGCAACTTCGCGGTCGGCCAGTCGAACCACACCACGTTCCTGCGGCCGCTCACGAGCGGCTACATCAACGCCGAGGGCAAGCCGCGACACCGGGGTCGGACCACGTGGGTGTGGGACGTCGAGTTCACCGACGACGACGGGCGGCTCTGCGCGATCTCACGCGTGACGCTGGCGGTCCGGCCGGCTCCGCCCGGCGGAGTGAGCGGCTTCTCCTAGCGCAGCGCGCGCAGCCGGCGCTGCTGGGTCTCGGCGCGGCTCTCGAAGCGGTTCGTGATCGGCAGGCGGCGGTCGCGGCCGAACGCCTTCGTCGAGATCTTGATCCCGGGGGGCGCTTGGCGGCGCTTGTACTCGGCTCGATCCACCATGCGGATCACCCGTTCGACATCCTCGGCGGGCAGGCCGCGGCGCACCAGCTCGACCGCGTCGAGGTCCTCCTCGACGTACCCGGCCAGGATGGCGTCGAGGATGTCGTAGGGGGGCAGCGAGTCGTCGTCGCGCTGCTCGTGGCGAAGCTCCGCCGAGGGCGGGCGCTCCAGCACGCTGGCGGGGACCAGCTCGCGGCCCTCCTGCTCGTTGCGCCAGCGCACCAGCCGGTAGACCCAGCCCTTGAACACGTCCTTGATGACCGCGAAGCCGCCGGCCATGTCGCCGTAGAGGGTCGCGTAGCCGACCGAGAGCTCCGACTTGTTGCCGGTGGCGAGCACCAGCCACCCGAACTTGTTGGAGAGCGCCATCACGACGTTGCCGCGGATGCGCGCCTGGATGTTCTCCTCGGCGATGTCGGGCTCGCGGCCCTCGAACGGCTCCGCCAGCATCGCCGCGTACGACTCCATCGCCTCGGCGATCGATATCTCCCTGAAGTCGACCCCGAGGTTCTCCGCGATCGCGCGGGCGTCAGCCCTGGTGCCCTCGCTCGAGTAGGGAGATGGCATCGAGACGCAGGTGACCCGATCGGAGCCGAGCGCGTCGGCGGCGATCAGCGCCACCAGCGCGGAGTCGATCCCGCCGGACATGGCCAGCACCACGTGCTCGAAGCCGTTCTTGGTCACGTAGTCGTGCAGGCCGGTGCGCAGCGCGGTGTAGACCTCGGCCTCCTGGTCGAGCAGAGGCGCGACGGTGCCGCCGACGGTCTTGCCGCCGCTCGCGACTTCGAGGCTCGCCATGTGCACGGCGGGCGGCTCGGCCACGGGCGAGGCGCGCCGCTGGCGGCGGACGTTCGCGCGGTGGCGGGTGTCGCGCAAGCGAGCTGAGGAGACCTCGCGCGGGTCGATCGTGCAGAGCGTGAGGCTCTCCTCGAACTGCGGGCAGCGCGCCAGCACCCGGCCGTCCTGGTCCACGGCCACGCTGTGCCCGTCGAAGACCAGCTCGTCCTGGCCGCCCACGGTGTTCACGAACACGACCGCGGCGAGGTTGTCCACGGCGCGTTGCACCAGCATGCGCTCGCGGCCGTGGCCGTAGCCGATTCGGTAGGGGGAGGCCGAGAGATTCACGATCACCTGGGCGCCGGCCAGCGCCTCCGTCATCGCGGGCGGCCCGGGCTCCCAGATGTCCTCGCAGACCGTCACCCCGATCGGGATGCCGTTGAGCTCGAAGATGCCGGCCTCGGCGCCCGTCTGGAAGTAGCGCTGCTCGTCGAAGACGCCGTAGTTGGGGAGGTACATCTTGCGGTAGACGGCGGCCACCTCGCCGTCCGCCAGCACGGCGGCGGAGTTGTAGACGTCCTCGGCGCGCTCGGGGAAGCCGACGAGCGCGACGATGCCGCGCGTCTCGGCGGCCAGCTCCTCCAGCGCGGTGGCGGCGCGCTCGAGGAAGGAGGTCTTGAGCAGCAGATCCTCGGGCGGGTAGCCGCTCAGGGCCAGCTCCGGGAACACGACCAGGGCCGCGCCCTGATCGCGCGCCTCCGCGGTTCGCTCCGCGATCTTGCGGGCGTTGCCGTCGATGTCGCCCACCGTCGGGTTGATCTGGGCGAGCGCGACCCTCAGCAGATCCTGTGCAGGGGGCATGCCCCCATTATCGCGGGCGTGGCCGGTGCTCACGATGATCGGCCGCGCGCATGCACGCGAACAGCGGCAACCAGGGCGGCCCGGGCGGGGGTTATGGGGCCCCGGGCAAGTGGGCCTTCGCTGTATAAGCGGACGCCCGCTTGGCCCTGAGCCTGCCTGATGGCCGGGCTACAGCAGCGAACGAACGACTGGCAGTACCCCACGGTCGATGAACTGGTCGATGCCTGCCAGCGTTTCGACCGCGTCGCCGAACAGCTCGCACAGCAGCGAGCGAGGCGACCGCGAACCCGTCGTGCTCATTCGCCAGTCCGTCCCGCACAAGCCCCGCTATCGCGTCCTGAACGCGCCACGCGGTGTCCAGAGCCAAAACCTCAAAGACGCTGGGGCTTACTACTCCGACAGCCCCGCGGCTTCGAGGGCTGCGGCAGGCTCAGTGAAGTAGCGAAGTTCGGTCACTGCCCCGTCGCGGAGCGCAATAACACAGGCTCGCGGAGAGTCGACCTCAACGCCGCTCACGCGCCCGCGTCCGCGCTGCCTGCCCGTGATCAGCACGTATTGATCAAGATCACGCGCCCGTTCGACCTCAAATCCCCAGTCTTCCCAAACCTCGCCCATGTCTCGGAAGAACTGGAACACGCCGTCTGCTCCCACGTAGCGCACAGGCTCGCCAACGGCACCGACGAGGCGCATCTCGAATCGAGCACCACACACCGCATTGAAGGCCTCTGGGTCTCCCCGATTCATCGCGGCAACGCCACGCAGCACGATCTCAACGTTCTCTTGCGACATCGCCCGTCCAGTATCCCCCAGGAGGCTTATACAACGATGACCCACTTGCCTGGGGCCCCGAATGTCGCGCAGATGGCGCGTTGCGGGCCCCACACGCGGCCGTCGCCACACTCGGCCGTCGCCGGGGGTGTGGGCCCCGAAACGGGGGTTATGTCTGACGTTCGGGGCCCACACTCGGCCCGGCCACCCTGGTTGCCGCTTTTGCGTCCCGGTCCGGCACCGCGCCGGGCGCCGCTCAGCACCCCAGCGTGACGTCCAAGTAGCGAGCGCCCACGGTGCGGTGCTCGAAGTGCCACCACTCGCGCCAGTAGCCCGCGAAGCCGAAGCGCTCCATCGCGCCCTCCAGCACCAGACGGTTGCGCAGGGCCCGGCCGCTCGCGTTGCGCGTGTGGGCGCTCGGTCCGAGCTCGTCGAAGGCCGAGCCCATGTGCAGGCGCTTGCCGTCGCTGGCACGTACGAGTGTCAGGTCCACCGCGCTGCCGGTGTTGTGCCGGCTGCGCCGCGCGATGTAGGTGCCGACCAGGTCGCCCCTGCCGCTCCGCTCGGCCCAGCGCACCAGCGCTTTCGAGGCCCGCGCGGGCCGGTAGGCGTCGAGCACCAGCAGCCCGAGGCCGCGCCGGCGCAGGAGGCGCTGCACGCGCCCCAGGTCGCGCGCCGCCGGCCGGCGCAGCAGCGCCCACTCGCGGCAGTAGCCGGGCAGGCGCCGCCCGGTCAGGTTGCGCCGCGTGCGGTAGGCGAGCTCGACGCGGATGCCGGGGCCGTAGCGGTGCACGTCGACCAGGCCCGCACGCCGGGTGGCGGGGGAGCCGGCCTCGCCGGGGACCGCGGAGCCGGCCTCGCCGCGGACCGCGGCGACCGCGGCGCCGGCCGCGCCGGCCGCCGCGAGCAGGGCAATCGCGGCCGCCAGCCTCATTTGAAGATGCGCTGGGCCACCCCGCGCAGCGTCTCCGTCCCGTAGTCGTGCGAGGGGTTCCCGTCGGACATCACCGCCAGCGAGAAGCGCCGCCCGTCGCGCTCGAACAGGGCGGCCTCGTGGACGAGCGAGCCGAGCCCGGTCTGGCGCCAACCGCCCTTGAAAAACGTCTTCCACCCGTGGCGCAGGGAGTAGCGCGAGAAGCCCCAGCGCTGGTACGACACGATCGACGACAGCAGGTGCCGCGCGTAGGCGCGCGAGCGGCGCGGCACGAGCTTGTCGACCTGGAGGAAGAAGCGGGCCTGGTCGGCGGCGCTGAACGTCACGTTGCCCCAGTGCCCGCCCACCGTGAGGTCGCGCATCCCGGCTCGCCGAGCGAGATCGACCAGGCCCGCGTCGCCGACCCAGCCGTACGCGACGTTCGCGGCGTCGTTGTCGGAGATCTGGATCATCGGGTCGAGGACGGCCCGGTCGGAGCTGCTCGGCAGGTGGTTGCCGAGCTGGCGCAGCCGGCCCACCAGCAGCATCGCCTTGACGACGCTGGCGGTCACGTAGCGGCGGTGCGGCGCCCAGCCGCGTAAGCGTCCGTGCGAGTCGATCAGCGCGAACGAGGAGAGCGCTCGGCCGCGCACGTAGCGGCGCGCCGCCCGAACGCGCCCGCTGGACGGGAACGCGTGGGGCTCGCCGACGCGCATCCGGCAGCCCCTGCCGGGCCGCGTGAGGGCGGCCACGTGGCTCATCTCGCCCGCGTATACGCGCACGCGCTCGGAGCAGCGGTCGACCGGGGGGTCGAGGGTGGAGCAGTTGCCGTCGCACGGCCGCTGGAAGCTCTCGACCCGGTAGAGCCCGGCGCTCGGCTGCAGCCGAGCGTGGATCTGCCCGGCCCGCGAGCGCCGGAACACCACGCGCCGGCCCTTGCGCACGCGCAGGTAGGACACCGAGCCCTCTATGTACTGGCCGCCCGACACGTCGAAGCGCTGGCTCAGCGTCAGCGTGCCGCGCTGGTGCGCCGGCCCGGCTCCAGCGGGGGCCACGGCGACCACCAGGCCCCCAGCCGCGGCAACCATGACGAGTAAGCGCCTATCCGCCACCGCGCGGCATGGTGCCACGCTCCGCACTCGGTACGGGCTCCCGTACAGACCGAGGCGGCCCCGGAGCTTAGATTTGACGGTGTTGTGATCGAACGGTTGCAGAGGGAGCTGACCGACCCGCGCACCTACGGGCGGATCGGCTACATGCTGATCGCCGGCGTGCTCGGCAGCATCGAGTTCGTCTTCCTGGTCACGACGATCTCCCTCGGCGTGGGGCTGGCGGTCACGTTGATCGGAATCCCGATCCTGATCGCCGCGGTGTACGCCTGGGGGTGGCTGGCGGAGCTCGAGCGCCGGGCGATCCAGGCGCTCACGGGCACACGCATCCCGAACCCGTACAGGCCGGTGCCAGAGGGCGGCGGCCGCTGGGCGCGGCTGAGGGCGCGGCTGGCCGACCCCGCGACCTGGAAGGACCTGGCCTTCCTGGCGCTGCAGTTCCCGTTCGGGCTGGCCTCGTCGATCGTCGCGCTGACTGTCCTCGGCGTCGGCATCCAGACCCTCACGGCGCCGCTCTGGTACTGGGCGCTGCCGGACGGTCTCGGCATCCTGCGCATCGACACGCTCTGGGAGGCGCTCGCGCTGGTGCCGCTGGGGGTCGTGCTGCTGGCGTTGGGCATCCCGGCGCTGAGCGCGCTCGGTCGCCTCTACATCAGCTACGCGGAGGTGCTGCTCGGCTCGAACGTGGACCCCGCGGTGACCGCGCAGATGACCGACCTGCGCGACGCCCGCTCGCGGATCATCGAGGCCGCCGACGCCGAGCGGCGCCGCATCGAGCGCGACCTGCACGACGGCGCGCAGCAGCAGCTCATCGCGCTCACCATCGACCTGCGGCGCGCGCGCGACGTGCTGGCCGACAACCCGCAGGTGGCCGCCGAGCGCCTCGACCGTGCCGCGGAGGCGGCGGCCGCCGCGATCTCAGAGCTCGCCGACCTCGCCCACGGCATCTACCCGCCGGTCCTGCGCGACTCCGGGCTCATCGCGGCGCTGCGCGTCGTCGTCCGCCGCCACCGCTCGCCCGTCGAGCTCGAGGCCGAGCGCTTCGCGCGCCTGCCCGCCGCGGTCGAGGCGGCGGTCTACTTCGCGGTGCTCGAGGGAATGCAGAACGCCGCGAAGCACGCCCCCGACGCGCACGTCACCGTGCGCATCAGCCAGCCCGACGGCCAGGTGGAGTTCGAGATCGCCGACGACGGACCCGGTTTCGTCATCGGGGCGAACCACCGCGGCCAGGGCATGCTGAACATCTCCGATCGCGTCGGCGCGCTCGGCGGCACGGTCGTCTGGGACTCCGCCCCCGGGGCGGGGACGTGCGTGCGTGGCGCGGTCCCGGTCGCGTAGCGGCAGGTGTCTGTTACTCGACCCGCAGCGCCGCGCCGGGCCGCCGCCGCAGAGCTGACCGGCCCGGCCAGATCGCCGCGGCGTTGACGAGCGCGACCGTGGCGGGGATGGCCACGAGGACCGCCACGAGCGCCAGTGGCCCGGCGTAGACGAGCGGCATCGAATCCGCGACCCAGTGCCAGGCCAGCTTGCCGCCGAGGATGCCGAGCGGGATCCCGGCGCACACGCCGACGACCGCGAGGGTGGTGGCCTGTGAGACCACCGTGACGCGCGCCTGCCCCGGCGACAGCCCGAGGGCACGCAGCACCGCGAGGTCGCGCCGGCGCTTGCGCAGCGTGGTCACGAGCGCGTGGCCGGCCACGCCGATACCGAGCAGGGTGAAGCACAACGCCAGCAGGAGCGGGAGCGCCCGGACGTCACGCAGGTTCTCCACTGCCGCGGGCTCGATGACGCTGACGTTCGAGGTCGACCCCCCGGCGCGCTCCACCCGGGCGGCAAACGCCTCGGTGCTGGCGCCGTCGCGGAGCTTGGCGAAGGTCCCCGCCTGGTCGCTCGCGCCCGACCCGATGCGGTCCAGGCCCACCTGGGTGAGCAAGGCTCCCTCGT
>JAXDIH010000041.1:0-8215 GCA_034664105.1 Thermoleophilaceae bacterium
GCCGCCACGATCCGCTCTCGCGTGGCTGCCCTGCGGGCCTCCGTGCGCTCGGTTGGCCGGTACGGCATACAAGAAGTGAACCACGATTCAGAGCTTCGCGCAAGGCTTGCGTAAATGGCGCGCAATCCCCTTTGGAACCGGCGAAGCGCCATGTGGAGCTTGCTACGGTGCGACGCGTGAACCGCCCCAGCCGCCTCTTCCTCGCCCTGACCATGGCCGCCCTCGTCGCCGCCACCATGGCCGCGCCCGCCGGCGCCGCGAAGCGGAAGGTGCCCTTCGGGTTCTTCGCAGCGGTTGTGCCTCCGGAGCTGTCCGGCCCTGGTGTCGTCTCCGACACGGTGCTCGACCAGCAGATGGCCCTGATGGCGAGGTCCGGCGTCGAGGCGGTCCGCCTCACCTTCGCGTGGGAGGACCTCGAGTCGTCGAAGGGCAACTACAACTACGGCACCGTCGACCGGCTGGTCAGGGCAGCGGCGGCGCACCGGCTCCAGGTGCTCCTCAACGTCACGCAGACCCCGCGGTGGGCGACCTCGAAGCCGGATGGCGACTGGTGGCGCGCTCCTCCGAAGGATCCGCAGACGTTCGGCGCGATGATCGGCGCGTTCGCGCGGCGCTACGGCCCCACGGGGACCTTCTGGGCGGAGAACCCGACGCTGCATCGGCAGCCCATCCGCAGCTGGCAGATCTGGAACGAGGAGAACGCTCCCTGGCACTGGAGCACACGGCCGTGGGCACCGAGCTATACCAAGCTGCTCAAGTCCGCCTACCAGTCGATCAAGGCGGTCGACCGCGGCGCCACTGTGGTGGCGGGGTCGTTCGTGGCCGCGCCCAACTACAGCCAATGGGCCGGGGTCCGCGACCTCTACAGGGCGGGCGGCAAGCGCTGGTTCGACCAGATCGCGGTGCACCCCTTCACGAACAACAAGCTGTCGGTGGACGGGACGGCCGACCAGATGCTTCAGATCGTCAGCAACGTGCGCGCAGAGACGCGCAAGGCTCACGACGGGCGTGTTCCCATCATCATCACCGAGCTGAGCTGGCCGGCATCCGTCGGCAAGATCCCGAAGCGGGCGCTGCTCGGCCTGGAGACAACGCCCAAGGGGCAGAACGCGCGCCTCAAGGCCGGTTACACGCGGCTGGTGAAGCAGCGCGGCCGGCTGGGCGTGAAGCAGGCCTACTGGTACACGTGGGCATCGCAGTACGACCGCGACGGCGCGGACTCTGTCATGTCCTTCCGCTACGCGGGCCTAGTCCGGGTGCGCAACGGCGTTTTCTCTCCGATGCCGATTCTGAGGACCTACACGAGCCTCGCGAGGAAATACGAGGGCTGCCGCAAGGGCACAGACACGCGCTGCCTCTAGCCGGAATAGTGGCGCACGCCTGCGAGTGCAGGTAGACAATGGAGGTTCATGCATGAGATGAGCCTGACGGACCGCACGCTCGCTGCGCTCCGCGACGCCGAGCTGCCCCTGGACGAAAACCAGGTCTCGCAGCGCACGCGCCGGCGCGACGCTGTGGGGCGGACGGCCCTGGTGGCCGCTGATGTGGTCGCCGTGGCGGTTGCCTGGCTGATCGTGCTGATCCTCCCGTTCTCCGACCTGGTCTGGTCCCCGTGGGTGCTCGCCTACCCGCCGTTCTTCATGCTGCTGGCCAAGGCGGCCGGGCTGTACGACCGCGATCAGTTCGTCCTCCACAAGACCACGCTGGACGAGGGGCCGGCGCTGGTCAGCGTCGCCGCGATCTTCGCGCTCACGATCGAGGGCGTGCAGGCCTTCATCTACACGGGCGGGTCGCACCCGCTGCCGACGTGGGTGATCCTGACCACGACGCTGGTGGTGGCGCGCGCGGTCGCCCGGTTCGCGGCCGTCCGCACGACCGAGCCCGAGCGCGTGCTCGTCATCGGGGACGCCGCCACGACCGCCCTGGTCAGGCGCAAGCTGTCGAGCAACCCGGCGCTGAACGCGACGGTCGTCGGCCGCGTGGGCGCCGGCGAGGAGCGGGCAGACCGACCGGACAAGCTGCTCGGCGCGGTGGCCGACCTGCCCGCCGTGATCGACCGCCACCGGGTCGAGCGCGTGGTGGTGGCGCCGATCGGCGAGGGTGGCACGGACGTCGTCGACATCATCCGGCTGGCGACAGCCTGCGGCGTCCGCGTGGCCGTGCTGCCGCGGATGCTGGAGGTGATCGGGACATCCGTGGTGTTCGACGACCTCGGCGGTCAGCTGCTGCTGGGGGTGCGGGGCTTCGGCCTGTCGCCCTCGTCGCGCGTGCTGAAGCGGACGTTCGACGTCCTGGTCGGCTCGCTGGTCCTGATCGTGCTGGCGCCGCTGCTGCTTGCGATCGCGCTGGCGATCCGGCTGACCTCCTCGGGCTCCGTCCTGTTCCGCCAGACGCGGGTGGGGCGCCAAGGGCGCGAGTTCCAGATGCTCAAGTTCCGCACCATGGTCACAGGGGCCGACGAGCGCAAGCACGAGCTGCTGAACCTCAACGAGGCGGCTCCCATGTTCAAGATCCCCGACGATCCGCGGACCACGCGCGTCGGCCGGCACCTGCGCCGCCGCTCGCTGGACGAGCTGCCGCAGCTGCTCAACGTGCTGCGTGGCGACATGAGCCTCGTGGGCCCGCGCCCGCTCATCACGGAGGAGGACCGGCTGTTCTCCGGCTGGCAGCGGCGCCGCTACCACGTCGCCCCGGGGGTGACCGGTCCGTGGCAGATCCTGGGGTCGAGCCGCGTGCCGATGAGCGACATGGTCACCATCGACTACCTCTACTGCGCCAACTGGTCCCTCTGGCTGGACGCCAAGATCCTCGCCCGCACGGTGCCCTACGTGCTGAGCAAGCGCAGTCCCGAGTACCTCTCGAGCTGAGCGGCTAGACCCGCGGCGGGTTCATCGAGTCGGGCAGGCTCAGTGGCGTGCCCGGCTGGTCCCCGTTGCTCGATGAGATCGGCAGAGCGCGAGCGTATGCCGAGTAGCCGCTGAGCGCGGAGCCGCCGTTGGCCACCACGCCGAGCACCTGGGCCTCGAGGCCCAGGAGCTGGTCCCGCAGACGGCTGGCGTCCGGGCCACGCGTGGAGTTCACCGATGCTGTGATCAGCACGCCGTCCACGTGGCGCAGCAACGAGATCGCGTCGGACACATGGGGGATCGGAGGCGTGTCGATGACCACGAGGTCGTGCTCCTTCTGGAGCACGGACAGGACGCGGCCCATCACGGACGACTGCATCAATGCCCACGGGTTGGGCGCCGGGCGTCCGGCCACGATCACGTTCAGCGGCCGCGGGTGACCCTCGGGGCTGCCGCTGCCGGCGATGGGCATGATCGTCTGCGTGGCCTCCGTGATCGGAACGTCGCCCTGCAGCGTCTCCACCAGGCCGGGTCCATCTTCGAGGTCATAGCGCCTCGCGAGGCTCGGCCGCCGGAGATCGGCTTCGACCAGGACCACCGAGAGCCCTCCGGAAGCGGCTGCCGACGCGAGGTTCCACGACACCGTGGTCTTGCCGTCGCCCGTCTTCGCGGACGTGACGAGCACGCTGCGCACCGGCTCCTCGCGAGCGAAGCGCAGGTTCATCTGAAGCATTCGGAAGGCCTCGGCCACCTGCGGCGGCAGGTCGGCGAACGCCTTGTGCCGCTTGAGAGCGCGGCTGCGCGGCACTGTCGTGAGCACCGGAGCGTCGAATGCGGACGTGACCTGCTCGGTGCGGCGCAGCTTGCGGTCCGACTGCTCGCGAACGAGCGCCAAGCCGACGCCGAGCAGCACTCCGAAGAGGACTCCCAGGACGATGGTCTGGATCGGGTTCCCGCTCACCGACGTGGGGATGAAGCCGCGCTGGATGATGCGCGGGCTGCCCAGGCCGACGTCGGCAAGCGTGCGCAGCCGCTGGCTGTCGTTGCGCAGGTCCGCGCCGGGCTTGCCGTTCGCGTCCTCCGGCGACAGCTCCGCGAGCTGCTGCTCGACGTTGGCCAGGGCGCGCCTGGCCTGCTCGCGCTGAGCGTTGTCGGAGACGCGGGCCGCGTTGCGGGCGTACGCCGTGGCCAGCTGAGCGGCGTTCTTCGCCGAGGTGCCCGTCGCGAGAATCTCCACGATGTCGGTGTCCCTCGCGCCCGTGACCGTCACGTCGTTCTGGACGTCGTCGACCGACATGTCGCGGCCGGCCGCCCTCAGGTCGGCGGCCGTGTCCACGGCGATCGCGCGGGAGCCCACCGCCTGGACGTTGTTCGCCGCAAGGTTGTCGGCATCCGGTGTGCCGGGGAGCAGGCCCATGGCCTGCAGCTCCGGGCCGATCGTCTGGCTGAACAGCAGCTTGGAGGTGGATTCGTAGCTGTTACGCGTGGCGTACGCAAAGGCCGCCGCGGCGCCGCCGGCAAGCAGCGTGACCGCGATGACGATCAGCGCGCGTCGGCGCAGCACCGAGAGCAGCGTTACGTGCTCCCGGACCGGCGTTACTAGACCGTAGGTGCTGGAGTTCTCAGGTGGCGCCACGAAGAATCAGGCTACATGAGGGCTCGGGAAGGGGCGAAGGTTGACGATGCCCGATTGCACGATGATTGAACGTCGTGCAGCTGCGAATCTTCGTCATCCCGCCGTCGGCCATGCTGACCGACCACCTGCCCCACGGCGACGGGCTCGTGGCCCATGGATTCATCGAGGAAATCGGCCGGAGGGGGCATGAGCTGCATGTGGCCACCGCCGGTCTCGACCTGCGCGGCGACCTGCCCCAAAACGTGCACCTGCACCATTTGGGGGACCTCGGTGGGCCTGCGCTTGCAGCGCGCCCGCGGTTCATGTGGCGCGCGCGGCGCCTGTACCGCGGATTGGCCAGCTCGCGTCCGTTCGACCTCATCCACCAGCTGAACCCCGTCGATGTCGGCGTGAGCCTGGCGCTGGCCGACCAGCGCGTGCCGGTGGTACTGGGTCCGTACGTGCCCGATTGGGCGCCGTCGGGCGCCGGCGCCGACGCCGAGATGGGACGCGCCGCCCTGCGGGTCAAGCGGCTGATTCGGGCGACGCAGCAGCGGCGCGCGACGACGGCGCTGCTCTCCACGGCGGCCGCGGCGCCGAAGCTCGGTCGCGGGGCGGGGCGGGGCCTCCACGTGCACGAGCTGCCGCCCGGCATCGATGACAGCGCGTGGGGTGCCTCCGTTGACGGCGCCGCCGGGCAGCAGGTCCTGTTCCTGGCCAACCTGGAGGTGCGGAAGGGGATCCACGTGCTGCTCGACGCCTTCGCGCAAGTCGCCCCGGAGCTGCCCGGTGCCCGCCTCGTCGTGGCGGGTGAGGGACCCGAGGGCGAGGCGGTGCGCCGTCGCCTGCGCGAGTCGCCGGCGCTGGACGGGCGGGTCGAGCTGCTGGGCCGCCTGGAGCGCAGTCGCGTGATGGCGACCATGCAGGCCTGCGACGTGTACTGCCTCCCCTCCTACGGCGAGCCGTACGGGATGACAGCGCTCGAGGCGATGGCGTGCGCGCGCCCGGTCGTTGTCACCGCGGCCGGCGGCCTCCAGCACCTCGTGCCCGACGAGGGTGGTCGCAAGGTTCCGCCGGGCGACCCCGCGGCGTTGGCCGCCGCGCTGCGTGAGCTGCTGTCCGACCCGGGGCTGCGCCGCTCGATGGGGGAGCGCAACCGTGCCGTGGTGGAGCAGCGGTTCGCGTGGTCGCGAGTGGTGGACCGGCTCGAGGAGATCTACCGGGAGGCGATCAGCGGCTCGCGTTGAGCGTGCGGGCCATGAGGCGGCCGACGGCATCCTCCGAGCAGGCGGTCTCCCACCAAGCCAGCGACCGGCGGTGCAGATCCTCCAGCCGCGCGGGGTCCGCAAGCAGGGGCAGTACCACTCGCTCGAGTTCGTCCCAGTGCCGCAGGCGCACGATCGGCGCGCGCTCGTAGAACCAGATCGGGGGGACCGCGTCGGTCACCACGATGGAGCCGTACTTGAGCGCCTGGAAGAAGCGGTGTGTCTCGGTCGTCGCGCCGCGCGGCACCAGCGCGAGCCGCGCGTTCATCAGCGCCCGCGAGTACTCGCCCGCGTCGGAGGCGGCCGACTCCTGGAAGCCCTCCGTGATGCGCACGTCGACCTTGACCTCCGGGTGTCGCCGCAGCCCGTCGACGTTGCGCAGCATCGCGTCGCGCGCCAGGCCCTTCGGCATCACGCGTGCCTTGAGGCGGGCTGAGCGCCCTGGTGCCTGGACCACGCTGCCGGCAAAGAAGACGTCCGAGCTGCGCTCGGAGAGTGGGATGGGTGCCAGGTCGAGCACGTTGTAGGTGCCGATCGGCAGCTCCACCTGCTGCGCGGGACGAGGCCCGCGTCCGCGTGCGGCCGCGATCCGGGCTCGCCCATGCGCGAGCCGGTCCGGCGCGCCCTTGAGCGCGGCGCGGGCCGCCGGCAGCAGCGCGGAGAGAGTCGCGGCGGATGGCCATGCCAGCGGGTTGCAGCCGAGGTTCGGGCGCGCGCACAGGTTGCGGAACACCGCCCGTACGCGGGGCAGGTAGGAGGGGACGCGCGCCCACTCGTCCCCGATCAGGACCACGACCACGTCCTCTCCGTAGCTGGGCAGCGTCTCGGGATCGAAGGTCAGATAGACCGTGAGCCCATCCACGCGCAGGTCGCGCTCCATCGCGGTCAACGCGCGGCCGAAGTACCACGTGTCGATCAGCTCCTCGACCGGCGCGGGAGGCGTCCAGTCGCGCGGCGGGCCGCCGCGGTCCAGACAGTTGACGAACCTCGTGCCCGGCATTGCCCGGCCGTTCAGGGGAGGGGCGGCTTGGGGCGGAACTGGAAGGCGAGCACCTGGCCCGCGATGAACCAGAGGATCACCCCGCTGCTGCCGTAGAAGGCATCGCCCGACGGGAGCAGGACGAGCAGGTAGACGACCATGGCGAACAGCGCGAGGCGCCACTCCTGCCCGGGCGCTCGGGCTCGCGCACCGTCCCAGGCGGCGAACAGGACGGCGCCGAGCGCGGCGACGACAAGCAGGAAGCCGAGCGGACCGACCTGGTACATCAGGCTCAGGTAGCCGTTGTCCGCGAAGCGCAGCTCGGTGTCGCCGCTGAGCTTCGTCGACTCTCCCGCGCTGCCCAGGCCGTGGCCCATGGGTGCGCTGACGGATTCGGGGAGCAGCGCCGAGAAGCTGGTCTGGCGGTCGGTCGCGGAGCGGTCGCCGCCGAGCTTCGTGATGGTCTCGAAGCGGTTGACGACGTCACGCGCGGCGGAGCTGACCGGTGACAGCGCCAGCGACGCGAGGACGGTCACGGCGAAGGTGCCGAAGACGAGGCGCGCGCTCTGTCCCCGCGAGGCCACGACATGTGCGAAGCCGGCGATCACCAGCGCCCACCACGCCGAGCGCACGAAGGTCAGCGACAGCCCGACCGTGAGCACGACCGCGCCCACGATCGCGAGCACGCGGCGGTGAGCGATCGACAGGTAGCAGAGCAGCGACAGCGCCAGGAGGGCGCCGAGCGTGCCGGGACTGTTCAGCGTGCCGAACACGCGCACCTTGTCGTCCTTGCCGGTGCCGATGCTGTTGAAGTCGGTCACGTCCAGCCAGGTCTGGTCCCACTTCGTGAGCGGCAGGTAGCGCTGGGCGATCGCGTAGGCGGCGATCAGCGGCAGGCCGACCATCAGGACGCGCCGCAGCGTGCTCTCGCGGCCCGACAGCCCTTCGCTGTACCCGAGCACGCCGGCGGAGACGGCGGCGAGGTAGGCGATCGACGAGTAGATGGCCGCCCGCGGCCCTGAGGCAAAGCCGATCGGTATGCCCATGGCGAAGCCGCCCGCGGCGAGCAGCAGGATCACGCGAATCCTGGTCGGGACGTGCACCCTCACCAGCGCAAGCGCGGCGAGGGCGGCGGTAGCGAGGAAGGGCGCCAGCGACAGCGGGTCGTTCTCGATCGGCCCGCTCATCAGCGCCAGGATGCGGCGCACGAAGGGCGCCAGCAGCCACAGCGTGAGCAATCCCGTCAGGCCCCAGCGCTCGTCGTGCTGGTAGAGGGCCACGATGACCAGCACCAGGGTGAACGCGCACGCCGCCTGAATCGACAGCGTCATCGCCCAGCCGAGGATCAGCGCGGCAAGGCCTCCCACGAGCAGCACCCACCAGAGGTCGCTGCCGTACGCGCGCGGCGCGGCACGCAGGCGCCAGATCAGCTCAGCCACGGGGCCTCCACGCGGTTGTCGGCGGGTCCCGTGGCCGTCACACGGCCTCCGTGCTGCTGTCCCCGAGCCGT
>JAXDIH010000052.1:0-27489 GCA_034664105.1 Thermoleophilaceae bacterium
CGGGTGAGCACGCGGGCGGCGTCCTCGACTGGCGCGTCGAGGTCGTGCAGGGCCTCCTGCGCGTACCAAACGTACGCGGCCTGCTCGACCATGCAGGCCATCGCGTCCGCGCCTAGCCGCAACTCCAGCTCGTCGAGCTCGCGCATGTTCGGGGCGCGGCGCAGGGAGGCGGTGAACCGCTCGGTGTGGCGGCTGCGCATCTTCCACCAGAAGTCCCGGAAGGTCGGCTCGACGTTCGCCGCCTCGATCAGCGTGCGCATCACGTCCCGGTTCTCGTAGTAGTGACGCAGGTACCCTTGGTTCGCCTCGAGGAGCGCCGCGTACGGATCGGTGGAGAGATGGTGCTCGACGGGCTGGCTCGCGCGGTAGAGTTGCTCGTGCGTGTCCTCGATGAGGCTCTCGAACACGTTCTCCTTGTTCACGAAGTAGCGGTAGAGCCCGCCCAGGGAGACGCCAGCCTCCGTGGCGATGTCGCTCATCCGCGCTCCCACGAACCCGTCTCGCGCAAACACGCGGCGAGCCGCAAGCAGGAGCTGCGCGCGTGTGTGCCTGCCCTTGGGAGTGGTCGGGACCGTCGACACAGCTCCCACCATAGCTCCCTCGGTACACAGGAAGTGAGGCTCTGTCACAAAAAAGCGACGTCAGTCTTGACTTTGCCGAGACCAGGCGCAACGATGCTCGCCGCCGACCCGGAGAGACGTCCGAGACCTAGTGCAAGACGCGATATTCGACAGCGAAACCTCCGCTCGAGCCGCGGAATACCGCCGTCGCGGCTGGTGGCCCGGTGAGAGCCTGGCTGCCCGCTACGCGCAGATAGTCAAGGCGAATCCGGACGCTCCGGCGATCGCCGACGCGCACGGCCGGACGCTGTCCCATCGCGAGCTCTGGGACGCGGCCGGAGAGTGGGCGGAGGACTTCGCACGGCACGGCGCCGGGGCCGGCGATGTCGTCGCGATCATTCTCCCGAACCAGATCGAATGGCAGGTGGCCTTCCTCGCTGCGCTGCGCGTCGGCGCCGTCGCGGCCAGCCTGCCGGCCACGACGGACGCCGACACGCTCGCCGACGCCTTCGCCACCAGCGCTCCGCGCATCATCGTCGCCGCGGAAGAGCACCGTGGCCACCCCGCCGCCGAGGCAGCGCGCGATGCCGCGGCCACCTCGGGGTGCGATGCCGGCGTGCTCGCCCTTGTGGCCAGCGGAGCGCGGCGGTGGTACGACGCGCCGCAAGGCGAGCGGTTGGAGCAGCGTGTGCCCGACACCATCGACCACATCATGTTCACGTCGAGCACGACGGGCCGACCGAAGGCTGTGATGCACACCGCCGACACGCTCGCCGCGCTCAACATCGGCTTCACCGAGCGCTACGGGCTTGGGCCGGATACGCCGATCTTCATGCCGTCTCCGCTGGGCCACAGCGTCGGGGCGATCCACGGCGCCCGGCTTGCGCTGTTCACCGGGGCGCCGCTCGTCGTGCAGGACCGCTGGGATCCCGAGGAGGCGCTGCGCTTGAGCGCCGCTCACCGATGCGCGTTCACGGCCGCGGCCACGCCGTTCCTGACCGACCTGGTGGACGCGGACCCGCCCGCCGGTGCGCCCAAGCTCGCCAACATGCGCACGTTCCTGTGCGGCGGTGCCCCGGTGCCGCCCGCGCTGCTCGACCGAACGCGTCACGAGTTCCCGGAGACCTTCGTCACGGTGCTCTGGGGGATGACCGAGGGCGGCGTCACGACCTGCCCGCCGGACGACCCGCCAGAGCGCGTCGCGTCGACCGCCGGGGCCCCGCTCCCGGGCCTCGAGCTCCGCATCGTCGAGGAGGGCGAGCTCGCGATGCGCGGACCGGGCGTCTTCGTGGGCTACCTCGGCCAGGACGAGCTCTACCAGTCGCTGCTGACCCCGGACGGGTTCTTCCGAACCGGCGACCTCGCGGAAGTCGACGGCGAGGGCTATCTACTCCTGCGCGGCCGCCTCAAGGACCTGATCGTGCGCGGCGGTGTGAACATTTCTCCCGCGCGCCTCGAGGACTGCCTCGCCGGGCACCCGGCTGTGCGCGAGATAGCCGTGATCGGCACGCCGGATGACCGCCTCGGCGAGCGGATCTGCGCGGTGATCGTGGCGGATCACTTCGCGCCGGCCCTCGACGAGCTCGTCGCGTGGGCGCGCGAGCACGGCGTGCCGCAGCGCCAGTGGCCCGAGCGCCTCGAGGTCGTGGAATCGATGCCCAGGACGCCTGCGGGCAAGATCCGGAAGCCGGACCTGCGCACGCGGATCGCAGAGGCGCATCCGTAATCGCGGCCGGCCGCGCCGCCGTCGGCGACATCGAGGTCGCCTAGCGAGGCGGGATGGGGCGCGCCGGTCGTGCTCGTCCACGGACTTGCGGAGGACCATCGGAGCTGGGCGGCGCAGCAGCGCGCGTTCGAGGGCGTCCGCACCCTGGCCTACGACCTGCGCGGCCACGTAGAGACGACGGTCGGCACCCCTGACGGGACGGTGACCAGCGGCGTCCAGGCGCTGGCCGGCGTGGAGCTCGGCTGTGGGCCGTCGAGGCGGCGGGCAACCTGGGCGCCTACGACCCCGTCAGGTCGCTAGGGGGGAGCCTCCACGGGCTGCCGGTTCGACGCTTCGGTCGGCGAGCGGCCAGTGCTTGGCGGGCCCTCGCGAGGTTCGGGAGCGCCGCATAGCGTTGAAAAAGCGAAAACGATGTCACTCACTTGACTTCGGGAGGAAAAACGACAATCGTTCCGGCGCGAGAATCCGCCTAGTGCCGTTCGAAGACAGGAGAATCGTGAGCGAAGACCAGTTCGAGGCCGCGAAGCAAGTCGTCGTGATGGAGCCGGGCGCTTACCTGACTCTCGAGCTGTCGAAGGGCGAGGTGCTTCGCGTCGAGGACGTGCAGGGCAGGCAATGCGCCGACCTGGCGTTCTTCGGCAAAAGCAGCTATCTCGAGAACCGGGAGCGCGCCGGGACGGGGGCCCAGATCGCGCAGTCGCAGATCGAGCACTACTCGCAGGCGGTTACGGCCAGCAGGAACCGGCACGTCTACCTCGGGAGGGGGCACGCCCTGTACACCAACGCGTGTAACCCCGTGATGACGATCGTCGAGGACACGGTGGGACACCACGATGTGATCTCCGCCTTCTGCAATCCCGAGACGAATCTCTCGCGGTGGGGTGAGCAGGCGCGTGGAAAGCGCACGTGCAAGGAGAACATCCAGGATGCCCTCGCGCCGCTCGGCATCCGGGTCGACCTTCCCTGCACCTTCAACATCTTCATGGACTTCGGCATCACGCCGGAGGGTCGGATCGAGTGGGGGGAGACGCTGTCGCGCAGCGGCGACTTCGTCGACCTGCGGGCTGAGATGGACGTGATCGCTGCGATCTCGAACTGCCCGATGGAGCTGAACGCGGCGAACGGGTTCTCGACGACGCAGCTGCGTGTCGCCGTCTTCGAAGAGGAGACCTACCGGCGAGTCGCGCCGGATTCGTTGACCGAGGCGATCGCCGTTCCCTCGGAGCACTGAGCTTCGTCGAGGGTTGACACGGGTCCTTGGCCAGGTTGGAGCGTGATCAGGACGGAGTGGCGAGCGCCACTTCGTTGATCGCACGCATCGGTGGTCCGAGGCAGCAGCCGGGTCAGTCGACGATCTTCCAGAATGAGTCCTTGCGGCTGATCTTGCCGTCGGTGAGCTCGAACAGGTCGCACCCGCGCACCTCGATGGACTCTCCCGTGATCTGGGTGCCGCGGATCGTCCACTCCGACACACCGCGATCTCCGCATGTCCAGTGGCGGTCATCGCCGTACTGGATGTCCGGAATCCCGTCGAACCTCGCCTGAATCCCTTTCCGGACCTGCTGCCTGCCGACCATACGGTGCCCGCCTGGCGCTGGCCCGCGGGGCGTGTCGAAAACACAATCCTCGGTGAAGCACGACATGATCGCGTCAACATCGTGGGCGTTGAACGCGTCGAGGAACGTCTGCAGCAACGGCGTCGCGGCGTTCGTGGTGGTCATGAGCTCGTCTCCTCGTCGGGACCCAGGGCTAGCTGCCTGAAGTATTCGCCGCCGCCATGAAGCTCTCCAGCTCTCGGCGGATGGCAGGGCCCGCCGGCTGGTAGACGACCTCCGTGACGCCCTGCTCCGCCAGCGTCTCGAGCCGCTGGCGAACTTCGTCACGGGTGCCGCTCACGGTTACGGCCTTGAGCAGTCCGTGCGCGCCTTCGGTCCAGGCCGCGGCGTCCGCGGCACTGAGGCCGACGCAGTGCTGCTCGTGGACGGCGAGGTGACGCTCGGCCTCCGGCACGCGCTCGATCTCCTCCAACCAGGCCGCACCACCTGGCATCTCAGCGACGGGACCGTGGTACTCGTACACGGCGTGGAGCGCGAGCACCGTGCCGGGACCGCCCGCGGCGCGGACCCGATCGGAGTTCGGCTCCTCGCCGTCGTCGAGCACGGTGCCGAGGCAGTGGAAGGCGACCCAGTCGAACTCAGGCGCAAAGTCGGGTACCGCGACGGTCGCGAACACGCCGTCGCCCAGTTCGCGCGCGACCGCATAGCCCTTCGGGCCGAGCGCGCCGATGATCACCGGGACCTCGACAGGGCGGGGCGCGGCGTGTCCGTCCTGGTGGAGCATCCGCATCCGCGCTCCCTCCCACTCGACGGCCTCGCCTCGCAGGAGCCCGCGGTATGCGCTGATGTAGCGCTCCATGTACGACCACTTGATCGGGCCGGGGACGCCCATCGCCCGGCGACCCGTGAACCCCGTCCCGAATGCCACCGCCACGCGGCCGGGAGCGATGCCCTCGAGTGCCGCCGTAGCGGCGGCGTTGACCATCGGATGGCGCAGCGATGGCACCAGCACCCCGGGGCCAAGCCCGATGCGCTCCGTCCGCTCGGCGGCGAGCGCCAGCATCATCCACACGTCCGGACTCTGCTGCGGCGTGTCGTAGAACCACGCGCGCTTGTAACCCAACTCCTCCGCGATCACCACGTGCTCTGGCGAATCGAGCGTGGTTGGTGTCGCGTACGAGATATCCATCCATGGACTTCTAGCGCCTTCTCCACCCGTGCGGCCCGGCGGGCGCCTCATGGAGCGATGAGTTGCGCGGGGTGCGATGGCCGTGCGGGCTTAGCATGCGCATGATGGCCCCGATCGTGACGAGCGACGGAGTGCGGGCTCTGGTCGGCGACACGGCGGGCGGCACGGGGCCGTTCCGTGGGCGGGAGCTGTACGACTTCATACGCCGCGAAGGCCCCAGCGAGTGCCTCGAACTCGGCTTTGCCCATGGAGTCTCGACCGTGTATCTCGCGGCAGCCCTGGAAGCCAACGGCGCCGGTCACCTCACGAGCGTCGATCTCATGGTCGCCCGTGAGCGCGAGCCGTCCGCTGAGCAGTTGCTGGAGCGAGCCGAGCTGGGACCGCGAGTCACTCTGGTCTTCGAGCCCACGTCGTACAACTGGTACCTGCACCGCCGGATCCGTGAGCACACGCGCGAGGTCGGTCTGTGCGAGCCCTGCCTCGACTTCTGCTTCTTCGACGGCGCCCACAGGTGGGTGGACGACGGATTGGCGTTCTTCTTGGTGGACAAGCTGCTCAAGCCGGGCGGCTGGCTCCTGTTCGATGACCTGGCCTGGACGATCGATGCGCTCGACGTTGATGCGTCGGAGCGGGCGTTTGCACAGGTGGGGGAGGTGTTCGATCTCCTGGTGAAGGCTCATCCGTCATACGACCACCTGAGACCGACGGTGAGTGGGGCTGGGCACGCAAGGCGACGACGCCGGCTGCACGGACACGCACGGTGGTCGAGCGCGACCTGCTGTCCGGCATGCGCCAGGTGGCGAGGGCGGCCCGCACAACGCTCCGTCGAAGGTGACGCCCTCCGGGGAAGGCGACGACGCCCGGGTCGCTCCATCGCCGCGCTTTACCTTCACGGTGTCTCCTGCCGAACGCCGTTTCTGGTTTGCCGCGCATGCCAGCGCTCTCAGGTGGACTTCCTAGGATCCGCCGGGTGCGGATCCTTGTCGTCGAAGATGAACCCGCAATCGCGGACTTTCTCGAGCGCGGGCTGACAGCGGAGGGCTATTCCGTGACCTCCGTCGGGGATGGAGAGGCGGGCGAGGCCGTGCTTGGCGCGGAGGATGTGGCGCTCGTGATCCTCGACGTGATGCTTCCGGGAAAGGACGGATTCGCGGTGCTGGAGGGAATCCGCCGCGTGGACACGACCCTGCCCGTGTTGCTGCTGACCGCCCGTGATCAGGTGAGCGACAAGGTCCAGGGGCTCAACAACGGCGCCACGGACTACGTCACGAAGCCGTTCTCGTTCGACGAGCTCGTGGCTCGGGTCCGTGCGCATCTCAGGCTCCCCAGCCAAGCTCAGACGACGGTGCTGGAGGCGGGCGGCGTGAGGGTGGACCTGCTCGAGCGGCGCGTCTCGCGGGCGGGCTCGGACGTAAGCCTCTCCGGGCGGGAGTTCGACCTGCTCGTCTACTTCATGAGGCACCCGAACCAGGTGCTCTCGCGGGAGCAGATCCTCAGCGGCGTCTGGGGGTACAGCTTCGATCCGGGCACCAACGTCGTCGACGTCTACATCGGCTACCTCCGCCGCAAGCTCTCCGACGCCGACAGCCCGGCACCGATCGACACCCTTCGCTCCCTGGGGTACCGGTTCAGAGACCGTGGTTGAGCGGCTCCGGCCGTCGGGCCTGCGAGCGCGACTCTCGATAGCGATCGCCGCGATCCTCGCGGCAGCGGTCGGAGCCACCTTCCTCGTGATCTATCGCGGCACGGGCAGCACGCTCCGAGCCGGCGTCGACACCGAGCTGCGCGAGGAGGGACAGGCCTTCGCGCACGGACTCCGGGGCGCCAAGGACCCGGACGCGCTCGCCGCGGCCGGCCGGCGGTACGTCCGGAGTCAGCGCTTCGGCCCCTCGGCTCGGCTGCTGGTCCTGGCGCTCAGCGACGGGCGGATCGCCACCAACGACCCCGAGCTGCTCGGCTTGCAGAGGGATCTCGATCGGGAGAGCAGCCAGGTGCAGCGGCGGGAGGACGAGCAGATCCGCGGCCTGCTTGCCACCCCGCCCGGCTTCTCGACCGTCCGCCTCGAGGACACCGGGGCCGTACGGGTCATCACCCGGCCGGTCGAGGGCGCCGGCGTGCTGCGGGTGGGCGAGCCGCTCGCCTCGGTCGCCCGCGCGCAGGAGGGCGTGGCCAGGGCGTTTTTCGTGGCCGGGTCGCTCACGCTGGTGGCGGCGCTTGCCGCCGGCTACGTCGTTGCGGCGCGCACCACCGACCCGCTGCGCCGTATGGCCCGCACGGCCGCGAGGATCGACGCTGGCGAGCTGTCGCACCGCATCGGTCCCACCGGACCCAGCGAGGAGATCCGCACTCTCGCCGAGTCGTTCGACCACATGCTGGACCGCCTCGACGACGCCTTTGCGAGACAGCGCGAGTTCGTGGCCGACGCGTCGCACGAGCTGCGCACGCCGCTCACGGTGATTCGTGGCCAGCTCGAGGTGCTGGCGCGCTCCGGCGACCCGTCCGCCGAGGACGTCCGCCGCGTCGAGTCGCTCGTGGCAACGGAGGTGGCTCGGATGCAGCGCCTCGTGGACGATCTCCTGCTGCTGGCAAGCGCCGAGGAGGGCGCGCCGCCTCGACTGAAGCCCGTGGACGTCAGGCGCTTCCTCACCGAGCAGCTCGGCGGGATCGAGGCCACCGCGGATCGCCGCTTCGCGCTCGGGACGGTTGCCGACGGGACCGTCCTGGCCGACCCGGACGGATTGGCTCAGGCGATCCGCAACCTGATCCGCAACGCGGTCGAGCACACGGCCGTGGGCGGGTCGGTCTCGCTGTCGGCCGTAGCGCGAGGCGACCGGATCGAGTTTGCCGTGGAGGACGACGGTCCCGGCATCCCGTTCGCTCAGCGGGAGCGCGTCTTCCAGCGCCTCTACCGCGCACCGCCGAGCGGTGCCGGCGGGAGCGGCCTGGGCCTCGCGATCGCCCGGGCGATCATCGAGGCTCACGCTGGACGGATCTGGGCCGACGAAGCCGGGACCGGCGGCGCTCGGGTGGCCTTCGAGCTGCCTCGTTTCGCAGCGGCTCGAGCGTGAAGCCGGCCGTGGCGAAAGTGGTCCCGTCGTGCCGCATGCCGAGGCCTTCGTAGGCCGGGAGCGATTCGATCGGCGCCAGGCCAGGCTCGCCGGCCGCGAGCAGGCCGGTGGAGAGGGCGTCGGCCAGGGCGAGGTCCGGTCCCGTGACGGTCGCCGACAGCAGCTCCCGCGCGGGGAGGCCGGAGCGCGGGTCGAGGACGTGATCGCCGCGCTCGTTGGTGCCCGAGGTTGCAACCGCGCCGTCGAGCTCGACCACGCCGAGGAGGGCGCCAGGGCCGCGCGGGTCGACCACGCCGATCCGCCAGCGACGGCCCGGCTCGGGCTCACCGAAGGCGACCACGTCGCCGCCGGCGTTGACCATGGCCGCCCCAACGCCGGCCAGCCTGAGCTGCTCGAGCGCTCGCTCGGCGATCCAGCCCTTGGCGAGGCCCGTGGGGTCCACGCCGCCGGCCAGCTTCCACGGGTCGAACCAGCCGCCCGACAGCTCGCGTGCCTCCGCGCAGCGGCGGAGCACCTCGGCCACGGCGGCGGGTGCTTCGTCGAGCGCGAGCTCACCGCGGCGAACCCGGCTGAGGGGGCTGCCTGGCTTCCAGGTGCTGAGCTGCTCGTCGCCCGCGTGGAGCGCGGCGCAGGCCAGTTCCAGAGCGGTGCTCAGGGCGCGCGCGTCGAGCTCGCCCGGCCGCAGGTCGAACGACACGACCGTGCCCATCACGTGTTCGGCGTGGCGCATCAGCCGCTCGCCTGCGCGGCCGTCGGGGCCGGCAGCTGATCCAGGGCGGACTGGAGCGAGGCCCTGTAGCTCTCGCTGGTGTAGGTGGCGCCGGAGACCCCGTCGATGTTCGCGCTCTGGGCGGCTAGGGCCTGCTGCGCGAGCTGCGGCCCGGCGTAGGAGCTGATCTGCTGCGAGCGGCCGTCGGCGCCCGGGAGGCGCACGGCCGCCACCCGCGTGATGCGTCCACCCGAAGTGGTCACCTGCACCTGGACGTCCCCGTACTTGTTGGGGGCGTCGGAGCCCGTGAGCCGGCGCGCCGTCCCCGCGCCGCTCGATGCCGGAGCGCTTGCGGCCGGGGCCTGGACGCCGGCGCTCGGCAGCGGCCGCGCGTGGGGGTGGTACCCCAGCACGGCCGCAACCCCGGCGACCGTTGCGGCGAGGACGATGGGAGCGCGGCGCACCATGAGCTCAGAGAGCGAACGCCTCGCGGTGCACCTGGGCGCGGGGGGTACCCGATGCGCGGGCCGCCCGCTCGACGGTCGAGGAGAACCCGTCCGGCCCGCAAATGTAGACGTCGCGCTCCGCCACGTCCGGGACGAGCCGCCGCAGCGACGCTCGGTCGAGCTGGACGGCGGAGCGCGGACCGACGAGCCGGTGCAGGCGTCCGCCGCGGCGCTCCACGAGCTCCGTCACCTCGTGCTCCAGCACGAGCTCCTCCTCGGCCGAGGCGCGCAGCAGGACCTCCACGTCCACGTGTGCCGGCAGGTCCTCCAGCAGTGCTCGCAGCGGCGTGACTCCCACGCCGGCGCCGACCAGCAGCACGGCATCGCGCGCGCGGGCGTGTTGCGTGAAGGCTCCGTAGGGCCCCTCGATGGCCACCCGGGTCCCGGGCAGCAGGCGCGCGAGCTCGCTGCTGTGGTCGCCGAGGTCCTTCACCGTCACCCGCAGGTGCGAGGAGGTCGGCAGCGCGGACAGCGAATACGGGTGGGCCTGCCACCAGAGACCGGGCCGCAGGAAGCGCCACTGCAGGAATTGCCCCCCGGCGACCGCGAGGCGGTCCAGGCGGTGTCCCTCCAGTTCGAGCGAGACGACCCCCGGCCCCTCGCGCCGGACGGCTACGACGCGCAAACGGTGGTACAGGCTGCGCCAGACCGGCAATCCGATGCGGTACACGAGCACCACGCCGGCGGTGGTGAGCCAGATCGCGATCCACCAGACGCGGGCCGCGGGCTGCGCGATGAAGGCCGCCCCGGTCGACAGCTGATGCGAGAAGGAGAGCGCGAGCCCCAGGTAGACGTACAGGTGCACCGCCCACCAGGTCTCGTGGCGCATCTTCGCCCGCGCGCGCCGGTAGGACGTGATCCCGGCCATCGCCAGCAGGCCGAAGCCGGCGGTCGCGGCAAGCACGCCCGGATAGGAGGTCAGCAGCAGGCCGAGCTGATGCGGCGCACCGGTCTGGGCCGCCTGGGCGTAGCCCACCGTGATCAGCGTGCCGTGAGCCGCGATCAGGAACAGCGGCCAGGGCGCAAGTCGCCGGTGCCAGCGCACCAGGCGATGCTGGCCGATCGCGCGCTCCAGCCCCGGCAGCCGGGCCACGAGCACGACGGCGATCAGCATCAGGTAGGTGCCCAGCAGCCCGGTGAGGCGGCCGAGCGCGGTGGCGGCTCCGCCCGGGGCGGCCAGCGCGCCGGCGCTCTCGCTGGACACCGCTAGCCCGAGGGTGACGGCGAAGCCGGCCGCGGCCAGCCCCGCGAGCAGCCGAACGGTGCCGTTGCGGGGGTGTAGCAGCGTGAGCATGCCCCGATAGTGGCCCGCATGTGTGAGGACAAGGTAAGCCCCGCCTGAGAGGTTTCTTAGATCCCGTTCAGGCGGCGCGACGCAGCCAGGAGCGGGCCGCGCTCCGGGCGATAGATCAGTCGCCTTCCTCGGCGCGCCATGGGGGTTGCGGCGGCGCTGAGCCGTGCGCGAGCCGGAGCAGCCTGAGCGCGATGTTCGTCGCCGCGTCGAGCGTCTTCTTCCTGGCAGCCGCGTTCGTGGCGACGCGAATCACGAACACGCGCGGCGAACCGGCGGATCCGGAGGTCCGGCCCGAAGCAGCCCCCGCGCCTCTCGACGCCAAAGCGTTAGAACTCCACGTATGAGCGGCGAGAGGGTGCTTGTCACGGGCGGATCAGGGTTCATCGGCTCCTACTGCATCCTCGACCTGCTGCGAGCCGGGTACCGCGTGCGCACAACGGTGCGCTCGCCCGACCGCGAGGCGGCGGTGCGCGAGCTGCTCGGCGCGGAGAGCGCCGAGGCGCTCTCGTTCGTCACGGCCGACCTGACGGCCGACGCCGGCTGGGCGGATGCCGTCTCCGGGTGCGACTTCGTGCTGCACGTGGCCTCGCCGTTCCCGCTGGCGCCGCCGAAGCACGAGGACGATCTGATCGTGCCGGCTCGCGAAGGCGCGCTGCGGGTGCTGGCCGCCGCGCGCGATGCGCAGGTCAAGCGGGTCGTCATGACGTCGTCGTTCGCGGCGGTCGGCTACGGCACCGAGCCCGCCGACAGGCTCTTCTCCGAGGAGGACTGGACGAATCCGGAGGGCGACGGCGTCAGCGCTTACACGAAGTCGAAGACGCTCGCCGAGCGCGCGGCATGGGACTTCATCGCGCGCGAGGGCGGGGGCCTCGAGCTGTCCGTCGTCAACCCGGTCGGCGTCTTCGGCCCCGTGCTCGGGTCGGACTTCTCGACTTCGATCGAGCTCGTGAAGCGGCTGCTCGACGGCGCGATACCGGGGATCCCGCGGGTGGCCTACGGCATCGTCGACGTCCGTGACGTCGCGGATCTGCACCGGCGGGCGATGACCGAGCCGGCGGCCGCGGGCGAGCGCTTTCTTGCGGTGGCCGGCGAGTTCATGACCGTCGCCGAGATCGCCGCGGTGCTGCGTGAGCGGATGGGGGCCGACGCGAGCAAGGTGCCGACTCGAATGCTGCCCAACTGGCTCGTCCGGCTGGTGTCGCGCTTCGACTCCTCGGTGAGGCAGATCGTCCCGGAGCTCGGCAAGGCCAAGCAGGCCAGCAACGCGAAGGCGAAGCAAGCGCTCGGCTGGGCTCCGCGCTCGAACGAGGAAGCGATCGTCGCGACCGCGGAGAGCCTCGTCCGACTCGGCTGACACGCGGCGATGAGTTCGGCCGCCGGGGTCGGTCTAAATGCACGACCCCTTGAAGCCAAACGAAGGAGACTCCAGATGGCCGGTTACGTAGATGGATTCGTCATGCCCCTGCCGAAGTCGAATGTCGACAGGTATCGCGAGGTCGCGACAACGGCAGGCGAGCTCTGGATCGAGCACGGCGCGCTCGAGTACAAGGAGTGCCTGGCGGACGACGTGAAGGTGGGCGAGCTGACCTCGTTCCCTCGCAGCGTCAAGCTCGAGGACGACGAGACGGTGATCTTCGCGTGGATCACCTACGAGTCACGCCAGCATCGGGATGAGGTCAACGCCAAGGTCATGAGCGACGAGCGGATGAAGGCGCTGATGGACCCGGCGGGCGAGATCGCCGACTACAAGCGGATGATCTACGGCGGGTTCGAGGTCATCGTCGACCTCTGACCATCACCTGATCGGAGGCGGGACACCGTCCGCGGTCGCCGCCAGCGCCGGATCCCACTCGCACACCGCGCAGGCGTGGCGGAATGCCGACCGGGCGAATTCCAACGCGAGGGCGTGCGGATCGGGGCTCTCGCGGATGGCCTCCCAATCGAGCACGTACTCGCCGAGGCCCGTGTCCCAGCGCGCCGCGGCGGGGCTCAGGCTCGCATCCGCGAAGCCATCGGGCGTGGGGTAGGCGAAGGCGAAGAATGCCGACCGCTCGTAATTCGGATCCCCCGGCCACCACCCGATCTCCACCTGTTGAGCATCGCCGCCGTTGCGCATGAGGAAGTCATCGGACGGCGGGTCGACCGGCCGCCCCGAGAAGGAGCTGACCGCGATGTCGAAGGTTCCCCACCAGGCGTTGACCGGTGTCGAGCGGCCCCGAAACGGAGCCCGGAATTCTCCAAGGACGAGCGCGGCGCGGGTGGCGGCTTCGAAGTAGGTCGCCACCTGGGCGGAGTCGTAGGTCGCATGGTCGCGGTCCTCGTCCAGCGGGACCTGCCACGGCACCTCTTGGGGAGTGGGATTGATCTGGACGTCGCCCCCCAGGCGCCCCACTGCCTCGAGCACCTCGCGGGTCACCTCCGCCACGGGGCGGTTGGGTGTCAGCGAGATCCGTGTCTCATGACCGGCGCTGTGCTCGACCACGGCCTCGTGGGTGTGCAGGTCGAGCGCCGCGACGATCGCGCCGGAACCGTCGGGCGCCGGCAGCGCAAGCGTCTCCCAGCCACGCGCGCTCAGCCGCAGCGCGGCGTGCTGGAGCTGTGGCTCGGGCGGCGCGAGCGCCACCGCGAGCTTGCCCAGCAGCTGGGTGTGAGCGTGAAGCGTGTCGCAGGTCGCGCTCCACGGGCCGTAGCTGAGCGGTGGCCACGGGCTAGCCATGGGCGACTAGGCGAGCACCTTCTCGCGCTCCGGCTCGACAACGACGGTCTCCGGGCGGCGGCCCTCCAGCGAGACGTTCGGGAGCGCGCGATCCAGCCACGCCGGCAGCCACCAGGCGCGGTCCCCGAGCAGCGTCACCACGGCGGGTGCGATGACCATGCGCACGATCAGGACGTCGATCAGGATCGCCAGACCCAAGCCCAGGCCGAACATCTTCCCGATTGTGTCGGGTGCGGTGACGAAGCTCAAGAACACCGCGGCCATGATCAGGCCGGCGAAGACGACGACCTTGCCGATGCGGCCCATCCCGTGGATCACGCTCTCGCGAGGCCGGTCCCCCTCGTTGTAGGCCTCGTGGATCCGGCTGAGCAGGAAGACGTTGTAGTCCATGCTCAGCCCGAACAGGATCGCGAACAACATGACGGGCAGGAACGAGATGATCGGAACGCCCGAGTCGGCGCCGATCACGCTCGCGCCGAAGCCCTCCTGGAAGACCGCCACCACGACGCCGTACGCGGCGGCGACCGAGAGCAGGTTGAAGACCGCCGAGACGAGCGGGATCCACAGCGAGCGGAACACCATGATCAGCAGCAGCACCGACAGCCCGATCACCACGGCGATGAACACCGGTAGGCGTCCGGCGACCTTGTCGGAGACGTCCTCGAAGCCGGCGGTGTTGCCGCCTACGTAGACCTTCAGGGGCGTGTCGGCGATCGCCTGCGGGATGACGTTCCCGCGCAGGCGGTCCAGCAGCGCGGACGTCTTGGCGTCCTGGGGCGCGGTGGTCGGGATGGCGAAGATCGTCGCCATCTCGCCGTCCTCGCTGAGGGACGCCGGAGGCACCGAGGCGATGCCCGGCGTGTCGGCGACGGCCTGCTGGAGCGCGCTCAGCTGCTGCTCGGTCTCGGGCGCGCCCTTTGGCGTGTCGATGGCGAGCAGGAACGGGCCATTGGAGCCCGCGCCGAACCCCTCGGTCAGCTGGTCGTAGGCCACGCGCTGCGTGCGCGACTCGGGCTGATTGCCGTCGTCGGGCTGGCCGATCCGCATCTGGGTGACCGGGAAGGCGAAGACGAGGAGCAGCGCGACGCCCGCGGCGATCGACGCCCACGGCCGGCGGGTCACGATCTCGCCCCAGCGGCTGAAGGCCGCCGAGACCTGGACGTGCTCGGGCTTCTTCGGCACCAGCTTGCGCCCGAAGGCGCCCATCATGATCGGGAGGATCGTCAGCGCCGACACGACCACCGCGCCGATCGCGATCGCCGCGCCGAGGCCCATCTTCCCGACGTACGGGACGCCGATCACGAGCAGGCCGGCGATCGCCACCATCACGATCAGGCCAGCGGCCACCACCGTCGTGCCGGACGTGGCCGCGGAACGCGCGGCAGCGTCCTGCACGCTGTCACCCGCGGCCCGCTGCTCGCGATAGCGGCCGATGATCAGCAACGCGTAATCGATCCCCGCTCCGAGCCCGAGCATCATCGCGATCACGGAAGCGAACGTGGGCAGGCCGAGTGGTGCCGCCAGCGCTGCCAGCAGGATTTGGCCGGCCGCGACGCCGAGCAGCGCGCCGATCAGCGTCGCGCCCATCGCCCACCCGGAGCGGAACAGCAGGGTCAGCAGCACGATCGCGATCAGCACGCCGATGAGCTCGCCGACGGGGGCCTCCTGCTCGGAGGCCAGGTCGATCAGGTAGCCGCGCGACTCGACCTGAACCTCGGGCTCGGCGGTCTTGCCCGCCGCGATCAGCGCCTCGCCGTCCTCCTTCTCGATATCCGTGGAGTCCGTGGAGTAGCGCACGTCGACCGAGGCGAGGCGCCCGTCCTCCGAGACCTGGCCGCCCGGCTCGAATGGGCTCGCCGCCAGCGCGACGCCGTCGAGCTGGCGGACCTTTGCGAGCGCGCCCTCGATCGCGGCCTTGGGCCCCGGATCGGAGACCTTGCCCTGGTCGACCGTGAAGACAAGCGTCGAGTCCGCGCCGCCGAACGCCGGCGAGTGCGCCTGGAACAGGTCGATGGCCCGCTGCGAGTCGGTCCCCGGGAGCGAGTAGTCGTCGGTGGCCTGACCACCGGCCCCGGCCGCCAAGACCAGCAGGACCAAGACGCCGACCGCGCCCGCGAGGCTGCGCTTCCAGTGCGAGGACAGGGTGCGCGCCATGCGCGCGAGAAGCTGGGACATGCTGTGCCTTTCGAGCGCGGACGAACCGAGCACGTAGAGGCGATTCCTCCGGAGCCGCGGGGAAACGCCGAGAGAGATGCGCGGCCTTTACGCGAGGGTCAGACGTCCCAGCCGCGGGACCAGTTCGGTGTGGACAGTACTCATAGGATTTGGGGATGCGTCGCCAGCTTCGCCGTGTGGCCCGCGGGCTCGGCGTCGAGCGGCAGGCCCTGGCGGTACGCCGGCGCTTCGTTCCGGCGCACGTCCGCGCGGATATGCGCGAGAACGAGCGCCTGATCGAGCTGCTCGAGGAGGTGCTCGAGCCCGACTCCAACTGTCTCGACGTGGGCGCCCATGAAGGAGTCGTGCTGCGTGAGATGACGCGGCTCGCGCCGAGCGGCCGCCATGTGGCGTGGGAGCCGCTGCCCGCGCTCGCGGACCGGCTACGGACCGAGTTCCCGTCCGTCGAGGTTCGGGAGGCCGCGCTGTCCGATCGCGCCGGCGAGCGTGAGTTCGCCCACGTCGTCGATGCGCCGGCCTGGAGCGGCTTCCTGGCCCGCCCCGTCCCAACGGGCGGGCCCGTGCAAACGCTCACGGTGCGCTGCGAGCGCCTCGACGAGGCCTTGCCGCAGGACGTCAATCCCGCCTTCCTGAAGATCGACGTCGAGGGCGCCGAGGAACAGGTCCTCCTGGGTGCGATCGAGACCCTTCGGCGCCACCGGCCGGTTGTCGCCTTCGAGCACGGCCTCGGGTCGGCTGACTACTACGGCACGACCCCGGCGCGGATTCACGAGCTGCTCGCGGGGCAGCTCGGCTACGAGATCTACGGCCTCGACGGCGAAGGCCCCTACGGCGCGGACCGCTTCGCCGAGATCTACAGCCGCGGCGAGCGGGTCAACTTCGTGGGGCGCCCGCCCCGCGGTCAGTAGAACCCGTGCCGCGCCAGCGGCTCCACCAGCTCGCGCTCCTCGTATGAGAAGTGCGAGAGCAGCGCGTCGGTCAGCAGGTCCATCGCGAGCGCCACGCGGTCGATGCCGTCCTCCTCGGCCGCGACCAGGGCGACGAGCGCCTGGTCCACGCGCTCCAGCAGGTCGGCGATCTGCTCGTGCTCTTCCTCGAGGCGGTCGATCACCGGCCCCAGACCGTCCTCGCTGCGGCGCAGGTGCGGGAAGACGCTCCGGTCCTCGAGCGTGTGGTGGTTCGTCACCGTGCGGCAGTAGGTCTCGCAGAACGTCCCCAGCGTCCAGTGGTTCTGGCGGATCGTCATGCGGTTGATGAACGACCGGACCGCGGCCGGGTTGGTCGTGCCGGCCGCGACCTGCTCGACCAGGTCGCGCAGCTGGGCGAGCTCCGCGCGCAGCGCGTCGTGGACGTCGATCAGGTGCTGGCCGGCGGCCTGCTCGCCCGCGGAGTAGGTGCGGGACGGATCCGGCTTGGGCCCGGTTGGCCGCGTCGTCTCGTCCCACGCGCGCTCCTCGCTGAGGCGTTCCGGCTCGGGCGCCGGGCGGGCGGCGAGCGGGGCAGGGGATTCGACGACCACCGGGCCCGCCGGCGACTCCTGATCGGGCGCGCCGCGCGCGTCCGCGACCTGCTCGCGCGTCGCGGGCGCGACCTCCTCGGCGAAGCGCCGCAGGTCGTCGGCTGACGAGACCGAGAGGATGTACGCGCTCATCCCGGTCGACAGGGTCAGCTGTGTCAGCTGCTCGGCCCACTGCCGCGGCGGGCCCTGCAGGAACCCACTCCCGCTGCCGAAGCTCCCGCTGATGTTGAACAGCCGGCGGATCTCCTCGGGTCGGCGCCCCGCGTTCGTCGCCGCTTCGTCGATCGCGGCGTTCATGTCGGGCAGCTTGTCCAGCTCGACGTAGCCGAGGCTCGGGACCCAGCCGTCGGCCTTCGCGCCCGTCAACCGCAGCATCCGCGGCTTGTAGGCGCCAACCCAGATCTCGATGGGGTGCACGGGTGGCGGGCCGGGGTCCGCACCGTCGACCGTGTAGTGCCTGCCGTGGTGGTGGACCGGCCCGCCCCCGGCGTTCCAGGTCGCCCGGATGATGTCGATCGCCTCGTCCAGGGCATCGACGGCCTGCCCGGGCGTCAGCCGCGGCCCGCCGTTCGCGGCGATCGCATCCCAGAACGCTCCGGCCCCGAGGCCGAGCGCGACCCGCCCACCGCTGAGGATGTCCAGGCTCGCGGCGCTGCGAGCCAGCACGACCGGCGGGCGCAGCGGCAGGTTGGCGACGTTCGGGGCCACACGGACGTTGGTCGTTTCCGCGGCGACCACCGACAGCAGCGTCCACGTGTCCAGAAACGACGGCTGGTAGGGGTGGTCCTGGAAGCTGACGCTGTCGAGGCCGACGACATCTGCCAGCCGCGCCAGCTCGAGCACGCCGTGCGCCTGGGCGGCCACGGGCGGGATGAACACGCCGAACTGGAGGTCTTGCCGGTAGTCGGGCATGGGCTGAGCTCGAGGACAGTAATAGGACAGGGGCCCCGGCTCGTATGTAGGGTGACTCCGATGGGGGAGGCGTCGTGACAGGCTGGCTGGAGGGTCAGGTCGCCCTCGTCACCGGCGGTGGCTCGGGGCTCGGCAGGGCGATCGTGGAGCGCTTCGTCACGGAGGGCGCGCGCGTCGGCGTGCTCGACATCAGCCAGTCCAAGCTGGACGCAGTCGAGGCCGCGCTGGGCGACTCTGTCCGCACGCATCGCGGGGACGCCACCGTCGCCGCCACGAACGAGGAGGCCGTGGCTGCGACGCTCGCGGCGTTCGGCCAGCTCGACGTCTTCGTCGCGAACGCGGGCTTGTGGGACTTCGCCACGTCGCTCGAAGACCTGGCCATCGACGACATCGGCCCGGCCTTCGACGAGCTGTTCGCCGTCAACGTCAAGGCCGGCTTGATGGGGGCGAGGGCCGCGCTCGAGCCGTTGCGCGCCACCCGGGGCAGCATGATCTTCACCCTGTCCAACGCGGCTTTCCACCCCGGAGGCGGGGGCCCTCTCTACACCGCCTCGAAGCACGCGATCGTCGGAGTGGTGCGCCAGCTCGCGTATGAGCTCGCGCCCGAGATCCGGGTCAACGGCGTCGCCCCGGGTGGGATGGCCACGGACCTGCGCGGTCCGTCGGCGCTGGGTCAGGAGGCGACCCCGTACGGCTCGCTGCCCGTCGACGAGATCATGCGGCGCTGGTCGCCACTGGAGATCGCGCCCCAGCCAGAGGACTACACAGGCCACTACGTCTTGCTGGCATCGCGTGCCGACGCGCGCACGGTCACCGGCGCGGTGCACGTCTGCGACGGGGGTGAGGCAGTTCGCGGCCGCCGCGCCGCCGAGGCGCTCGAGCAGGACGTCATGGGCGCCGACGGGCCGGCGTAGCGCCGTTCCAGCCTGCGGCACGGGGCGCTTGATGCGGCGCCCACCTGCGGCAATGCTCGCGAACGTGACCGAGGAATCGCTCGCACGGGCCCTGTTCAGCGCCGAGCGCAATTCGGAGCCGATAGCTCCGCTCGTCCGCGACCGGCCGGATCTCGACGTCGCGGCTGCCTACGCGGTTCAGCGGGCCGGGCGGGAGCTCCGGCTGGCCGGCGGGGACGAGCTGCGCGGACACAAGGTCGGTCTCACGAGCCAAGCGATGCAGGAGATGCTCGGGGTACGCCAGCCCGATTTCGGCTACCTGCTCGCATCGATGCTCGTCCCCGCCGGTGGCAGCATCGCCCTCGAGGGCTTGATCGCGCCGCGGGTCGAAGCCGAGATCGCCTTCTACCTCGGCGAGCGGCTGAGCGGACCCGGCGTGACGCCGGAGCAGGTGATGGCAGCCACGTCGCAGGTCGCCCCTGCGCTCGAGGTGATCGACAGCCGGATCGCAGACTGGGAGATCACGCTTGTGGACACCGTGGCCGACAACGCCTCCAGTGCGCGGGCGGTCATCGGGGAGCCCATCGCCGCGCACGGTCTGGACCTCGCTGAGCTCGAGGGCCGGCTCACCGTCGGCGGCGAGAAGGTCGTCGGGCGCGGCGACGCCGTGCTCGGCCACCCGAGCCGAGCCGTTGCCTGGCTCGCGAACACCCTCGCCGACTTCGGGGAGGCGCTCGAGCCGGGCGAGGTGATCATCCCCGGTGCGATTGCCAGAGCGCTGCCGGTCCAGGCGGGAACCGTGGCGCGAGCCGACTTCGGGCGGCTCGGTTCGGTAGAGGTCAGCTTCGAGTGAGGCGCGATGCCCGGGTCAAGGCCGCCATCCTCGGCCCCGGGAACATCGGCACCGATCTGATGGTCAAGCTCCAGCGCGTTCCCGTCATCGAGCTCGCGCTGATGGTCGGGATCTACCCCGACTCGGCCGGCCTCGCGCGAGCGGCCGAGCTGGGAGTCGCGACAAGCACCGATGGGCTCGACGCGGTGCTGGAGCGCGATGACATCGAGCTGGTCTTCGAGGCGACCGCCGCCCAGGTCCACCTGGAGAACGCCCCACGGCTCGAGGCCGCGGGCAAACGGGTGGTTGACCTGACGCCCGCCGCGGTGGGCCCGTACGTCGTGCCGTCGGTGAACATCGACAGTCATCTGGACGCGGCCAACGTGAACCTGGTGAGCTGCGGCGGCCAGGCGACGATCCCGTTCGTTCATGCGATCGATCGCGTCGCCGACGTGGACTATGCGGAGATCGTCGCCACGATCGCGTCGAAGTCGGCTGGACAGGGCACGCGCCAGAACATCGACGAGTTCACGACGACCACGGCCCGCGGCATCGAGGTCGTGGGCGGGGCCGGCAGAGGCAAGGCGATCATCATCCTCAACCCCGCCGAGCCGCCGATTCACATGAGGGACACGGTGTTCGCGACCGTTCAGCGCCCGGACCCGGACGCGATCGAGGACTCCGTCCAGCGGATGGCCGAGGAGCTCCGCACCTACGTGCCCGGATGTCGCCTCCTGATGTGCGAGACAGACGGCAGGCAGGTCACGGTGATGGTCGAGATCGCCGGCGCCGCCGACTTCCTTCCGGCCTACGCGGGCAACCTCGACATCATGACCGCGGCCGCCGCACGGGTCGGCGGGCGCCTCGCGGAGCACCTGCTCGAGGCTCGCGTGGCGAGCTGATGCTCAACCTGGTGGACACGAGCCTGCGCGACGGCATGCATTCCGTGCGCCACCAGTTCACCCCCGCGCAGGTCGCGGAGGTCGCCCGCGGCCTCGACCGGGCCGGGGTGGGCACCATCGAGGTGGCGCACGGCGATGGCATCGGCGGGTCGTCGATCCAGTACGGCATCTCGGCGGCGGACGACAACGACTACGTCGAGGCCGCGGCGGGCGCTGTCGAACGAGCGCGCGTTGCGGTGCTGCTGCTCCCAGGCATCGGGACGGTCGAGCACCTGAGGCAGGCCCAGGCTTGTGGGGCCACCGTCGCCCGCATCGCCACGCATTGCACGGAGGCCGATGTCGCCCAGCAGCACATCCCGTCCGCACGCGAGGCGGGGATGCACGTGATCGGGTTCCTGATGATGAGTCACATGGTCGAACCGGGCGAGCTGGCGGCGCAGGCCAAGCTGATGCAGTCGTACGGCACGCACGTCGTGTACGTGGTGGACTCGGCGGGAGCCATGACGCCGCCGGACGCGGTCGCGCGCGTCGAGGCGCTCCTGGACGCGGTCGACTGCGAGGTCGGCTTCCACGCGCACAACAACCTGGGCTGCGGCGTGGCCAACGCCCTGGCCGCCGCAGCCGCCGGAGCGACCTGGCTGGACGGCTCGTGCAGGGGGCTCGGGGCCGGGGCGGGCAACGCGGCGACGGAGGTCCTGTGCACGGCTCTCGACCGCGCCGGGCACGAGACCGGCATCGATCTGTTCGGGCTCATGGACGTAGCCGAGGACGTGGTCTCCCCGCTGATGCCCCGACCCCAGATCATCGACCGCGCATCGCTCGTGCTGGGGTACGCCGGTGTCTACTCCAGCTTCCTGCTGCACGCTGAGACCGCGGCGGAGAAGTACGGCGTGGACGCCCGCGAGCTGCTGGTCGAGCTCGGTCGGCGCCGCACCGTCGGCGGTCAGGAGGACATGATCATCGAGGTCGCCGCCGAGCTGGCCCGCGGTACCTGAGGCCCGTAGGGAGAGTCTGCTTGCGCCGCGTCTTCCCCCTGCTTGCGGCCTCGCTGATCGTCGAGGCGAGCCTCTTCGCCGCGGTCGCGCCGCTGCTCCCCGAGTACTCCCAGCAGCACGATCTGTCGAAGGCCGCGGCCGGAGTCCTGGTCGGCGCCCATCCGGCCGGCACCTTCGTGTCGGCGATCCCGTTGGGCTGGCTGGCTGCGCGATGGGGGGTGAAGCCGACGCTGCTCGCCAGCCTCGCCCTGATCGCGGTCTCGAGCGCCGCCTTCGGGTTCGCGCAGGACATCGTCTTCCTGGATGCCGCGCGCTTCATGCAGGGCGTTGGCGGTGCGGGCGTATCGGCGGCCGCGATGTCGTGGGTGGTGGCGGTCAGTCCACCGGAGCGACGCGGGGAGAAGCTCGGCTTGGCCGTGGGCGCCAGCATCGTGGGCATCCTGGTCGGCCCGGGGCTCGGAGGCTTCGCCACCGCGGTCGGAACGGAGGCGATCTTCGGTGGCGTCGCGGCGGCCGCCGCCGTGCTCGCGCTCTTGACCCTGGCGATGCCAGCGCCGGAGGCCCACAAGAGAGGCGCGTTGGACCATCTGCGGGTCGCTCTGACGCGACCCGCCGTCCTGGCGGGCCTCTGGGTGTTCATGGTGCCCGGCGTTCTCGCCGGTCTGATCGAGGTCCTGGAGCCGCTACGGCTCTCGGGGCTGGGCGCCAGCGGACCGCTGATCGGCGCGATCTTCGTCGGATGCGCCGCAATCGAGGCGGTGGCGAGCCCGCTCGCGGGTCGACTATCCGACCGCCGGGGTCGGCGCAGACCGCTCCAGGTCGGCTTCACGGTGGCCGCGATCACGGCGGTTGGTTTGCCAGCAGTGGACTCGACCGTGCTGATCACCGTCTGCCTTGCGGTCGGGTTCGTTGCCATCGGACTGTGCTGGGCCCCCGGCATGGCGAATCTCTCCGACGCCGCGCTCGCCGCCCACCTGCCGCTGCCGATGGCGTTCTCGGTCTCCAACCTCGCTTGGTCCGGCGGCCACCTGACCGGCGCGACTGCCGGTGCTCCGCTCGCCGCGGCCTGGTCCGACGCGGGCGCCTACGGGCTCGTGGCCCTGCTCTGCGTCGTGACGCTCGGCGCCACGCTCGGCAGGCGTCACCCGGTGTTCCACGACGTGGGACACAGCGGTTGACCCCATCTGCCGGTCGGTGGGAGGGTCCGGCCAGATGCGGCACGTGAGTGCCGACTGGAGGGCTACGGCGACTACGGGAGGTTGTCCATGCGACTAGCCGGTCTCGGCTACCTCGGCCTTGCTACGACCAAAATCGACGAGTGGACGAGCTTCGCGCTGGACGTCGTCGGTCTTGGCGAGACCGAGCGGGCGTCGGATGGCACGCTGTGCCTCCGACTGGACGATCATCTGCGCCGGGTGACGCTTCGTCCGGCGGACGAGAGCGGCATCGACTTCATCGGCTGGGAGCTTCACGACCGCGCGAGCTTCGACGCGGCGGTCGAGCGGCTCGAGTCCTTGGGCGTCGACAAGCAGGTCGTCACGGGCGACGCGGCCATGGAGGCACGCCGAGTCCGGGCCTACGTGGCTTTCCGGGACCCGGCTGGTCTTCCGGTGGAGCTCTTCTACGGGCCCCTGGTCGACGGCATCCGCTTCATGTCGCGCCACGACAGTCGCTTCGTCACCGGCGACCTCGGCCTTGGTCACGTGTTCCTCATGGTCGACCGTTTCGAGGAGACGTGCGAGTTCTACGAGCAGCTCGGCTTCCGCCTGAGCGATCGCACGGCCGATGGAGTGTTCAGCTTCTACCGGTGCAACCCGAGGCAGCACTCACTCGGACTCGGTGACCTCGCCGGAGGGAGCGGGCTGCCGGCAGGGCTACAGCACTTCATGGTCCAGTACGAGGACTTCGATGCGGTAGGGCGCGCCTATGACGCGTGTCTCGACGGGGGCGCGCCGATCGCCACGACCTTCGGCCGGCACAGCAACGACCGGATGCTGTCCTTCTACGTCACGACCCCCGACGGGTGGGACATGGAGCTCGGCCACGGCGGGATCCGGGTGGACGAGGACACCTGGGTCGTGAGCGACCTGAGGATCGACAGCGTGTGGGGGCACCGGCCCGTCTCGGCGCCGGTAGCCGAAGCGGCCCAGGTGTGAGGGCATGAGCGCCACGATGACCGCTGCTCGGGAGTGGATACGCGTGTGCACGCGAGAAGAGCTCGAGCAGAACGAGGTCGTGACGCTCGAGACCGATCCCCCGATCGCGGTGTTCGCCTCCGAGGGGGAGTTCTTCGCCGTCGCCGAGACGTGCACCCACGAGGACTGGTCGCTCGCGGAGGGCTTCGTGGAGGACGCCGTCGTCGAGTGCCCGGCGCACTTCGCCCGCTTCTGCCTGCGCACCGGAGCGGTCCTGGGCCCACCGGCGACACGGCCACTCGACACGTACCCGGTACGGATCGAGGACGGCGACGTCTACGTCGCCGCTCGGGGCGGGTCTTGACGATGCTCCGACCGACGCTCAGGAACGTCGGCGTGGTCGTGGACGACCTCAACGACAGGATGGTCGACTACGCCGAGCTGCTCGGCATAGCGACCTGGCGCTGCTGGGATGTGACCGGCAAGTCGGGGCGCCTGCGCGGGCGCTCCCTCGATGGATCCTCATGGCGGGTCGCCGAGGGTTCGACGGAGGGCGGCGTCGTCTTCCAGCTCATCGAGCCGCTCACGGGAGACAGCTCCTTCGCGGAGTTCCTGATGCAGCGCGGTCAGGGCATCCACCACCTCACCCTCGCGTCGCTCGACGCCGACTCGTACGAGACGCTCAGAGCCAACCTCGCCGAGAAGGGGATCGTGCCGGCCCAGCACGCCTCGGTGGCCAGTCGCGACCAGGTCCTCTTCGACACTCGAGCGTCGGTCGGCGGCTGGTATCTGGCGGTCGACGTAGAGACCGCCTCGGGCGGCGAGAACGGGAGCGTCGCCGACCGCGTCGTCGAGCTGCCACCCACGAGCGCCGCCCGCAAGAGCCTGCCGGTCGCGCGGGTTGCTCACTTCGGAGTGGTCGTGCGCGACGTGTTCGCCGCGCTGGATGGCTTTGCGGCCCTGTTCGGCGAGGGCCAGTGGGAGGTCTACAACTGGGGCAGCGCGCAGGGGATGCTGACCGACACGCAGTACCACGGGCGGCCGGTCGAGCACGCCTACGTCGGCGCGATGGCTCGCATCGGGGACGTCGAGTTCGAGGTGGTCCAACCTACCTTCGGGCCGACTCACTACCGCGAGGACTTCCTGGACACGGTGGGCGAGGGCATCCACCACCTCTACCTCGCCGAGTACGACGAGGGACTGGTGAGTCGCGAGGGCCTGCGCGATTGGGCCCGCGAGCACGGCCTGCCCGTGGTGATGAGCGGGATGCTCTGCAACGGCGCCGCGGACTTCGAATACGTCGACACGGCCCACCAGCTCGGTGGGTTCGTCGTCGAGGGGTCGGGGATGGTCGGCGACGCGTCTCCGAGCGTCTTCGTGCCGAACTTCATGGTCGACTACGGGGAGGGTCCGACTTGAGCGGAGTCCGACTTGTCTGTCACTCGGTGTTCGAGCCGGGTCGGGCGGCCGAGTTCATGGACGGCTGGACCGCCCGCATGGCGGAGACCCGGAAGGAACGAGGCTGCGTGCAGTACGAGTCCTTCGTCAGCCTCGACGATCCCGACCGCGTCGTTCTGCTCGAGCACTGGACCGACCAGGAGACGTACGACGAGCACTGGACCCTGGAGCAGACGCGCGGACCGTGGCCCGGCGAGGACGTCACGCGCGAGTTCACGATCGAGATCTACGACGACCATGCCCTGTGGGAGCTGGGGGAGGACATGAAATGGCGCCCAGAGAAGCGCTGAGCACCGTCCTGGACGGCGAGCTCGTCGGCCACGACGGACTCGTGGACCGGCGCGTGCTGTGTGACGAGGACCTGTATCGCCGCGAGCTCGAATCGGTGTTCGAGCGGTCCTGGCTGTTCCTGGCGCACGAGTCGCAGATCCCGAACGCGGGTGACTTCTTCGCGACGACCATGGCCGACGACCCCGTGCTCGTGGTCCGCCAGAAGGACGGCAGCGTCGCGGCGATGCTCAACTCGTGCCGTCACCGCGGCATGAGGGTGTGCCGAGCCGATGTCGGCAATGCCAAGGCATTCACCTGCACCTTCCACGGCTGGACCTACGACGCCTCGGGCCAGCTGGTCAACGTGCCCAAGTACGACGAGGGCTACCACGGTGAGCTCGACAAGAGCAAGTGGGGGCTGGTTCGCGTGCCACGGGTCGAGAGCTACAAGGGCCTGATCTTCGGCACCTGGGACGAGGATGCGCCGACCTTCGTCGACTACCTCGGAGAGGAGATGTGCTGGTACCTCGACTCCCTGGTAGATCGCCGCGAAGGCGGGACCGAAGTCATCGGGGGAGTCCACCGATGGGTCATCGACTGCAACTGGAAGCTCGGCGCCGAGGGCTTCATCGGCGACATGTACCACTCGGAGATGACGCACGCCTCGGTGGGGCTGGGGGCGCTGCCGGACAAGGGGTGGCAGTACGGAGCCCCGCGCGGGCACGGCACGGGCTTCTTCATCGACGGGCTCGAGTACTGGAACGGCGCGTACGGCGACGAGGTCGTGAGGTACTACGAGGAGATCGCGCCCGAGATCACGAACCGGCTCGGCGCGGCTGCCGCGGACCTCGTGTCGGCCTGCGCCCACGGCGGCGTGTTCCCCAACTTCGCGTACCTCACGGGGGCCGCCATGACGATCCGGGTCTGGCAGCCCCGCGGCGTCGATCGCATGGAGGTCTTCTCATGGGTGCTGGTCGACAGGGCCGCCCCGCCCGAGATCAAGGAGGCCAGCCGCCGCGGGATGACGCGCGCATTCTCCGCGAGCGGGACGCTCGAGCAGGACGACGGTGAGAACTGGTCCGAGATCCAGCGCGTGATGCGCGGATCGGTGGCACGCAAGCACCCGATCAACTACCAGATGGGATTCGGACACGAGCGCGACGACGTCCCAGGTCTGCCCGGCACGGTCGGCTACGTGAACGGCGATCTGCCCGGCCGCGGCTTCTACCGGTACTGGGCCGAGCTGATGCGGCAGGGCCCGCTGAAGCGAGCAAACGGCGATGGCTCAGGCTGAGGCGGACACGGCGGCGGGCACGCGGCTGCGCCCGGCGGACGCCGCGCTACACCACGAGGTCGGTCTCTTCCTCTACCACGAGGCCGCCGTGCTCGACGCGCACGAGTACGACGAGTGGCTGGCCCTGTTCACGCCCGACATCGACTACCGGATGCCCACGCGCTACAACCGCCTCGCGCGCGAGCAGGGACAGGCGACCGCGAGCGAAGGCGACCTGGCGCACTTCGAGGACGATCTCGCCGGACTCCGCGAGCGGGTGGACCGTATCCGGTCCGGCTTCGCCTGGGCAGAGGCGCCTCCGTCGCGCACCCGGCATCTCGTGACCAACGTCAGGGTGTGGCACGGGACCGACGACAGCCTCGAGGTCGAGTCGCATTTCCTGCTCTACCGCACACGGATCGAGGTGGATGTGGAGGTGCTGGCCGGAGCCCGTCACGACACGCTCGTTCCCGGCGGCCCGCACGGTTGGCTGATTCGCCGCCGCTACATCCTGCTCGATCAGACAACGACGGTGAATCTGTCCGTGATGCTGTGAGCGCCCTGCGAGTCCGCGGCTTGCGCAAGTCGTTCGGGGCGACTCGTGCGCTCGACGACGTCGACCTGGACGTCGAGCAGGGGACAATCCACGTCCTGCTGGGCGGCAATGGATCGGGGAAGTCGACCTTGCTGAAGGCGCTGGCGGGAGTCGTCCCAGCCGATGCGGGCGAGATCGAGGTGGCCGGGCGCAAGCACGACGCCAGCTCGTTCAATCCGGGGCTCGCGCGTGAGAGCGGACTGCAC
>JAXDIH010000068.1:0-20606 GCA_034664105.1 Thermoleophilaceae bacterium
CTGCTGCAGCTGGACCTGCTGCTCGCCTCGCTCGAGCACGACCTCGTGCTGAAGGACTCCACGCCCTACAACGTGCAATTCAAGGGCGCCCGGCCCGTGTTCGTGGACGTGGGCTCGTTCGAGCGCATCCGGGACGGCGAGCCGTGGGTCGGCTACCGCCAGTTCTGCATGCTCTACCTCTACCCGCTGCTGCTGCAGGCCGTGAAGGACGTGCCGTTCCACCCGTGGATGCGCGGCTCCATCGACGGCATCACGCCGCTGCAGATGCGCAACCTGATGTCGTTCCGGGACCGCTTCCGCAGGGGGATGTTCACCAACGTGTTCCTGCACGCGCGGCTCGAGGCGCGCTACGCCGACCGGCCCGCCCAGGTCAAGGAAGAGGTCAAGCGCGTCTTCAAGAAGGAGCTGTTCGTGGCCAACGTGCGCAAGATGCGCAAGCTGGTCGAGCGGCTCTCCTGGGATCCGCCGGAGGGCGTCTGGACGGCCTACGGGGAGCGCAACAGCTATACGGACGACGACGCCCGGCGCAAGGACGAGTTCGTCCGCCAGGTCGCGACGAGCCAGCCCTGGAACCTGGTCTGGGACATCGGCGCCAACAACGGCCGCTACTCGCGCATCGCCGCCGAGGGCGCGAAGACGGTGGTGGCCGTCGATGCCGACCAGGGCCCGGTCGAGCTGCTCTACCGCGACCTCAAGCAGGAGGGCAACGAGCAGATCCTCACCCTCACGATGAACCTGGCCGATCCGTCGCCGGGGCTCGGCTGGCGCGGGCTCGAGCGCAAGGCGCTGCCCGACCGCGGCAAGCCCGACCTGGTGCTGGCGCTCGCGCTCATCCACCACGTCGCGATCAGGGCGAACGTGCCGGTCAAGGAGTTCATCGGGTGGCTCGCGTCACTCGGGTCGGCGCTCGTGATCGAGTTCCCCACGCGCGAGGACCCGATGGTGAAGAAGCTGCTGGCGCCCAAGCGCGATGGCCTGCACCCGGACTACGAGCTCGGCTACTTCGAGCGCACTCTGGGCGAGTTCTTCGAAGTCGAGCGGTCTGAGCGCTCGGGGTCGGGCACGCGGGTCCTGTACTTCGCCCGCCCGAAGCGGGGATGACCACGGCCGAAGCCGCGCCCGGGAGCGAGTCCGCGGGTGAGGCACGTCGACCGGCGGTGCGGGAGCTGCTGTGGGCCTACCTCGGCCTGGCGGTGCTGTGGACCTTCGCGGTCGCCCAGCCGCTGTTCGACCTGCTGAAGGACAACCCCGAGTTCTTCGCCGCGCGCGGGTCGTCGGGCTTCGACGTGATCAGCTTCTCGGTGCTGCTGGTCGTCGTGCCGGCCGCGATCGGGGTGGCGATCGAGGCGCTCGCAGGGCTCGCCGGGCACCGCGCGCGCCAAGTCGCCCACCTGGTCCTGATCGCCGGGCTGGTCGCCCTGATCGCCGTGCAGGCGCTGAAGAAGTCGTTCGAGACCTCGGACCTGGTGCTGATCGTCCTGTCGGTCGCCATCGGCGCCGCCGTGGCGGCCCTCTACGCGCGGGCGGAGCCGGTGCGGTCTTTCCTGCGCGTGCTGTCGCCCGCGCCGATCGTCTTCCTGGCGCTGTTCCTGTTCACGGACCCGATCTCGAAGGTGGCGTTCCCAGACGAGGCGCAGGCCCGCACGATCGGCGGGGTGAGCCAGACGCCGATCGTGGTGGTGCTGCTCGACGAGCTGCCGTCGAACACGCTGATCGGCGAGCACGACCGCCTCGACACGAAGCGCTACCCCGGCTTCGGCGAGCTGGCGCGCAACGCCACCTGGTTCCGCAACGCGTACACGATCTACGACTCCACCGAGCGCGCGCAGCCGGCGATCATGGACGGCGACCTTCCGGCGAAGGACAAGCTGCCCACGTCCTCCGACCATCCCAACAGCATCTTCGCGCTGTTCGGCAAGACGCACCGCATGAACGTGTCGGAGGAGGCCACCACCGTCTGCTCCCGCGACCTCTGCGAGGACCAGCGCCTGGACGAGCCCTACGGCAGCCGGCTGAAGTCGATGAGCGAGGACCTCGGACTGGTGTGGCTGCACGTGGTCTCGCCGCCGGACATGGAGTCCAACCTGACGTCGGTGTCGGAGAACTGGGGGAACTTCGGCGGTGCCTCGGAGGAGAAGCCCGACCTGGGCAGCACCGGCGTGGAGCGCAGCACGCGGGCGAACCTGAACGGCGGCCGCGAGGCGCGCTTCGAGGAGTGGATCGCGCAGATCCGCGACACGCGGCGCCCCTCGCTGAACTTCAAGCACACGCTGCTGCCGCACGTGCCCTGGCAGTACCTGCCGGACGCCCGGCGCTACCGGCGCCAGGCCAACGACCCGATCCCGGGGCTCTCCAACCAGTCGTACGAGTGGCAGTCCCAGCTGGACGTGCTGCTGCAGCGCCACTTCCTGCAGACGGGCTTCGCGGACCACGAGCTGCAGGACCTCTGGAAGCGGCTGAAGAGCCAGGGCATGTGGGACAAGTCGCTGATCGTCGTGGCGGCCGACCACGGCGTGGCCTTCCCCAAGGCGCGTGAGCGGCGCCGGCTGACGCGCCAGAACGCCGGGGAGATCGCGCCCGTGCCGCTGCTGATCAAGGCGCCCGGGCAGAAGCGCGGGAAGGTCGACCAGGCGTGGGTGTCGACGATCGACATCCTGCCGACGATCTTCGACGTGCTGAACCTCAACCCGAAGGTCAAGATGGACGGCCGGTCGGCCTACTCGGACACGGTGCAGAAGCGCCAGACGCTCGGGATCGAGCTGAGGGGCAGCTTCGAGAAGATCGACATCCCGGCGGCCGACTTCGTCCGCGAGCGCCAGCTGATCATCGACCGCAACCACAGGCTGTTCGGGACCGGCACCGACGGCCCGGGGCGCATCTTCCGGGTCGGCCCGCATCAGGAGCTGCTGGGCAAGCCGGCCGCGGAGGCGGGGCTGCAGCCGCTGGACGTGAACTTCTCCTACGGGGCCGACTACAAGAACGTCGATCCCAGCTCACCGTTCATACCGGCACACGTGGTCGGCGAGGTGAAGGGCGGCGGCGACGGCGGGCGCGACGTCGCGGTGGCGGTCAACGGCAAGATCGTCGGAGTGGGGCAGACGTTCAAGCTCGCCGTCGGCGACGCGGGCGAGTTGATCTCGGTGGTGGTGCCGCCGGAGTCGTTCAAGGCGGGCAGCAACGACGTGCGCGTGTATTTGGTGCCCTGAGGGCGGCGCCTCACCGCACCAGCTGCCCCGCCCGCTTCTGCAAGTGGTTCAGCTTCGGGTAGCGCTTCAGCATCCGCTTGGCCTGCGGGCTGTTGCCCAGGCGCTCCAGCTGCCGCTCCGAGGCTCGGGCCGCGGAGACCGGCTGCCCGGCCGCGTGCGCCAGGTCCAGCGACAGGTAGAGGAAGTAGTTCGCCTGCTCCAGGTAGAGCGCCTTGTACTGGGCCCACGGCACGTGCCCCGCGCCGTTCTGGGGCTGCAGCCACGCCGCCACGCCGGCCTTGAGCATCTCGACGCTCGTCTGGACGGACCATTGGAACGGCACGATGCCGTCCGCGGTGCCGTGGAAGAACAGGCCCCAGGCATCACCCTGGCTGGCGAATATGCCGCCGGGCAGCCCGCCCGACACCGACACGAACCCGCCCACCGTAGACGGGAACCCCGGGTTGCCGCTGCTGCCGACGTCCTCGGAGCGCAGCCCCACGAGCGTGGCGGTGATGGCGCCGGCGGACTCGCCGCCGATGCCGATCCGGTTCGGGTCGATCTTGTACGTCGCGGCGTTCGCCCGCAGCCAGCGCACCGCGGCCTGCGCGTCGTGCTGCGCCTCGAACGCCGCCGTCGTGCACACGGCCTGGCTCGGGTTGCCGGTGCAGCTCGGCGGAGCGAGCAGGCGATAGTTGATCGATACGACGACGTACCCGAGCTTCGCGAACGTGTTGCCCACGTCGACCGGCACGGTGTTGGTCTTGTCGCCGCCGCTGAAGCCACCGCCGTGCACCCACACGAGCGCGGGCCGGTTGGTCTGCGTGTCGCTGGCCGGCGGCTGGTAGAGGTCGAGCCTGAGCGCCACGGGCTGGTTGTTGGCGTCGGGCGCGGTCCCGTACTCGAGGTTGCTGGTAACCGCCACCGTGTTGAAGATCTGGTCGCGGTAGCGCAGCGGCTCGTTGCCGGGTGGTCGAGGCAGGGTGCAGCCCGTGGTGAGCCCGATCGCGACCAACACGACGGCTGCCAGTGCCTTACGCCTACCGTTCACTCCAAGCCTCCCTGGGCCGGGCGGCCGGGGCAGCCGCCGGTGGGCGCATGCTACGCCGTCTGCCGCTACAAGTTGGCCAGGCACTTCTCGACGCCCTGGAGCAGGTCGTCGCTGCCGTCGCCGACGTAGAGCAGCGCTGCGCCGATCTGCTCCGCTCCCTCGCCGCGACCCTGGAACTGCTCGGCCTCCGCCAATGCCGCCGTGAGCAGGAACTTGATGTGCGGCGGGTTGGCTCCGTCGCCGACGACGATCTCCTGCTTGCCCTCCGGACCTTCCAGCCGCGCGGCGATCCCGGCGTCCTGGAGGCACGCCATCGTGGCCGTGCGGTCGTCGAGATCGTCGCTCCCGCTCGCGTCGTCGGAGCCCAGACCGCACGCCGACAGGGCGAACGGTGCGAGCGCCAGCAACACGAGAAGGACGGAGGGCCTCAAGGGCGTTGGAGGGTATAAGAGCCGGGGGCTCGCGCCCCCGGGCCGCCGTGGCGGTCTGGCTGGTCGCTTTTCAGCGAAGCACCCGCGTCTTGCGCCAGCGCTTGCGCAGCTCGAAGTACACCGGCTTGCGCTCGTTGAACTCCTCGATGAGGCTCTTGTTGTTCCAGGGCGGGGTGGACCAGTCCCGGGGCGCGCCGCCGGTCCAGGTCGGGTCCACGCGGAAGTCGCGCAGCGCCCAGTGGATCGAGCCGGCCACGTACGGCTTCGACGCGTGGATGCGCAGGTGGTCGAGCACGAACCGGCTCTGGTACTGGCGGCTGCCCGGCTGGCTGACGGGACCGCTGCGCACCGACTCGGCGCCGAACTCCGTGATCATCAGCGGCAGGTTCGGGTTGGCGGCGTGGATCTCGTCGAGGTAGGAGCTGAGCTCGGCCGTGGTCGTGGGCGGGCGCGCGAGGTCGGCCTTGTAGGAGTCGTACCAGCCGAAGTACTCGTTCACCCCGAGCACGTCGAGCCAGCGGTAGACGGAGCTGGTCACCGGCTCGCCCTGGCGCGACTGGCGGTCGATCGAGATGAGGCGCGTGTCGTCCAGCTCGCGGACCGCCGCTGCGCCGTCCTGGACGAAGCGGGCCAGGCCCTGGCCGAAGATGCCGAGCTCCGACCGGTTGCCGGCCGGCTCGTTGGCCAGCGACCACGTCATCACCGACGGGTGGTTGATGTTGTTGCGGACGGTCAGCGTGACCGCGCGCTTCGCGGCCGCGCGCACGCCCGTCTCGTCGAAGAACGCGTTCGGGATCTGGTACACGGGAGCGTCGACCCAGTAGAGGATCCCGTACTTGTCGAAGGCCTCCAGGAAGGCCGGGTGGAGCGGATAGTGCGAGCGCGTGATCGTGGCCCCGAGGTCCCGCAGGCGCGAGATCAGCAGCGAGCGCGTCCCCTGCGAGAGTGCGCCGCCCTCCTTCATGTCGTCCTCGTGGATGCTCGCGCCGCGAGCGTTGAGGCGATGGCCGTTGAGGAGGATCACGCCGCCGGGAGCCGTCTCCAGCTTGCGCACCCCGAAGCGCACGCGGTAGGCGGCACGCGTCGCGTCGCCCTCCTCGACCGAGACCGTCATCGGGTAGAGCTCCGGGCGGCCCGGCTGCCACAGGCGCGGGCGCTTGATCGTGAAGGTCTTGGTCAGGATGCGCGTGCCGGCGGCGGGCACCTCCTTGCCCTTGACCACGATGCGCTCCCCGTCCACCGACAGCACCAGGTCGACCTCGCGCTTCTTCTGGGTCATGTTGCGCAGGTAGGCGCGCACCTCCACCTTGGCCGGCCCGCCGACCTTCGGCAGACGCGGCAGCACGTGCACGTCCTCGACGTCGATCGTGTCGATCCTGCGCACGTACACCTCGCGCAGGAGGCCGCCGAAGTTCCACCAGCCGCCGGTGCCGTAGCCGTTGAAGGCCGCCGGCCGCCAGTGCGTGAGGTCGCGGTTGCTCCGCAGCGACGACACCTTGACAACGAGCGTGTTGCGTCCCTTGCGCAGCCCGTCCAGATCGACCTCGAACGGGAAGTAGCCCGTGTAGCCGCCGATCGCCCTGCCGTTGAGCCAGACCTTCGTGCGGTAGTTGGCCCCCTCGAAGCGCACCTTCCAGAAGGTGCGCTTGGCCTCGTCCTTGGGGACGGTGGGCAGCTTGAACTCCTTGCGGTACCAACCCACCGACGAGCTGTCGACGGTGGTGTCCCTCGCGTTCCAGTTGTGCGGCACGCGGATCGCCTTCCAGCCGACGAGGTCGGCCTGCTCGTACCAGCGCTCCGTGTCGCCCTGGACGAGCGTGTCGTCCTGGCGGAAGTACCACGTGCCGCCGAGCAGCTGGCGGGTGGTCTGACCCTCGTAGATCAGCGGCGTCCCACCCGGCTCCTGCACCTCGAGCGGCGGCGGAGGGGGCGGCTGCGGGGGCGCCGGCTGGCCGCTCGGCGGTCCGGGCCCGCCACCCTGACCCAATGCGGTGGCCGGCAGCGCGGCCAGCGCCGCCAGCGCGGCCAGGGATGTGAGCAGGGAACGCACGGCAGAGAAGCGCAGCAGCGTAACGGCTGCGCCAAACGGGTAAACGAGTACGACTGCTACCGTGCACGGCGACCGGCTCCCCGGGGCCGGTTTTCCTTGCGCAGGAACGCTCGCCCACCGGCCGCGTCGCACGCGGGGGCCGTCCGAGTCAGCCCATGAACCGACGCTTCGCGCTCATCCAAGCCCTGGTTTCCCTGGTCGCGCTTGCCGCTGTCGTCTGGTGGGCGGCCAAGCAGGAGTCGCCCAAGTTCCCGAGCGGCGGCGACGCCGTCGCCTGGCTCGTGGCCGCCGTCGTGCTCTACGCCCTCGCGACGATCCTGCGCGGCGAGCGCTGGCACTGGATCCTCGCGAACACCGGCGTGCGCACGCAGCGCAGCGACTGCTACGCGCTCACGACCGTCGGGTACATGGGCAACAACGTGCTGCCCGCGCGCGCGGGCGAGGCGCTGAAGGTGGTGCTGCTGGCGGGCCGCTGCGACGCCAGCAAGCGCACGCTGCTCGGCTCGGTGGTCGCGGAGCGCATCCTCGACCTGGTGGCGCTGGCGGCGATCTTCGTGGTCGTCGTTTACGGCGCGCTCAGCTCGAGCGTCCTGCCGACCGACAGGCCGCTGCTGGTCGGGGCGCTCGGTGTGGTCGTGCTCGTGGCTGCCGGCATCGCGCTCTGGATGCTGCGTCGCCATCACGTCTTCGAGCGCGCCCGCGACTGGCTGCGTCCGCTGGCGGACGCGCCGCGCGCCCTGCTGAGCCGCGGAGGCGCCCTGCTGCTGGTCGGCACGTTCGTCCTGTGGGCCTTCGAGGCGGGCGTGTACCTCGCGGTGGCTCACGCGGTGAAGCTGGACTTCAGCATCACCGGCGCGCTCTATCTGGTGGCGCTCACCAACTTCGTGGCCGCGCTGCCGGCCGCGCCCGGGTCGATCGGCACCTTCGACGCCGCCGTTGCGTTCGGCGCCCGCAGGCTCGGCGCCACCGGCTCGATGGCGGTCACCTACATGCTCCTGCTGCGCTTCGTGCTGTACATCCCGATCACCGTGGTGGGACTCGTGATCCTGGTCACCCGCTACGGCGGCTGGTCGCGTCTGCGATCGGCCGTCCGGCTGAGCGCGGAGGCCGAGGCCGAGGCGACTCGCGCCTAGCCCGCGTCGATGGAGGGCGTGGCATGGCTCCGTACTTTCGGCCGGCGTGAGCTCGGCGACCGCAACCGTGCCCGGACGCGCGCGGCGGCCGGACCGGCCGGCTGGTCGCACGGCGCTCAGATGGCGGCGATCGTCGCCGGCTGCCTGGCGGTCGCCGCTGTAACGCTGCTGTTCCCGTCCACGCCCACCTACGACCCGTGGGCCTGGATCCTGTGGGGGCGCGAGGTCGTGCACCTCGACCTGGTCACCGAGGGCGGCCCCTCGTGGAAGCCGTTCCCGATCCTGTTCACCACCCCGTTCTCGCTGTTCGGGCAGGACATCGCGCCCTACCTGTGGATCTGGCTCGCCCGCGCGGGCGGCCTGTTCGGGTGCGTGATGGCCTACCGGATGGCGAGCCGCCTGATCGGCGGGCGCGTATACGGGGCGATCGCCGGTGTCTGCGCGTTCGCGGCGCTGCTGTCGAGCAACAAGTTCGTGCGCGATGCCGCGCTCGGCAACTCCGACCCGATGCTGGGCGGCATCGTGCTGTGGGCGTTCGAGCGCCACCTCGACGGGCGCCGCGACCACGCGCTCTACCTCGGCGTGGCGGCGGCGTTCATGCGCCCCGAGGCGTGGCCGTTCCTGGGGCTCTACGGCCTGTGGCTGTGGTTCACCGATCCGCACCTGCGCAAGCAGCTGGTCGCGTTTGCCGTGCTCGTGCCCGCCGTGTGGTTCCTCCCCGAGTGGTGGGGCTCAGGCGATCCGCTGCGCGCCGGCTCGCGCGCGAACGCGCCCAACCCCGGCAGCGCCGCGTTCGACGACATTCCCGCGTTCGCGGTCGCGCACCGCTTCGTCCAGTACACGATCGCGCCCGTCGAGCTGGGCACGATCGCGGCCGTGGGCTACGCGCTCGTGATGTGGCGCCGCCGCCGCGCGGAGCTGCAGACGCTCACGCTCGCCATCGGCGGCTTTGCCTGGTTCCTGGTCGTGGCCGCGATGACGCAGGCGGGCTTCGCCGGCAACCAGCGCTACCTGATCGTGACCACCTCGGTCGTGTGCGTGCTGGGCGGCATGGGCGCGGTGCGCGTGCTCCAGGGGGTGGAGTGGCTCGCCGGCAGGTGGTTCGGCCCGCGCCGGGCGCCCGCCATCACGATGGCCGCGCTGCTGCTGGGGGTGCTGGCCGGCTCGCCGACGATCATCGCCAAGGCCAACAACGAGGCGCGCGTGCGCGGGGGCTTGGAGCACGAGGCCTACCTCTGGCACGACCTCAAGGGACTGATCGACGAGGCCGGCGGCAAGGATCGCCTGCTGGCGTGCGGCGGTGTCTTCAGCGGCCCCTTCCAGACGCAGATGATCGCCTACGAGCTCGGCATCCACGGGATCCAGGTGGGGTGGAAGGTCACGCCGCCGCCCGGCGTCCTCTTCCGCACCCGCACCGTCCCCGACGGGCCGCTCGTGACCAAGCCGACCGACGACCGGTATCGCCTCGTCGCCACGAACGGCAAGTGGCGGCTGCTGTCCGTGCCGCCCGTCGGGCGCACGGACTGTCCCAAGTCGAGCCGCTACGCGCCGACCGAGGGCACGGCGGGCAACGTCGCCACGAAGGACGCTCCGCTCGAGGTGATCGGAGACCCGCAGCGGCCGCAGGGGTCCCCGTGATCGTCGCGGGGGTTCTCGGGCGCCCGGAGGGCGACCGTTGCAATCAGACCTGGGGTCCGGATGACCCAGGGGCGAATCATTAGGATCGCCGGGTTGGCCTCCGTCGCTCCCCGCATACGCCCGCTCCCGCGCATCCGCTCGCTGCCGTCGAGCTTCGTGCTGCCGGCACTGGTCCTGCTGGGGCTGCTGGCCGTCTCCTTCTACCTGCGCACGCACTCGCTGGGCAAGTCGCTGTGGATGGACGAGGGGCTGTCGATCGGGATCGCGTCGCAGGGGCTGTTCCACATCCCGAGCGTGCTCCAGGTGGACGGCTCGCCGCCCCTCTACTACATGCTGCTCTCGGCCTGGATGGACGTGACCGGCAACGGTCCGGCCGAGACGCAGGGCCTGTCGGTGGCGATCGCGCTGCTCGCCGTGCCGGGCGGGCTGTGGGCCGGCTGGAGCCTGTTCGGCCGGCGCGCCGGCCTGATCTGCGCCGCCCTGTGCGCGGTCAACCCGTTCCTCACCGCGTACGCGCAGGAGACGCGCATGTACGCGCTCATGCTCGTGCTGTCGCTGCTGGCCACCGCGGCGTTCCTCCACGTGTTCGCCTTCGGCCGGCGCCGCTACCTGCCGCTGTTCTCGGTCCTGCTCGCCCTGATGCTGTACACGCACAACTGGGGCCTGTTCCTGGCGGCCGGGCTGGCGTGCGCGCTGGTCCCGTGCTGGTACGTCTCCGAGATCCGCTCGAGCTTCTGGAAGGACGCCCTGATCGGCTTTGGGTTCGCGGGGCTGCTGTACGTGCCGTGGCTGCCGACGCTGCTGCACCAGGTGCAGCACACGGGGGCGCCGTGGCTCAACCCACCCAACTTCGGCGCCCCGGTCCAGATCAGCAAGTCGCTGCTGGGCGGCGGCACGCCCACGGTGGCGCTGCTGCTGGCCGGCGGGTCGGGGATCGCGGCGGTGATCGCCCGGCGTGTGGAGGACCGCGAGCGCACCGCCGTGCTGGCCGGCGCCCTGACCGTGCTCGCGACGCTCGCCGTGGCTTGGCTGGTGTCGCAGGTGTCGCCGGCCTGGACCACCCGCTATCTCGGCGTGCTGCTCGGCCCGATGCTGCTGATCGCGGCGCTGGGGCTGGCCCGCGCCGGCGCGCTGGGCCTCGTGGCGCTCGTGATCATCCTGGGCATCTGGGCGATCCCGCGCTCGTACGGGCTGGAGAACAAGTCGAACGCCTCGGACCTGCGCAAGGCGGTCGTGCCCGAGCTGCACAAGGGCGACCTGGTCGTGTCCATGCAGCCCGAGCAGGGGCCGCTGCTCGCCTACCACCTGGAGGACCTGGGCGGGGCGCCCAAGCTGCGCTTCGCGAGCCCGATCGGGCAGGTCGAGAACGACCGGGTGATGGATTGGACCGACGGCTACGACAAGCTCAAGGACGCGACACCTGCCACGAACCTCAAACCGCTGCTTGCTAACCTGCCGCCCGGCGGCCGGGTCCTCTTCGTCTACCCAGTTACTGCACGCGCGGACGACTGGGACGCTCCTTGGACGGAGCTCGTGCGCCGCCGCGCCGCGCAGTGGGGCGCGGCCCTTGCGGCCGACAGGCAGTTCAAGATTGTGGCGGCGGTGCCGCCTAACTACCGGCGCGCCACCCGGATCGGCGTGCGCGGCGTGGTCTACGAGAAGACGACGACGGGAACGGGATGACGAACGAGAAGACCGAGACTCAGCTGGCGCGCCCTGAAATGCGCGAGAAGCCGACCGTGATCCTGGGCGGCGGGCCCGCCGGCCTGACCGCCGGCTACCTGCTCGCCAAGCAGGGGCTGCCCGTGGTCGTCCTGGAGGCCGAGGACCAGGTGGGCGGCATCGCCAAGACGGCGGTGCGCGACGGCTATCGCTTCGACCTCGGCGGGCACCGGTTCTTCACGAAGGTCAAGGAGGTCGACGACCTCTGGCACGAGATCATGCGCGAGGACTTCCTCGAGCGCCCGCGCATGTCGCGCATCTACTGGCGCGACCGCCGCGGTCGCACGAAGTTCCTCGACTACCCGCTGCGCGGCCCGGACGTGATCAAGAAGCTCGGGCCGGTCGACCTGACCAAGGCGCTCGTGTCCTATCTCTGGGCCGCGATCAAGCCGAAGGGCAAGGAGGAGACCTACGAGCAGTGGGTCGCGAACCGCTTCGGCCGCTGGCTCTTCAACGAGTTCTTCAAGTCCTACACGGAGAAGGTCTGGGGCGTGTCCACGTCCGAGATCCGCGCCGACTGGGCCGCCCAGCGCATCAAGAACCTGTCGTTCTTCAGCGCGGCCAAGTCCGCCTTCTTCGGAAACAAGGACGACAAGGTCACCAGCCTGATCTCGAAGTTCAACTATCCCCGCTACGGCCCCGGCCAGATGTGGGAGACGATGACCGACGACATCAACCGGCTCGGCGGCCAGGTGCTCCTCAACAAGCGGGTCACCAAGCTCGAGTTCGACGGAGAGCGCTGCGTGCGCGTGCACGTCGGTGACGAGAGCTGGGAGCCGTCGGCGGTGATCTCGTCGCTGGCGCTGCGCAACACGGTCGGGATGGCCGAGCCGCACCCGAAGCCCGAGGTGCTCGCCTCCGCGCGCGGCCTGCGCTACCGCGACTTCCTCACCGTGGCGGTGGTCCTCGACGGCGAGGACCTGTTCCCGGACAACTGGATCTACATCCACGATCCGAACGTGAACGTCGGTCGCATCCAGAACTTCCGGTCGTGGAGCCCGTGGATGGTGCCCGACCCGAAGAAGGCCTGCGTCGGGATGGAGTTCTTCTGCTTCCAGGGCGACGAGCTGTGGGAGATGGACGACGACAAGCTCGTCCAGCTCGGCATGCGCGAGCTGGAGAAGCTCGGCCTGGCGAAGGTGGACCAGCTGGAGTTCGGGTTCGTCGAGCGGGTGCCGAAGGCGTACCCGATGTACGACGCCGACTACTCCGAGCGGGTGCACTCGATTCGCTCGTGGCTGGACGGCCTCGACAACTTCATCCAGGTCGGCCGCAACGGGCTGCACCGCTACAACAACTCGGACCACTCCATGCTCACCGCCATGCGGGCGGTGGACAACCTCGTGAAGGGCACGGACCACGACATCTGGGCCGTGAACGCCGAGTCGGCCTACCACGAGGAGGGGGAGGAGCAGGACGAGAAGCAGCCCTACATCGAGGCTCCGGAGACGGACGCGATGAAGGAGCCGCTCCACCGCTAGCGGTCGCGTGCCGCTGTCGGCCTTCTCGCTGGCCCTCGGCGCCGCGTTCCTCCACGCGACCTGGAACGTGCTGCTCGCCGGGGCGCGCGATAGCGAGGCCGCGGCCGCCGTCGCAACGCTCTGCGGCGTGGCGCTGCTCGCGCCGGTTGCGCTGATCACCGGCGGCGTCTCCGACGCGGCGCTGCCGTTCGCGGCCGCCTCCGCCGTCCTGCACGTGGCCTACCTGGGGCTGCTGGCGCGTGCCTACCAGGAGGGCGACGTGAGCGTGGTGTATCCGGTCTCGCGCGGCACGGCGCCCATCCTGGTGCTGATCTTCGGAGCGCTCGTGCTGAGCGAGGGCGCGACGGCGGTGCAGGTGGCCGGCGTCGTGGTGATCTCGGCCGGCGTGTTCCTGGTCGGCGGGCGCGGGCGCCGTGCGCTCGATGCGCCCCACGGCCGCGAGCTGCTGTTCGGCCTCGCGATCGCCCTCACGATCGCCGCCTACACGCTGGTCGACGCCGAGGGCGTCGATCACGCCCAGGCGCCGGCCTATCTGTTCCTGCTGCTGGCGCCGTCCGCGGTGGTGTACGCGGCGGTGCTGGCGCTGCGAGGGCGCGGCCCGATGCTGCGGGCCGAGCTGGGCCCGCGCGCCTTCCTGACCGGCGCGCTCGTCGTCGGTGCCTACGGGTCCGTGCTGGCCGCGCTGCGCCTCGCCGACGCGGCCCCGGTGGCCGCGGTGCGGGAGTCGAGCGTCGTCATCGCCGCCCTCCTGGCCGCCGCCTTCCTGCGCGAGGACGTGGATCGCCGGCGCTTGAGCGGAGCGGTGCTGGTCGTGGCCGGGGTGGCCGCGATCGCCTACTCGTAGTACGGCAGCGGGCCGCCGGCGGCGTCGAGGATCTGGCTGTAGAGCTTGGCGCTCACGTCCGGGTGCTCGTGGAGCACGTCGAAGAACTCATGGGGGTCCGTGCGCAGGTCATAGAGCGTGCGCTCGTTGCCCTGGTTGTCGCCGATCAGGGCCCAGTCGTCCGTGCGGATGTAGAAGCGGTTGTACATACCCCCGTAGTGGAAGTCGCGCGACTGGGTCGGCTCGCCGCCGTCGAGCACGGGGGCGAGGTCGGAGCCCTCCATCCACCGCGGCGGCTTGATGCCGACCATCGAGAGCAGCGTGGGGCCGACATCGTGTGTCGAGGTGAAGTAGGTGTGCGTCTTGCCGGCGGCCTTGTCGTCCGGGTGCACGATCACGAAGGGCACCTGCGCCAGCTCGGGGTGGAGCTGGGAGGGGACCTTGCCGGTGTAGCCGCGCTCGCCCAGCAGGTAGCCGTGGTCGCTCAGCAGCAGGATCACCGTGTTGTCGGCCAGGCCCGAGGCGTAGAACCGATCGAGGAAGCGGCCGAGCCAGTGGTCCGTCTGGGTGACCTCGCCGGCGTAGATCGCGTGCAGCTCGCGCAGCTGCGCCTCGGAGAAGTTGCGGGCGAAGCCATAGCGCGTGAGGCCGATCTTCTCGCCCTTGTAGTCGGGGTCGCTGTACATGCGGATGTACTTGTCGACCGGGCTCCAGGGCTCGTGCGGGTCGAAGCAGTCGACGACCATGCAGAACGGCTGGCGCAGCCGGGCGGCGTCCAGGGTGTCGATCGCCTCCGTGTACACGCGCGCGGCGCAGGTCTCCTCCTCGCGCACGCCGGCGCCCGAGTTCGCCAGGTACTCGCGCATGCCGGGCACGTAGCGCTCGTCGCGCAGGAACGGCGGCAGCCACTCGTAGACGGTCTCGAGCGAGACAGTGCTGGCGGGCTTGAAGGTGCCGGCCTGGCCGGGGACCGACTTCCAGTGGTCGAAGCTCCTGCGGAAGGGGGCGTACGCGTGCGTGAAGCCGAGATGCGGGTTGTCCGACACCTGCGCCGTCCAGTAGCCGTGCCGCTTGAACTCGCTCGTGAAGGTGTGCTCGACGTCCTCGATCGGCAGCCAGCCCGGGCTCGTGCCCAGCTCCGGGTTCGGCTTCCAGTCGCGGAACGGGAAGATCCGCTTGCTCGTGAAGATCGAGCGGCGCGCCGGGATCGTGACCATCGCCTCGGGGAACGCGCGGTTGAAGCGCACCCCGCGCGCGGCCAGCGCGTCGATGTTCGGGGTCTTGACCTGGGGGGAGCCGTAGGCGCCGACGTGGTCGGGCCGCAGGCTGTCGACGATCAGCAGCAGCACGTTCATGTGCTTGCGCGAGCCGGTCTCGTCCATCGAGCATCCGGCGGCCGGAAGCAGCGCGGCACCCGCCGCACCGGCGGCGCCTGCCTGGAGGAACCGGCGGCGGTTGACGTGCATGCGGGCGCGGAGGCTAGCGAAGGGTGTCCGGGTTACCGCTCCGATTCTCGAAGACGCCGAGGGGCCTGCCGATGACGAGAGGAGATGCGTCGCCTCCCAGTCACCCTCTTGGTCCTGCTCGCGGGCCTGGCCACCGCTTCGGCGGCCCCGGCCCAGACACCCTCCAGCTACCCGCTCGGCCGCCTCGCGGCGCCGGAGTCGCTCGCGCCGCCGGCGACCGTTCCCCACGGTCCGGTCGGCGAGTATCCCGAGGACTGGGGGAAGTGCGTGAAGGACAACCCGCCGGGACCGCAGCTGTACCCGCACGAGCTGGACCCGCGCGCCGTCGACCCGGCCGCTCCTAACCCTCTGGTGGCCACGAAGTGGTTCGTCGACCGCATGGAGCCGGCCTACGGGCAGTGGGCGCGCTGGAAGCGAGCCGGCGAGGACGGCAAGGCGGACACGATCTGGAAGCTCGCGCGCGAGCCGCGCTTCCGCTGGTTCGGGCGCTTCACCAGCCCACGCATGCAGAAGAAGGTGCGCGGGTTCCTCGACCGAGTGCAGTGCGACCAGCCTGGCGCGGTGCCGATGATGGTCGTGATGCGCCACCAGGGCCGCGCCTGCCGACCGGACTACCTGGCCGGCGGCCTGGCCGAGGACCGGCGCACGATGAAGTGGTACGACCAGTTCGCCGCGGCGGTTGGCGACGCGCGCGTGGTGATCGCGTTCGAGCCGGACTCGCTGGGCACGATCGACTGCCTGGCGCGGTCGCGGCGCGACGACCGGCTGCGGATGCTGCGCCACGGCGTGGACGTGCTCTCGCAGCTGCCCAACGCCACCATCTACCTCGAGGCGGGCGCCTCCGACTGGGAGCCGGCCACCCGCACGGCCAAGCAGCTGCGCGCGATCGGGATCTCGAAGGTGCGCGGGTTCATGCTCAACGTCACGCACCACGACTGGACGCGCTACAACGTCCAGCACGGCCTGGAGATCTCACGCCTGACGGGCGGGAAGCACTTCATCGTCAACACGAGCTACAACGGGCGCGGGCCGATCCACTACCGCCTCTGGCTCAACCGGGCGAAGCACATCTGGCGCACGATCAACGTCTGGTGCCACCCGGGCCTGCGCGGCCTCGGCCCGGCGCCGAGCACGGCCACGTCCAACCCGCTGGTGGACGCGTACATGTACATCAACCGGCCGGGCTACTCGGCGGGCGCCTGCAACGGCGGACCGCTGCCGATCGGCACCTGGTGGCCCGACCGCGGGCTGATGTACGCGAAGTACGCGACCGAGTGGCAGGGGCCACCCGCGGGCACCAGGTACGGCTTCTTCAAGCGCTACTCGCTGCGCGCGCTGGGCGCCTTCAATTGATGCCATCCGGGGGCTCACGCCCCCGGTCCCCCGCGGCACGCTGGCCGGTTAGCTGAAGGGCTCAGGCTCGCGCGCCTTCGGGACTCGGATCAGCGGCGCCCCGTATCCCTGCTCGCAGTCGTGTAGGCGGCGGATGTCCACCACCGGGCCGGGGCGTTCGTAGGCCCGCGGGTAGTAGTTGTAGGAGAGGTCGAAGCTGAACGGCACCGGCTTGTAGCCGTACTTGTAGGGGCTGAAGTACGCCAGCGGCCAGGACTCGCGCTCCAGGCGCCGGTAGTACGCCCGGGCGCGCGGATCGCCCGTCTCCAGCGCCCGCTCGCGGACGACGTTCACGGTCATGACGACGCAGTAGCCGTACAGGCGGTAGTCCTCGATCACCTCCGGCCCGAGCACCGAGTGGTACGCCGAGGCCCGCACGCCGCCGTCCGGCCTGACGAACAGGCCCGGCTTGTACCGCTCGCACACGCGCCGGTCGCCGGCCGCGAGGTACGACCAGCCGCGCTCGGTCCACCCGGGCCGCTGCGGGCAGCGCGACAGCCACGGCGGGATGTGGCCGTCCGGATTCGAGCGGAAGTAGCGACCCGGCACCGCCGGCTCGATCGACACCCGCAGCCCCGGCGGATAGTGCGCGTCCAGCCACGAGCGCGCCTGGCTCAGCGTGTCCTCCCGGCCCAGCACGCGCGCGGTGCGCACGTCGGCCAGCAGCGGCTGGGCGATCACCACCAGCGCCAGCCCCGCCGTGGCCGCGAGCCGCCAGCCGCGGCGGGGCACCAGCTCCGCGCCCCGCACCACCGCCACGGCGGCCAGCATCGCCAGCGCCGGGTAGGCCGGCAGCAGCCAGCGCCCGAAGTAGCGCGACTGCACCGCCAGGTAGGCGAACAGCGCCAGCGGCAGCGCCACCACGATCAGGCCCCGCACCAGGTCGCGGCGCACCACCAGCACCGCGCCGGCCAGCGCCGCGGCGATCCCGGCCCAGCCGAGACCCCACGTGAGGCTGTCCAGGTAGTACGAGAAGCCGCCCGACTGCTGGCCGGGCTTGGGGTCGCTGGCGGCCACGTCGGCCTGGTCGCGCAGGTCGCTCCACCAGTCGCCGAGCGAGCCGAACACGAAGGGGTTGAGCAGCGCGAACACGACCGCCGCGGCGGCCCCGGCCAGCGCGAGGCCGGCTAGCGGGCGAGCCCGGTCGGCCCGCAGCCGCGCGACCGCCGCGATCGCGAGCGGCAGCAGCACCAGGCCGGCCGTGTACTTGAAGGCGATCGCCAGGCCGGCCGCGCCGCCGGCCAGCGCGTAGTCGCGCGTGCGCCCGTCCTCGGCCGCGCGCACCGACCACATCAGCGCCAGGGCCACTCCGGCGAGCGCCCCCACGTCGGTCACCGCCACGCGCGAGTACGCGACGGCCAGGAAGGCGAAGGACAGCACCGCCGCGGCGACCAGGCCCTCGCGGATGCCCCACAGCCGCCTCGCGGCCGCGTAGGTGGCCGCCACGCCGGCCATGCCGAGCGCCGCCGCCAGCGTGCGCGCGACGATCCAGATCTGCGCCGGGTCCTTGTCGAACTGGTCGGTGACGTTCCCGTAGGGCAGGCCGAACAGGAAGCCGAGCGGCCCGTACAGCACCCGCAGCGTGCCGTAGATCAGGTACGTATAGGCAGCCGGGTTCTGGTAGTAGCCCGGGTCCAGGTCCTGCCAGAACATCTCGACCGCACGGCTCGTGAAGTGCGATGCCTCGTCGATCGAGTAGACGAACGGCAGGCCGTAGTCGTTGTGCCACACGCGCAGGCCGAAGCCCGCCACGAGGATCACGGCCAGAATCAGGCGGTGCACGCGGCGGAACGCTAGCCAGAACGGCGCAACCCCTGAGGTATCGTTGATTGTCGAGTCAACCATGCCTCCCATGGCGCTTACAGAGCACGACACAAAGCACCTCCTCAGGGCGATCGAGCTCGCCGAGCGCGCCCGTGGGCAGACGAGCCCCAACCCGATGGTGGGCGCGGTGGTCGTGAAGGGCGGCCGGGTGATCGGTGAGGGCATCACGCAGCCGCCCGGCCAGGCGCACGCCGAGCGCGCGGCGCTGGACGACTGCAGCGAGGCCCCGGCCGGCGCGACGATGTACGTCTCGCTCGAGCCCTGCTGCCACGAGGGCCGCACCCCGCCGTGCACCGAGGCGATCCTCGAGGCCGGCATCGCGCGCGTGGTGATCGCCTCCGACGACCCCACCAAGAAGGCCTCCGGCCGCGGGCCCGGCATCCTGCGCGACGAGGGCGTGGACGTGGTGTGGGTAGACGGCGAGGTGGCCGCGGCCGCCCGCCTGCTCAACCAGCCCTTCCGCAAGCACGCCCGCACCGGCCGGCCGCTGGTGGTCCTCAAGTCGGCCATGACGCTCGACGGCAAGGTCGCCACCGTGACCGGCGACTCCCAGTGGATCTCCGGCGAGGCCAGCCGCGCGCGTGCGCACCGCTGGCGCGCCGAGTCGGACGCGGTGGCGGTCGGCATCGGCACGGCGCTCTTCGACGACCCGCGCCTCACCGCGCGCATCGAGGGCGTCGCCCGCCAGCCGCGGCGCGTGGTGTTCGACTCCGAGGCGCGCCTGCCGGTCTCGTCCCAGCTGGTGCGCGGCGTGGCCGACGTGCCGGTGACGGTCGTCTGCTCGCGGGCGGCCGCCCGCACCTCGGTGCAGGCGCTCGAGTCGGCCGGGGTCGACGTGATCGTCGCCACCGGTCAGAACGAGCGCGCGCGTGTGGAGCACGCGCTCGACGAGCTCGGCTCACGCGAGGTGCAGTCGCTGCTGCTCGAGGGCGGCCCGCACCTGGCCGGCGCGTTCCTCGAGGCTGGCGAGATCGACGAGGCACGCATCTTCGTCGCGCCGCTGATGACGGGCGGCCGCGAGGCCCGCACCGCGGTCGAGGGGATCGGGATCGACCAGATCGCCTCGGCGCCACGGGCGCTGCACGTGGACGTCGACCGGCTCGAGGACGACGTCCTGATCGTTGCTCGCTTGAAGGAGTGGTAGGCGTGTTCACGGGGCTCGTCGCAGGCAGGGGGACGGTCCGATCGCTGCGCGACGGGCGTCTGGAGGTCGACACGCCGCTCGCCGCGGAGCTGGGGGCCGGCGACTCGATCTCGGTCAACGGCGTGTGCCTCACGGCCGTCGACCCGACCTCCGACGGCTTTGCCGCGGACGTGATGCCCGAGACCCTGCGGCGCTCCTCGCTGGGGCCGCTCGCGGAGGGCGATGACGTGAACCTCGAGCTGCCGCTGCGCGCGACGGACCGTCTCGGCGGCCACGTCGTGCAGGGTCACGTGGACGGCACCGGCACCGTCGAGGAGGTGCGCGAGGAGGGGCTCTCGCGCGTCGTCCGAATCGCGGCCGAGCCGGAGCTGCTGCGCTACGTCGTCGAGAAGGGGTCGATCGCCGTGGACGGCGTCTCACTCACCGTCAGCGGCGTGGACGACGATACTTTCGAGGTATCCCTGATCCCGGAAACGCTCGAGCGCACCACACTGGGCTCGACCCAACCCGGTAAGACCGTCAACCTGGAGACCGACGTGCTTGCCAAGTACGTGGAGAAGCTACGCGCATGAGCCCATTCAGCTCGATCGAGGAAGCGCTCGAGGACATCCGTGCCGGCCGCATGGTCGTTGTCTGCGACGCCGAGGACCGCGAGAACGAGGGAGACCTCACGCTGGCGGCGCAGTTCGCCACCCCCGAGGCGATCAACTTCATGGCGATGCACGGGCGCGGCCTGATCTGTCTGGCGCTGCCGCCCGAGCGCTGCGACGAGCTGGGCCTCAACCTGATGGCGGCCAAGAACGAGTCGCCGTTCGAGACCGCCTTCACCGTGTCGGTCGAGGCGCGCGAGGGCATCACCACCGGCATCTCGGCGCACGACCGCGCCCACACGATCCAGGTCGCGATCGACCCCAACTCGGGCCCGCGCGACCTGGTCCAGCCCGGCCACATCTTCCCGCTCAAGGCCAAGGCCGGCGGCGTGCTGGAGCGCACCGGCCAGACCGAGGCGGGCGTGGACCTGGCCCGGCTCGCCGGTCTGAACCCCAGCGGAGTGATCTGCGAGGTGATGAACGACGACGGCACGATGGCGCGCGTGCCGGACCTGGAGGAGTACTGCGCCAAGCACGGGCTGAAGATGATCACCGTCGCCGACCTGATCGCCTACCGCCGCCTGCACGACAAGCTGGTCGAGCGCGTGGCCGAGGCGCAGCTGCCGACCAAGTTCGGCGACTTCACGGTGTTCGGGTTCCGCTCGCTGGTGGACGA
>JAXDIH010000107.1:0-5702 GCA_034664105.1 Thermoleophilaceae bacterium
CACGGCGAAAGCCTGCTCGGCTTCACCTCGAACGGCGGCGTCACGAACTGGCTGCCGCTGTTCCTGTTCGTGGTGCTGTTCGGGCTGTCCATGGACTACCACGTGTTCATCCTGTCGCGCGTCAGGGAGCTCTACGACAGCGGCATGACCACAGACGAGGCGGTACGAAGGGGCATCGCGACGACAGCCGGGACCGTGACGAGCGCCGCCGCGGTGATGGTGGGGGTGTTCCTCGTATTCGTGACGCTCAGCTTCCTCGACTTCAAGGAGATGGGCCTCGGACTCGCGGTTGCCGTCCTGATCGACGCGACCATCATCCGCGGCGTGCTGCTGCCCGCGGCGATGAAGCTGCTCGGCGACTGGAACTGGTACCTGCCGAGCTGGCTCGAGTGGCTCCCGCGCATCGGCGGCGAGGGCGCACCTCCGGCGCCGCCGAGGGAGCCTCCCGCGCCCGAGATCACGAAGGAGCCGGAGCCCGCGCCGGTCTAGAGCATGAGCATCACTGCGGCAATCGCGCTCGGCGCTGTCGTCGGGCTGGCTCTCGGGATCCTCGTAAGCGTGACCACCGACGTCCCCCTCGCGCCTGAGCTGGGGCTGCTGCTCGGTGGCGCGGTTGGCTGGCTCTCCCGCCGCGGAGAGCGATCGGTTTAGCCTTAGGGCGTGGCTGAGACTCCGCTGCTGATGGCCGTTCCGAACGTGAGCGAAGGGCGCGACCGCGCGGTGCTCGAGCGTCTCGAGGGCTCGGTTGGGCCCGCGCGGGTGCTCGACGTGCACGTCGATCCCGATCACAACCGCGCCGTGTTCACGCTGGCCGGACGCCAGGGCGAGCTGGCCGCCGGGCTGGTCGGGCTGGCGAAGGCGGCGGTGGAGAGCATCGACCTGCGCTCCCACGCCGGCGTGCACCCGCACGTGGGCGCCCTGGACGTGATGCCGGTCGTCTGGCTCGACGAGGAGCGCCGCGGGGCCGCCGGCGCCGAGGCGCTCACCGCCGCCGCGCTGGTCGGGGAGGACGCCGAGATCCCGGTCTTCCTCTATGGCGACCTCGCCACCAAGCCTCCCCACGCCGAGCGCGCCTGGCTGCGCAAGGGCGGGCCGACCGGGCTGGCGGAGCGGATGGAGTCGGGCGAGCTGGTCCCCGACTACGGGCCGCGGCGTGCGCACCCGACGGCAGGAGCGGTGCTGGCGACGGCTCGGCCCCCGCTGGTCGCCTTCAACGTCGACCTGGTCACCGACGACGTCGAGCTGGCCAAGTCCATCGCCGCCGAGCTGCGCGAGTCCGGCGGCGGGCTGCCGGGCGTGCGCGCACTAGGGCTGTACCTGGAGGACCGCGGCTGCGCGCAGGTCTCCACCAACGTGCACGACCACCTCTCGGTTCCGCTGGCCGAGATCGTGGAGCGCGTGCGCGCGCGGACGCCGGTGGGCGGCGCGGAGCTGATCGGCCTGGCACCGCGGGCGGCGTTCGACGGCTTCCCGGACGACGTGCCGCTGCACGGCTTCACCCCCGAGCGCCACATCCTGGAAGAGGCGCTCGCGGTTCTGCGCTAGCCGCCGCCTGGGGCGCTACGCGAGTAGGCTCCAAAGCGATGGCCCAGACCAAGCGCAAGCGCAAGAGCAAGCACCGCGGCACCCCAGCCGGGACCATCGAACGTTCCGGCAGGACCGGGCGTCCGCGCACGCGCGAGGAGGCCAAGCAGATCTCCCGCCAGCGGCGCTCCGAGCGGCTCGACAAGCCGCCCACCTGGCGCGGCGCCATGCAGCGCGCGGGGATCGCCGCGGCCGTCTTCGGCGTGCTCGTGGTCGTGCTGTTCGGCCGCGACCCGGCCCAGGGCGTCGTGCTCGCCGGGTTCATGCTGCTGCTCTACATCCCGCTCGGCTTCGCCACCGACACGTTCATCTATCGCTTCCGCCAGCGCCGGAGGCAGGCCCGCTGACGATGGACGTGCGGATGTTCACGGTCGGCCCCGTGGCCGAGAACACCTACATCTTCCGGCGCGACGGATCCGACCGCGCCCTGATCATCGATCCCGGCGACGAGGCCGACATGCTGCTCGCCGCGCTCGAGGAGCTGGGCGTGACGCTCGAGGGGATCCTGCTCACGCATACGCACTTCGACCACGTCGGGGCGGTGGCCCCGGTCGCGAAGGCGACCGGCGCCGAGGTCTGGGTGCCCGAGGCCGAGAAGTTCGTCCTGGACGACATCAACTCGTTCGTGCCCTGGCCCGGCTTCGGCCCGTTCGAGTCCTACGACGCCGAGCACACGCTCGAGGGGGGCGAAAAGCTCGAGCTGGCGGGTTTTGAGATCGATGTCATCTTCACGCCAGGTCACAGCCCCGGGCACGTCACGTTCTCGATCCCCGACGAGCGGGCCGTCTTCTCCGGGGACGTGCTGTTCCAGGGGTCCGTCGGCCGCACCGATCTGCCGGGCGGCGACTGGGGCACGCTGCTGGGGTCGATTCGCACGCTGGTGGACACGCTTCCGGGCGAGACTGCCGTCTATCCGGGGCACATGGGGATCACGAGCCTCGCCGCCGAGCGCGCGGGCAATCCGTTCCTCGCCGAGCTGGCGCGGTGAGCCGGGGTCTTCAGGCCCCTCGGGGCACGTTCGACGTCCAGCCCGGCGACGCCCGCCGCCGGCTGCGCCTCGGACGGATCGCCGAGGATCTGCTCGGCAAAGCCGGGTACGAGCCGTTCGAGACGCCTGTGTTCGAGGACACCGAGCTGTTCGCGCGTGGCGTGGGGGAGTCCACCGACATCGTCCAGAAGGAGATGTTCACCTTCGAGGACAAGGCCGGGCGGTCGCTGACGCTGCGTCCCGAGGCCACCGCCGCGATCTGCCGCGCGTACGTCGAGCACGGCATGCACAAGCTGCCCCAGCCGGTGAAGCTCTGGACCGCCGGGCCGTTCTTCCGCCACGAGGCGCCGCAGGCCGGCCGCTTCCGGCAGTTCACCCAGATCGACGCGGAGGCGCTCGGGTCAGACGATCCGAGCCTCGACGCCGAACTGATCCTGCTGCTGGGCGAGCTGATCGAGCGCGCCGGAGCCGGTCCCGCCCGGTTGCGGATCTCGAGCCTGGGCACGGCCGAGACCCGCGCGGCCTACCTCGAGGAGCTGAAGGATCACCTGCGCGCGCACGAGTCGGAGCTGTCCGACGAGGTGCGGGCGCGCATCGAGCAGAACCCGCTGCGCGCGTTCGACGCCGACCACGAGGGCACGCGCCGCGTGCTCGAGGACGCCCCGAGGCTGCTCGACCGCATCAGCCCGGAGGACCGCGAGCACTTCGACGCCGTGCTGGCCCTGCTCGACTCGGCCGGGATGCCGTACGAGGTCGACCCCACGCTCGTGCGCGGCCTGGACTACTACACCCGCACGGTGTTCGAGTTCGAGAGCGAGCGGCTGGGAGCGCAGGCGGCGCTCGGCGGCGGCGGCCGTTACGACAGGCTGGTCGAGGAGCTCGGCGGCCCGCCGACGCCGGGGATCGGCTTTGCCGCTGGCGTGGAGCGGCTCCTGCTCGCCGCCGAGGACGACGAGCCGCAGGCGGATGCCCGCGTCTACATCGCGCTCGCGCGCCCGGACGCCGTTGGCGACGCCTTCGCGCTCGCGCGCCGCCTGCGCGACGAGGGCGTACGGGTCGAGATCGAGCAGGCTGGCCGGTCGATGAAGGGTCAGCTCAAGCAGGCCGACCGCATCGGCGCGCGGGCGACCGTGATCCTCGGCGACGGCATCGAAGTCAAGGACATGGACAGCGGCGAGCAGCGGGCGGCCGAGAGCCTGGACGACGCCGCCGCCAAGGTGGGGGAGGTGCTCGAGCGATGAAGCCGCCCCGCCCCAACCGCTATCGCGACCACTGGGCCGGCGATCTCCGCGCCGAGCAGGTCGGCGAGCGCCCGCGCGTGGCCGGCTGGGTGCACCGCCGGCGCGACCACGGAGGGCTGATCTTCATCGACCTGCGCGACCGCAGCGGGCTGCTCCAGCTCGTCTTCCGGCCCGAGGAGGCGGCCGAGGCCCACGCCGCCGCCGGGCGGCTGCGCGCCGAGGACGTGATCTCCGTCGCCGGCGAGCTGGTTCGCCGCGAGGAGGGCGCCGTCAATCCCAACCTGCCGACCGGCGAGGTCGAGCTGGCGGTCTCGGAATTCGACCTGCTCGCCGACGCCGAGACGCCGCCGTTCCAGATCGACGAGGACGAGCCCGTGGGGGAGGAGCTGCGGTTGCGGTACCGCTACCTCGACCTGCGCAAGGACCGCATGCGCGAGACGATGGTGCTGCGCCACGACGTGGTCAAGACGATCCGCGACCACCTGTCGGAGCGCGACTTCCTCGAGATCGAGACGCCGATCCTGACGCGCTCGACGCCGGAGGGCGCGCGCGACTTCCTCGTGCCCAGCCGCCTGATCCGCGGGTCCTGGTACGCGCTGCCGCAGTCGCCGCAGCTGTTCAAGCAGCTGCTGATGGTCGGCGGCATGGAGCGCTACTTCCAGATCCCGCGCTGCTTCCGCGACGAGGACTTCCGCGCCGACCGCCAGCCCGAGTTCACCCAGCTCGACTTGGAGATGTCGTTCGTCGACGAGGAGGACGTCTTCGATCTGATCGACCCGCTGCTGCGGGAGGTGCTCGCGCTCGGCGGCATCGAGGTGAGCCTGCCGCTGGAGCGGATCGCGTACGACGAGGCGATGCTCCGCTACGGGTCGGACCGGCCCGACCGCCGGCTGGGCGTGGAGATCCGCGACCTCACCGACATCTTCGGCGAGTCCGAGTTCAAGGTCTTCCGCGGGGCCGTCGAAGCCGGCGGAGTGGTGCGGGCGCTGCGCGCCCGCGGCGACTTCCCGCGCAGCCGCATCGACAAGCTCGAGGAGAAGGCGAAGTCGCTGGGCGCGAAGGGGCTGGCCTGGGCCGTTGTCGAGGACGGCGCCTGGCGCTCGCCGATCGCGAAGTTCCTGAGCGAGGACGAGATCGCCCGCGCGACCGAGGCCGTGGAGGCGCGCGAGGGCGACGTGATCCTGTTCGCGGCCGACCAGGCCGACGTCGCCGCCAAGGTGCTCGGTGCCCTGCGGCCGGACGTGGCGGAAGCCGAGCCGACCGGGCACGACATCTTCTGGGTGGTCGACTTCCCGATGTTCGAGTGGAACGAGGGGGAGGGGCGCTGGGACGCGCTCCACCACCCGTTCACGTCGCCCGCCGGCGATCTCGACGCCGACCCCGGCACCTGGCGCAGCCGCGCCTACGACGTCGTGCTCGACGGCTGGGAGCTCGGTGGAGGGTCGATCCGGATCAACCGCCCGGACGTGCAGCAGCAGGTCTTCAGCGCGCTCGGGATCGGGCCCGAGGAGGCGCGGGAGCGCTTCGGCTTCCTGCTCGAGGCGCTCACCTACGGCGCGCCGCCGCACGGCGGCATCGCGTTCGGCATCGACCGCATCGTCGCGCTGCTCGCCGGGCGGGACTCGATCCGCGACGCGATCGCGTTCCCCAAGGCCGCCAGCGGAGCGGACCCGCTGACGGGAGCGCCGGCTCCCGTGGACGAGCGCCAGCTGCGCGAGCTGGGCGTCAAGGTCGACACGCCGCCGCCGCGCTAGCGCGGCCCACCGGCTCCTAGCCGAGCAGCGCCCGCAGGTACTGGAGGTTGTCGCGCGCGGCGTCGTCGGGGTCGCCGTCGTACCCGTCGAGCTCGACGGTGATCCAGCCGTCGAAGCCGGCGTCGCGTAGCGCCC
>JAXDIH010000111.1:0-6762 GCA_034664105.1 Thermoleophilaceae bacterium
GGTGGGCCCAGCGGTCCCGAGCTGAACAGCCATACGGGCAGCCGAGCCAGCGCATCGCTGTGTGCATCCACGTAGTCGCGGGCCGAGTCGAGCCAATGGCCGTAATAGACCGCACTGCCGATGACGACGGCATCGTAGTCCTCTACGGGCGGTGCCTCCTCGGCTGGAGCTACCCGCGCGCTCGCCCCGCGCCGCTCCAAGCCGGCGACAATCGCTTGGCCAATCTCCAGCGTGGCGCCATGGCGGCTTCCCACCGCTACAAGCAGCCGGCTCATCTGCCGCTCGTCAGCTCCTCGCCGCAATGGCGAGGTCGAATTCGGTCAGAACGCCCTCAGGCGTCTGGTCGGGCTTGCTTCGCACGAGCAGGCGCCTGGTCGTCGACAGCGACAGGGCGTACAGAGCGACGCGCACGCACTCATCGGGCGGGATCGCTCGCACCGGCTCGGTGATTGCATCTCGCGCGGGGCTCTGCTCGCGGTCGCCGCCGAGCCATCCCATGAGGCCGCCCGCGGTCACCCAGCCCAGCGGCAGGCCGGTACGGGCGCCGACGACGAGGACCGCGTCAGCGCGATGGGCGAGCAGCGCCTTGGAAGCGTCGGCGACGGTCGCGGCATCCGAGATGACTACGCAGCCCGGCGTCATGAACTCGGCCACCTCGCGCTCGAGCAGCTCGTCGTCGGGCTTCTCGAAGGTAATGGTGGTGGCGTCCCTGGACAGCGCGGACAGCAGTTCGGAAGTCATGCCCACAGCTTGGCCGCGAGGAGGACACCGAGCATCGGCTAGGACCCCTCGGCCGTCTCCGTAGTAGCCCGCAGACACCCGGCGCATTTGCCCCGATGGCAGGCCGAAGTCGGAGGCGTACGGTCGGCTCATGACCAATTTCCGAGTAGTCATCTGTGGCGGCGGGATCGCCGCCGTCGAAGGTTTGCTCCGCCTGCGCCGCTTGCTCGGCGGCTCGGTGGAGATCGAGCTCATCGCTCCGAACGACGAGCTCGTCTACCGGCCGCTCGCAGTGCGCCAGCCCTTCGCCTTCGGCCCGCCGAGCCGGTATCCGCTGCGGCGCATCGCGGCCGACTGCGATGCCGAGTGGACCAAGGACACGCTGTCCTGGGTGGAGCCCGACAAGCAGGTGGTGCACACAGGCGACGGACGGCAGGTTGACTACGACGCCCTGCTGGTCGCCGTTGGGGCCCGGCAGGAGGAGCCGTACGAGCACGCCGGGACCTTCCGGGACGCCGAGGCGGACGACGTCTACCACGGCGTGGTCCAGGACGTGGAGGGCGGCTACACGCGGAGCATCGCGTTCATTCTTCCCGTCGGTCCGACCTGGCCGCTGCCGCTGTACGAGCTGGCACTGATGACGGCCGAGCGGGCCTTCAGCATGAACATGGACGGTCTCGAGTTGTCCCTGGTCACCCCGGAGACCCGACCGCTCGCGATCTTCGGCCACGCAGCGAGCGACGCCGTGACCGGGCTACTGAACCGGGCGGGCATCAAGGTCTACAGCTCAGCGCTTGCGCAGGTGCCGGCAACCGGCCAGCTTCTGATCCAACCGCAGGGGATCGAGCTGCATCCCGACCGGACGATCGCCATGCCGCGGGTTGCCGGCCCGGCTGTTCGCGGGCTCGCGGGCGGTGGCGCCCACGGCTTCATTCCGATCGACCAGCATTGCTGCGTGCCGGGCACGAACGGGCACGTATTCGCCGCGGGCGACGCCGCTGCGTTCCCGGTCAAGCACGGCGGTGTGGGGGCTCAGATGGCGGACACGGCGGTCGATGCGATCGCCGCGCTCGCCGGCGCGAACGTCGATCCGGACCCGTTTCACCCGGTTATCCGCGGCAAGCTCTTGACCGGCGCCGATCCGCTGTACATCAGCGCGCGCGTGATCGGAGCCGAGGGCTTTGAGTCCGAGGTCTTCGACACGCCGCCGTGGCCGGCGGACGAGAAGGTGGTCGCAGAGGAGCTCGGGCCCTATCTCGCACAGCTGGATAGCGCCGCGTCGGCAACCGGCTCCGCAGCGCGTTAGAGGATCGGCTGGCGCCGGCTTCCCCCGTCCTCTACCTTGGCAGCCGGGCATGGAGAGCCGTGGACTCGACGAACATCGCTTGCGCCGCTTGCTGGAGGTCGGTCGTGCGCTCGTGTCTGAGCTCGACCGCGAGGAGCTTCTGCGTCGGGTGCTCGAGGTTGCGCGCGAGCTGACGGGCGCCCGCTACGCGGCGATCGGGATCCTCGATGCCGATCGGGTTGAACTCGAGCGGTTTCTAACCGTCGGGATCGACGACGAGACGCACCGGGCGATCGGCGACCTGCCGCGCGGACGCGGCATCCTCGGGGAACTCATCCGCGAGCCAAAGCCGCTCCGGTTGAGCGACATCAGCGAGAACGTGCGCAGCTACGGGTTCCCGCCCGCGCACCCGCCCATGACCACCTTTCTCGGAGCGCCGGTCCTGATCCGGGGCGAGGCGTGGGGCAACATCTACCTGACGGAGAAGGAGGACGGCGAGTTCGACGAACTCGACGAGGAAGCGCTCGTGGTGCTGGCCGAGTGGGTGGCGATCGCCATCGAGAACGCCCGCCTGTACGAGGGCATCCAGTCCAGGCGCAAGGAGCTCGAGCGCGCGGTGAGCGGACTCGAGGCCACGACCACGCTTGCCCGCGCCATAGGTGGCGAGACCGACCTGACCCGCGTCTTGGAGCTCGTGGTCAAGCGGGGACGGGCCCTGATCGAGGCGCGTGTCCTGCTCGTGCTTCTCGGCGAGGGGGATGAGCTGGTGGTATCGGCCGCGGCGGGGGAGACGCGGGACGGCATCGTGGGCACCCACATATCGACGCCCGGCACGTTGCTGGCCGACCTGATCCGAGGCCACCACACGGAGCGTCTCTCGGACGTTTCCAGCCGCGTGCGCCTCGGCCTGGGCGAGCTGGTGGACGACTCGTCGACGGCGCTGCTCGTGCCGCTCACCTTCCGCGGAAGGCCCGTCGGTGTGCTTATCGCTCTCGACCGGCTCGACGGGGGGGATGAGTTCGGCGATGAGGACGAGCGCGTGATGCGCGCCTTCGCAAGCAGTGCGGCGATGGCAGTCGCGACCGCGCAAACCGTGGAGGCCGACCAGCTCCGTTTGACCATTCAGGCAGCGGAGCACGAGCGTGGCCGCTGGGCCCGGGAGCTGCACGACGAGACGCTGCAGGGGCTCGGCGCGCTGCAGGTCATTCTGACCGCCGCACTCCAGCAGCAGGGCGACGACGCGGTGAAACAGGCCGCGCAGCAAGCGGTGAATCAGATCGCTGAGGAGATCGACAAGCTCCAGGGCCTGATCGCCGAGTTGCGGCCCGCGGCGCTCGATGACCTCGGACTCGCACCAGCGCTGGAGAGCCTCGTGGAGCGGGTGCGCGCGGTCCACGGACTCACGGTCACTGCCGCGATCGACCTGGACGATGAGGCCGGCGGTCAGCCAACCAGGCGGCTCATGCCAGAGATCGAGAGCACGGCCTACCGCCTCGTCCAAGAGGCGCTGACCAACGTCGCAAAGCACGCGCGGGCTGAGAACGTTGAGGTGCTCGTCAAGGAGAGCGGGGACGAGCTCTCGATCGAGGTTCGAGACGACGGCCGCGGGTTCGAGCTCGGGACGAGGAGCGACGGCTTCGGCCTCGTCGGGATGCGCGAGCGCGTCGATCTCGTCGGCGGCGAGATCAGCATCGAGTCAAAGTCGGGCGCTGGGACGCTCGTTAGCGCGAAGGTCCCCGCACGTCATCGCCAGCCCGAAGCCCCAACCGGGCGTCCGGCTGAGGCCGGGGCAGCCTAGCGCCGCTCGAGGACCACGACCGGCAGGCGGCGCCGCGCCCGCTGTGAGGCACGCGCGAGCCACGGGTTGTCGGCCCTTAGCCCCTCCCAGATTCCGTCGCGTTCGGTCCCCGCAGCCACGCGCGCGCGGCAACCCAGCTCCTCCGATCCGATGCGCACGGTCACGTGCGGATTCGTGACCAGGTTCCCGTACCAGGCGGGTGCAACGCGGGCCCCGCGGTTCGAGGCCACGACGACCAGATTGCCGCCGATCCGCTTGTACTCGACCGGCGTGGTTCGCGCGAGACCGCTGTGTCGGCCGGTCGTTGTCAGGAGCAGAATCCGCTGTCCTCCGAGTGCTCCCAGGACACGTCCGCCCGTGGTTCGGTAGAGCCAGGCGTGCGCCTTGGATCCCCGCACGTCTACTCGACCAGATCGTGGTCCAGCGCGTAGCGAACCAGGTCCGCCCTGGTCGACCGTCCGGTCTTCTGCTGGATGTGGGCGCGGTGCGACTCGACCGTACGCACGCTGAGGTAGACCTGGCCGGCGATCTCCGTGTTGGTATGGCCGAGGGCGATCAGGCGAAGGATCTCGAGCTCACGCCCGGTCAGGTCGTCCGGCGGTCCGGCGGGCTCCAACGGGGCCGCGGCCACCTGAGCCCCAAGTCGCGGGTTCAGATAGGTCTCGCCCTCGGCGGCGGCGCGTACGGCGTCGACCAGTTCGGTTCCGGCGGACTGCTTGAGCACGTAGCCGAGTGCGCCCGAACGCATTGCCTCGCGGGCGAACGCGGGGTCGTTCTGCATCGTCAGCACCACTACGGCGGTGTCCGGGGACTGCTCGCGAAGCTCGGGAATGAGCGGGAGCGTGGAACCCTCCGGCATGTTGAGATCGAGCACCAGTACACGCGGACGGTGGGCGCGCACGTAGCGCCGCGCCGATTCGAGATCGCCGGCCTCCGCCACGACCTCGAATCCCTCCTCGGCGTCGAGCAGCATGCGTAGCCCGCTGCGCACGACTTCGTGGTCGTCGACCAGCACGATCTTGATGGTGTCCACTTGCGTGACCATAACCCTGAGCGAAACCGTAGGCCCGCGGCGACCCTTCGGCATCGGAGGGGATTACGTCGACGATTGCGGCTAACTACGGAGCTGCGGGTTTCCACGGGCCGGGCGCGCGGGGATCCCGTGCCGTTTCGCGTAGCTGGTCCTGATGCCGCCGCGCCACCTGGGCGGCAGGCTGGTGGCACAGCAACGCGAAAGGAAGTAATGAACAAGCTCTACATCTATGCCGGGATCGCTGCCAGCTGCGTGATGATCGCGATCGGCGTCGGCGCGATCGCCGTAGGTTTCGATGGTCGGTCGCAGGTTCGTAACGAGCTGGCCCGCGAGAACATCGTCGGCACGCCCGACATGAAGAAGGTCGCCAACGAGAAGATCACCACGGGCCAGGAGGCCCGCGACTTCGCGGCGGGCATACGTGTCCATACGCTTGCCGCCACGGGCGGCAAGACCTATGCGGAGATGCCGCGCTTCCTGAACGCGAGTGGAAAGCCGACGCCCGACGAGAAGTCGGCCGCGATCGACCCGAAGTCCGGGCAGCCCGTCAGCAATCCGGCGCGTGACATGTGGGTGACGGAGACGGCTCTGACCACCGCGCTGAACACGTCCTACTTCGCAGAGAACGTCGCGAAGTTCGCGATGGTCATGGGCTTCGCCCTGCTGCTCGCCGGGCTCGGCTTCCTCGTCTTGACGCTGCGGTTGCCGTGGCGCGAGCAGAAGCAGAAGTCCGCCGCCAGCGTCCCCACCGCTGCGCCGGTCCTGGCTAGCTGACGCCGGGGCACGAAGCGGTCCCGAGCCCCCGTCACGGCTTGTCCGGCGGGGGCTTTCCGCTGCCGCGGCAGCGGACTGCCACCAGGACTGCGGACAATCCGCACTCGGCATAGGGGCGAGTCCGGATGCCGGGCGGCACTCCGGCGGCGAGTCTTCGGACAGTCATGCACACGCCGCTCACAGCAGCCGTGGATCTGTATTGGATTCCACTTGGCGCGGGCGGTCACTCTGTCCGCTTCAACGGCCGGGTCTTCGAGGCCATCGAAGCCGCGCGCCAGCATCGGCAACGATGCGACCTCTATCACGGAGCGCTGGTCGTCGAGTTGGACAGCGATCGCTACACAATCGAAATCGCGCCTTCGCCGGACGCTGAGGAGGCGAGTAGAGGCGTGGTCGCCACGGGCGCCGTCGGGAGCCGCTACGTCGGCTGGTTGCGCCTGTTTCGCTACGAGGTCCGCTGCTGGCGCGGCGGATCGATTCCGGATCTTCGTCAGGCGGTGGGCGGGCCTCGCCGGCTCACAAGCGATCGCCGGGTCGCCCGCCTGCTACTTGATCTCGTCGTGACCGTCCCCAGGCCTGTCTGGGGACGCGACGAGCTGAAGGCGGGGGAGATGTGGAACTCGAACTCCGTGATCGCATGGCTGATCGCCACCGCAGGCTTGTCGACGGACCCCATTCGGCCGCCGCCGCGCGGTCGCGCTCCGGGATGGTTCTCAGGGGTCGAAGTGGCGCGGCGCGGCGCTCTTCCCGATGCCCAGCGCCGCCTGGCGGCGCGGTGATGACCACCGCCCGCAATATTGCCGGTGCCTGCGGGCTCGTGGCGGGCTATGCGTTGAAGGTGCGGCCTCGTCTGCTTCGCTGGGGCGCCACTGACGAGGAGGTTCGGCTGCCGTATCCGGGCGGCCGGCTCGTACCGCACGGCAGCCGCGGCGCAACTATGGGGATCACCATTGACGCGGCGCCGGCGCAGATCTGGTGCTGGCTCGTGCAGATGGGCTGCGACCGCGCGGGCTGGTACAGCTGGGACCTCCTCGACAACGGGGGCGTGCCGAGTGCCGAGCGGATCCACTCTGAATGGCAGGAGATCTCGATCGGGCAGCACGTGTCGTCGAGCCCGAGCGGGAAGACGTGGTTCGAGGTCGCTGCGGTACA
>JAXDIH010000121.1:0-20384 GCA_034664105.1 Thermoleophilaceae bacterium
TGGCGGCCGTAGCCCCCGCCCTGGTCCCGCCGATCCGGCTCGACCGCCGCGCCCTCGAGGGCTGGGCCAGCTTCGACGCGCGCTTCGGGATCCTCGAGAAGCGCCCCGACGTGGCCAGGGCCTTCGCGCTCTAGGCCCCGAGCAGCCTCTCCACCAGCTGCACGCCCTCGCGGTTCATCCGCGAGCGCGGCACGACGAGGTCGTACCCGGCGGCCTCGGCCCGCTGCTTCGTGTCCTGGTCGGTGTGCAGGTAGTAGGCGACCGTCGGCACGCCCGCCGGCGGCGCCGGCACCTCGCCGGTCGTGAGGTCCACCACAGCCACCTCAGCGTCGTCCCCGCGCACCACCTCGTGGCCGGCGGCCCGAAGCGCGCCCTCGACCTTGGAGCCGAACAGCAGGTCGCCCGAGTGCAGTGAAACGCGCGCCACGGCCTACTGGGCGCGCCGCTGGCGGAACTCCTGGCGCACCGACTCGGGGCGGCCCCACATCTGGGTGACCTCCACCCGCCCGGTGCGGGACTCGCGCAGGACCAGCTCGCCCTCGATCCGCTGGCCGTCGAGCAGCCCGAGCGTGCCGTGCACGGTCTCCGGCGCCGCGGCGTGCCCGAACTCATGCGCCACGCGCAGGCGCCAATGCCAGTCGTGCTCGGAGTAGGGCATCGCGTTGATCTGCACCATCAGCGTGGCGGCCTCCACGTAGCGGTCCTCGTCGTGGATGCGCAGATCCAGCTCGAGTTGCGTCCAGTCGGGCGGCAGCGAGTCGAGTACGGCCTGGAAGTCGTCGGCGAGCGCCATCGCCAGGAACCTTATCCCCCGGCTACCCCACGAACGTCTTGCCCAGCAGGAAGATGTTCAGCGCGATGATCAGCAGCGCGACCACGCTCGCCAAGGCGGTGGTCGTGCGGGTGTTGCGCAGCGTGCCCATGATGTCGGGCCGCCGGGTGAGCATCACCAGCGGCACGAGCGCGAAGGGAATGCCGAACGAGAGCACCACCTGACTGATGACCAGTGCCTTGGTGGGGTTCACGCCGATCGCGAGCACCACCAGGGCGGGCGTCATCGTGACCAGGCGCCGCAGCAGCAGCGGGACCGAGCGACTGATGAAGCCCTGCATGACGACCTGGCCGGCGTAGGTGCCAACGCTCGAGCTCGACAGGCCGGAGGCCAGCAGCGCGACCCCGAAGGCGATCGCGGCGCCCTCCCCCACCTGTGACCGGAAGCCGTCGTAGGCGCCCTCGATCGTGTCGATGTCGCTGACCCCGTGGAACAGCGCGGCAGCCACCACGAGCATCGAGATGTTCACCACGCCGGCGATCCCCAGCGCCAGGCCGACGTCCAGGCGCTCGAAGCGCAGCAGCTCGCGGCGCTCGGCGTCGTTGTGTGGCTTGATCCGGCCCTGCGTGAGCGCCGAGTGCAGGTAGATCACGTGCGGCATGACGGTGGCTCCGAGGATGCCCGTGGCCAGCAGCACGCTCTCGGTGTCCTCGAAGCCGGGCACGAACCCGCCGAGCACTCCGGAGGCGTCCGGGCCCGCGTTCGCGACCTCGTAGACGAAGCCCAGCAGGATCACGCCGAGCAGCCCGGCGATCGTGGTCTCGAAGCGGCGGTAGCCGCGCGTCTGGAGGCCGAGGATCGCGAAGGCGATTACCGCCGTGATCAGCCCGGCCACGAACAGAGGCACGCCGAACAGCAGGTTGAGCGCGATCGCCGCGCCGACGAACTCGGCCAGGTCGGTGGCCATGGCGATCAGCTCGGCCTGGATCCAGAGCCCGATCGAGGCCCGCCGCGGGAAGTGCTCGCGGCACAGCTCGGGCAGGTTGCGCCCGGTCGCGATGCCGACCTTGGCCGACAGGTACTGGATCAGCATCGCCATCAGGTTGGCCCCGAGGACCACCCAGAGCAGCAGGTATCCGTACTTCGAGCCGCCGGCGATGTTCGTGGCGAAGTTGCCCGGGTCGACGTAGGCCACGGCAGCGACGAACGCCGGCCCGAGCAGCGCCAGCACGTAGCGCAGCCGGCCGCGGCTGCGCAGCTGCTCGAGCGCGCTCGGCTCTGGAAGTCCCCGGTCGGGCAGGACAACCACCGCTTGCGATCCGCCTGCGGCTGGCTGCAAAGCCGTCTCCGGGGGCTCGCTCAGTGCACCACCGTCCTCATGGCCCGCGTCAGCGCGCCGCCGAGCACGTGCGAGCGGTCGCCGAAGACGACGGTCAGCGGCCCCTCGAACGGCTCGCGCTCGTCCACCTCGAAGCGATCGCCGGGCGCGATCCCGCGCTCGGCGAGGTAGCGCAGCATGTCGGGATCGGAGTCGGACACGCGCACGAACACGCCGCGCGCGCCGGGGTCGAGGTCGGCCAGGGCGCGGGTGGGGGCCTCGTCGATCTCGCCGTCCGCGGTTGGGATCGGATCGCCGTGGGGGTCGTGCGTGGGGTTGCCGAGCTTGGCGGCGATCAGGTCCGAGAGCGCCGGCGAGATCGCGTGCTCGAGCACCTCGGCCTCCTCGTGCACCCGGTCCCAGGACATGCCCAGCGCCTCGGCCAGGTACAGCTCCAGCAGGCGGTGGTGGCGCAACACCTCGAGCGCGAGCCGCTCCCCCGCCCTGGTCAGCTGGACGCCGTGGTAGGGCTCCCGCTCGACCAGGCCCATCGACTCGAGCCGCTTGACCATCGCCGACGCCGAGGCCGGCGACACCTCCAGGCGCTCGGCGATCGCCGAGGTCGACACCGGCCGGTCGTCGCGCTGCCCGAGCGACCAGATCGCCTTGGCGTAGTCCTGTACCGCGTTGGAGACCTCGGAGCGGACCGCCATCAGACGCTCACCATCAGTCCGGTCACGTACATCACCACCAGACCGGCGAGCAGGCCTCCGCTCGCCAGCGGGTTGAGGAGGCGGCCGTCTCCGGATCGGATGGACGGCGCGATCTGGACGATCACCTGCGCGATCGCCCCGGCCCCGATCCCGAACATGAGGGCGGCCAGGCTGGGGTCGTAGGCCGAGGCGCCGATCCAGGCGCCGAGCACGGCGGGCGCGCCGGCGATCAGGCCGAGCAGGATCAGCGTGCGCGGCCGGGCCGTGCCGGAGCGCGCCACAGGAGCCACGATCGCGAGCCCCTCGGTGGTGTTGTGGAGGGCGAACCCGACGACCAGGGCGGCGCCCAGCGCCAGCGAGCCGATCGCGTAGGCGGAGCCGATGGCGAGGCCCTCGCCGAGATTGTGCAGGCCGATGCCGAGGGCCACGAGGAACGCGGCGTGCTGGCCGCCGGGCCGCGCTCGCCCGCGCAGCCAGGCGTCCACGCCCGCCAGCGCCAGGTAGGCCCCGACGGCGCCCAGCCAGACGAGCGCGGCGCCGCCGAGCACCTCGGGCCCGGTGCCGGCGATCGCCGTGCCCTCCAGCAGCGCCTCGATCGCGAGGAAGGCCAGCAGGCCGACCGTGAAGGCGAGCAGGAACCGCATCCAGCGCGCGTCCACGCGACGGACCCACGGCAACCAGAGCATCCCTATGGCCACCGGGATCACCCCGACGTAGAGCCCGATCAGCGCCATCAGGCCGTAGAAGCCGAGGTCGGCGGCGGGGGTCTCCACGGCGGCCTCGATCTCGTGGACGATGGTGGCGCCGGTAGAGGTCAGCAGCATCACCTCGTAGCTCTGGCCCTCGATCCACGGGTAGCTGACCTTCACCTCGGCCGCCCCGAGCCGGCCGATCTCCTCGCCGCTCTGGGTGAACGAGGTGAAGCCGTCGTTCACGATCGCCTGCCTCACCTGGACCGGGTCCGCGCCGTCGTTGCGCAGGTGCAGCTCGATCTCGCCGGGGCGCAGCACGGTGCGCTCCACCGCCAGCTCCTCCTGCGGGACTCCGATGCGGTCCAGGCCCGGGGCGTCCAGCGCTACGAACAGGCCGATCGCCGCGGCCAGCAAGACCACCGGCACGAGACCGGTCAGCCAGGCCGGGCGCCGGCGCAGCGGGGCGGCGGCGGCTTCCATCAGTCCGCGACCTCGAAGCTCGCTTCGAGGTCGGCGGGGACGCGGAAGCCAAGCAGACCAAGGACGCAGGCCCGAAGGCTTGGCGGGCCAAGTCGAGGGCCGAGGACGCAGGTATGCGACGGCAGCCGCGTCATCCGCTGACCTCGAAGAAGCCCATCCAGCCGAGCTCGGCGAACTCCGAGACGTGGGCGTGGAACATGTACTTGCCGGCGTACGGGAAGCGCAGCTCGAGGATGCCGCGCTCGCCCTGGCCCTGGATCACCGTGTCGGTGAAGTCGCGCGGCTCGAGCCGGGTGCCGGTCGGGTAGTAGTCGAAGAAGTTGGCGTGGACGTGGAACGAGTTGAGCGGGTCGAACTCGAGCACGTTGACCAGGTAGATCCGCACCAGCTCGCCGCGCTTCACGCGGATCGGCTCGTCCATGTACGCGAACGCCACGGTGTTCACGGCGTAGACCTCGTTCGAGCGGTCGAAGTTCGTGTCGAACCCGTTCATCACCATCACCAGCTCGTCGGCCGGCGGGCGCCCCGCCTTGGGCTCGATCACGAACGCGCCGTAGAGGCCCTTGGCGATGTGCTCGGCCAGCGGGGTCGAGTGGCAGTGGTAGAGGTGCAGCCCGAACGGGGTGGCGTCGAACTCGTAGACCGTCGACCCGCCGGGCTCGACGTTGCCGGGGCCGATCCCCGGGATGCCGTCGCTCAGGTCGCGATGGATGCCGTGGAAGTGGATCGTGTGCGGGTGCTTCGACCCGTTCACGAAGCGGATCCGCAGGCGCTCGCCCTCGCGGGCGCGCAGCGTCGGTCCGGGCACGCGGCCGTTGTAGGTCCAGGCGGCGTACTTCACGCCAGGGGCGACCTCGATCTCGCGGTCCTCGGCCACCAGCTCCCACTCGCGCACGCCGTCGCGCACGACGCCCTCGTCGAAGTCGCGCACGATCAGGTGGGGGTCGAAGCCGTTGCCCCGCGGATCCACGCGGCCGACTGCCCCCAGGTGCGCGGAGCCGCGGTGCGCCTGCCGATGGTGGTGCGCGACGGCGGCCTCCGCGGTCGACGTGCCGCCGTGCAGCCCGCGATGCGGGATCAGCTCGTGCAGCACGGGCAGCGTCGCGCTGGTGACCGCCGCGCCCCCGAGCAGCTTGCGACGCGAGACTTTACCCTCCCACAGCTTTCGCATCAGTCGCTATTGAAGCATATTTTAGGCGCGACTAAAACTCGCGCATCTCGCCAACCGCGCTCGAGCCGCGCAGCCGCCCCGAGCGCCTGAGTACGATCGACATGTGATCGCCACCAGCGAGTACGAGCTCGTCACGGAGTCGGCGGGGCTGGTCGACCGCTCCGAGCGCGCGATGTTCGTGGTGCGCGGCGGCGAGGCGGCGGACTTCCTGCAGGGCCAGGTGTCGAACGACGTCGAGGGCCTCGCCCCCGGGCAGGGCTGCTACGCGACGGTCCTCAACCACAAGGGCAAGCTGCGCACCGACCTGCGCGTCCTGCGCGGCGCCGACTTCCACTGGCTCGACACCGAGGCGATCGGCCACGCCGTGCTGCGCCACATGCTGAGCACCTACACGCTCGGCCGCGATGTGCAGTGGGAGGACGTCGGCGAGACCCATTCGATCCTCTCCCTGGTCGGGCCCGGGGCGGAGCGTCTCGTCGATCCCACCCCGCCGGCCGAGGAGCACTCGTTCGTCGACACCGGTGCGGGGCTCTGGGTCAGGACCGACCTGGGCGTGGACCTGCTCTGCTCGAACGAGCGCGCCGAGCGGCTGCGCTCCGAGCTCGAGGTCGAGGAGGTGTCCGAGGAGGTGGCCGAGTGCCTGCGCATCGAGTCGGGGCGCCCCCGGCTCGGCTACGACATGGATGCCGAGACGATCCCGCAGGAGGCCGGCATCAACGAGCGGGCGGTGAACTTCGAGAAGGGTTGCTACGTCGGCCAGGAGACCGTGGCGCGGCTGCACTACAGGGGCAAGCCCAATCGCCACCTGCGCGGCCTGCTGCTGTCCGAGCCGGCCGAGCGGCGCACGGACATCCTGCTCGGCGACAAGGTCGTTGGACGGGTCGGGTCCACCTGCGTCTCGCCGCGGCTGGGCCCGATCGCGCTGGCGCTGGTGCGGCGCGAGGCGGCGCCGGGCGACACGGTGCTCGTGGACGGCGCGGAGGCGCGGGTCGCCGAGCTGCCGTTCGAACGTGGCTGAGCCGCGCAGCCCCACGAGCCGCCACGGCCTGTCGCGCGAGAGCTCGCTGCTCGGCTACGACCCGCGCACCGGCGTGCTGGACATGCCGGCGGAGCAGCCCGCGCCCGCCGAGCCGCCGGCCGACCTGAGAGCCCTGCGCGAGCTGGTGCCGGCGCCCGAGCCCGGGCGCGACCTCGACGACTGGGGCCGCTCACAGCGCGTGTTCGACAGCTTCGAGCCGCTGCTCGACTTCTACTACCGCCACTGGTTCCGGGTCGAGACGGAGGGCATCGAGCACGTGCCAGCGGATGGCGGAGCGCTGATCGTGTCGAACCACTCCGGGGCGCTCCCGCCCGACGCCCCGATGATCATGCAGGCCATCCGCCACGAGCATCCGAGCCCGAGGCCGCTCCACATGCTCGGCGAGCACTGGTTCAAGGGCTATCCCGGGGTGAGCATGCTGACCGCCAAGCTGGGGCTGGTGGCGGCCCACCCCGCCAACGCCCAGCGGCTGCTGCACGACGAGGGCGGGCTGGTGCTGGTCTTCCCCGAGGGTCAGAAGGGGTCGCGCAAGCTCTACTGGCAGCGCTACCGGCTACGCCGCTTCGGGCGCGGCGGCTTCGTGCGGACCGCGATGCGTGCCGGCGCGCCGATCGTGCCGGTGGCGGTGCTGGGCGCGGAGGAGGCGATGCCGATCTTCGCCCACGTGCCGGCGCTCCAGCGGCTGACCGGCCTCATCTACTTCCCCGTCAATCACGCCTTCCCGCAATTCGGGCTGGCCGCGGCGCTGATGTACCTGCCGGCGAAGTTCAAGATCCGCTTCCTGGAGCCCGTCGACCTGTCCGGGTACGCGCCCGAGGACGCCGAGGACCTGGCGCTGGTCCAGGAGATCGGCGAGCAGGTGCGGTCGCGCATCCAGCTGGAGCTCGACGACATGCGAGCGTCGCGGCGCTCGGTGTGGTTCGGCTAGGGTGCGCGAAGCCATGCGGGGACGAGTCCTGGCCACATTCGCGACCGCCGCGATCGTCCTCGCGGGGTGCGGCAGCAGCGACTTCGAGAACAAGCCGCGGGAGCCGGTGCGACTGCAGTTGACCGGGGTGATCAAGCAGGACAAGGTCACCGTGTCGCCATCCAAGGCTTTGGGCGCCGGCCCGTTCGAGATCACCATCTCCAACCAGACCAACGACCGGCACTCGGTCACGCTGGAAGGCGGCACGGTGACCGACGATGCCGGCTTCGTCGACCCGCTGGACACGCTGACGATCAAGCGGACACTCGACCCGGGCACCTACGAGGTGCGGGCCGGCTCCGCGGCGGCCGTGCCCCAGGAGATCGACCCCGCGGTGCTGGACATCGGGCCGGAGCGCAAGGACTCGAACTCCGACCTGCTGCTGCCCTAGCGCCCTCGGGGCGGCCCGCCCCTACAGCTCGAGCTGGTCGTCGTCCACAGCCTCCGCCGCGGCCGCGTCCGCCGGCCGTACCAGCGTGTCGATCTCCTGCAGGTGTGTCCGCACGCGGTCGGCCATCGCCTCGACCAGGCCATAGGCGCGCTCGATGTTGCCCTTCGCGCCCGTGAGCTGCTGCTTGACCCTGCGCTCGTCGGCCAGCGCGCCCAGCGCCCGCTCGACCGTGCTGCGCAGCGCGCCCGCGTCGATGCCGTCCGCGTCGTCGCGCTTCATCAGCACCCGAGCCCGCGCCAGCCGGTAGCCAAGCTCCAGCGCCAGCGTGCCGGAATCCGGGTCCATGGCCACCACCAGCTTGTCGCCGTTGTACTCGCGCAGCGGCTCGAGCTTGGCCGGCAGCTCCTCCTCCGTCGGCACCACCAGCACCGCGAAGTCGGCGGACCGCTCGGCCATCGCTTTGTCGAGCTCCGCCAGCGCGCCCGGCTTGGATAGCCGCCGGTCCTTGGCCTCCACGACGATGCGCCCGCGGGCGGGCCCGTTGCAGCCGTCGAGCGACACCACGATGTCCCCCACCTTGCCGGTGGCCTCGCGCTGGTCGCCGACCGCCTCGGCGTCGTCGCCCTGGGCGAGCGCGATGCGGTCGACCGCCTCGAACACGGCCTCCTCGAAGCTGCGGCCCTTCGCCGTGCCACGCTCGCGCTCGGCCTCGACCTCCTCGAGCTTGTCCTTCTCGTCGCGCAGCGCCTGGAGCTCCTTCTGCAGCTCTCCGAGCTTCGTCAGCAGCGCGCGCTGCGTGGCGTCCGAGCGGCTGGCCGCCTCGTTGATCGAGCGCACGGCCGCCGTCTTGAAGTCGGCCAGTGGATTGCGGTCGTCGGCTGTGGAGAACTGCCGCACGAGGTCCTCGCGCGACTTGGTCAGCGTCTCGGCCACCGCCTCGCGGACCCTGTTCTGCACCGATATCGCGCTGCCGTCGCCGAAGCGACGCTCGAGCTCCTTCGCGAGCTGGCCGTCGTCCTCGTCGAACACCGCCTCGAACTGCGCCTCGAAGAACTCCGCGATCGTGCGCGCCTTGTCGGCGAACTGCACCTGGACGTCCTTGGAGGCCTTCTCGAACTCGGTCTTTACGAACTCCGCGTTGGCCGCGGCCTGCTCGCGGTCCAGCACGCGCGCGCCGATCTCGACGGCGTCGCGGACCACCTTGACCGGGTCGTCGCCGTTCTGCTCGCGCTCACGGACGAGCCGGACGGCGCACTCGTCCTCGACGACGAGGCCGTCCACCACCAAGCGGTCGGCGATCGTCCGGACATGCGGTTGTCTGAGGGGTGTGGCTGCTTCCATTGGAGTCTTGGACCCACCGTAGGCCCAGCCCCCGACGGAACGGGATCAGGCTTGCAGCCAGTCCCGCGGGAAGACCTTGGGCGTGCGCCCCGGATACCCCGGCGCGAGCCGACGCGCGTGGTCCAGCGCCGGGCGACCCTCGAGCATCGGGCCCAGGTCGTCGAGCGTCGCCAGCAGGGCCGTGGAAGTGGCGATCTGGTAGTCGGCGACGTTCGGCTCGGCGCCGCCGATGGCCCCGGTCCGAAGCAGGTCGTCGACGTGATCCAGCATGCCGGGCAGGGCGGCGAGGTCACGCCGGACGTTCGCGTCGGTCGCGCTGTTGGCGCGGGCGGCCGCTCGGATGACCGGCGCGCCGAGGCTGGCCGCTACCGGGACCGGGACGCCGAGCTTGGCGCCCTCGAGGTAGGAGGACAGCATCGAGCGGTCGCGCCGCAGCGCGTTCCAGACGATCCGGCGCGGGACCGGCTGGTAGACGTCGTCGCCCCACTTCTCGGCGTCGGTCACGGCGGGATCGGCGGGCACCAGCGGCGAATCCGGTCGCAGCTCGTCGAGCGCGACGGCGATCGCCCGGGTGCCCTGGACTCGCTTGCCCTCGAGCCTGAGCGCCGGGACCGTGATGCCGGGGAAGCGGAGTGCGCGCAGCACCCCGCGGTGGACCCACGCCACCAGGTCCACCCGGCGGTAGTCGATCCCCTTGTGACGCAGCATCAGCTCCGCCGCGAACGAGGGGTGCGAGCCGGGCACGCCGAAGAGGGTCGCCTTCTTCACCGCCGCGATCCTACCCGTTGGCGACTCCATGCGTGTGTGCAATACTTGCATGCATGCATGCATCTGTTGACACCGTCTCGACCGAAGCGGTCGCCACCGACCTCGGTGTCCTGATGAAGCATCTGCTGGTGTCCTCCAGCCGCGACCTCTTCGCCGCGGTCGAGCAGGCCGGCCTCACCTTCACCCAGGTCAAGTGCCTGCACATGCTCGGCGAGGCCGAGGGCGACGCGCTGCCGCTCAGCCGGCTGTCCGAGACGCTCGGGCTGTCGGGGCCGGCGATCAGCCGCGCCGTGGACGGCCTCGTCCAGCGCGGCGAGGTCAAGCGCACCGAGGACCCGCGCGACCGCCGTTCCAAGCTTCTGAAACTCAGCGCCCGCGGGCGACAGACCCTGGAGCGCTTCGCCGCGCTCAGGTTCGCCGGCGTGAAGCGCTTCGTAGAGGGGCTGACCGACGAGGAGCGCACCGCGCTCGCCGCCGGCCTCAGCCCGATCGCAAGGAGACTCGACTCGTGACCGACCGCATCCGGCTCAACGAGGGCAATCGCCGCTGGTGGACGCTGGCGGCGATGTGCTTCGCCCTCTTCATGATCATGCTCGACAACACGATCGTGAACGTGGCGCTGCCGTCCATCCAGGACGACCTTGACGTCTCGCTGTCGGGCCTCGAGTGGACCGTCAACATCTACACGCTCACGTTCGCCGTGCTGCTCGTGACCGGTGGACGCCTGGGCGACATCCTCGGCCGCCGCAAGATGTTCCTGTTCGGCGTCGTGGTGTTCGCGCTCTCCAGCGCGGCGATCGGCCTCGCTCCGGGCCAGGGCTGGCTGGTGGGCGGCCGGGCGCTCCAGGGCGCGGGCGCGGCGTTCATGATGCCCGCGACCCTCTCGATCATCACCGTCACCTTCCCGCCCGAGGAGCGCGGCAAGGCGATCGGCACGTGGGCCGGGGTGTCCGCGCTGGCGCTGGCCATCGGGCCGGTGGTGGGAGGCGCGCTCGCCGAGTACGTCTCCTGGCGCGCGATCTTCTTCCTCAACCTCCCCGTGGCCGTCGGCGCCGTGCTGGTGACGCTGTTCGCGACTCACGAGTCGCGCGACGAGACCAAGCGCCACACGATCGACTGGGCCGGCATCGTCACGTTCTCGACCGGCCTGACGGCGCTCGTGCTGGCACTCATCGAAGGCAACTCGTGGGGCTGGGGCTCGGCCCGGGTCGTGGCCCTGCTGGCAGTGGCCGTTGTCGGGCTGGTGGCCTTCGCCGTGATCGAGCCGCGCGCGCGCGAGCCGATGGTCGAGTTCTCGCTGTTCCGCTCGCGGACGTTCCTGGGAGCGAACTTCGTGGCGTTCATCGTCTCCTTCGCCATGCTGGCGATGTTCTTCTTCACCGCGCTCTACATGCAGAACATCCTCGGCTACTCGGCCGTCGAGGCCGGGGTGCGCTTCCTCCCCTCCACGTTGATGATCGTCCTGATCGCGCCGCTCTCCGGAAGGCTGTCCGACCGGATCGGCCCGCGCCCGTTGATGGTCGGCGGGCTGTCGCTGACCGCGTTCGCGCTGTTCCTCCAGACACGCATCGACGTCGACACCGGCTACGGCCTGCTGCTGCCCGCGTTCATCCTGATGGGCATCGGCATGGCGCTGGTGATGTCGCCGATGTCCACCGCGGCGATGAACGCCGTGGCTCCCGAGAAGGCCGGCGTGGGCTCGGGCATCCTCTCGATGAGCCGCATGGTGGGCGCGACCTTCGGCGTGGCGGCGATCGGCGCGCTGTTCCAGCACCTGGCCCGCAACGAGCTGGCCGACAAGCTGGCCGGCACCGGCGTGACCGCCTCGCAGCAGGACCAGCTCGTCCACAGCCTCGGCGCGGGCAGCCAGGACGGATCGCTCCCGCCGCAGGTGGTGAACGCCGCGCACGACGCCTTCGTCCACGCGCTGGCGAGCGGCATGTGGCTCTCCGCCAGCGTGGCGGCGCTCGGAGCGATACTGGCCTTCCTGCTGATCTCCCCGAAGGTGGCCACGCAGCCCGGCCCGGCCCGGCGCCCGGAGGCGGCGGCCGAGGTCGCCACCCAGAGCTAGCGCAGGCCGCCGGTGACGCCGGCACGGCACCCGCGCCGGTAACCTGCGGACCTCTCGATGAGACCTCGGAGGGACTGACTCGAACATGGCCGTAGACGTAACGAAGGTGTCCGAACTTGACGTGGAGCCCGGCACGCTGCCGAAGACGATGGCCGCCTGGGTGATCCGCGAGGAGCGCTTGGGCGAGCCCAAGGACGCCTTCCAGCTCGAGGAGGTCGAGGTACCCGAGCCCGGCCCGCTCGAGGTGATCGTGCGGGTGATGGCCGCCGGCGTGAACTACAACAACGTGTGGGCCGCGCTGGGCGAGCCGGTGTCGGTGATGCGCTACGGCGACCACCCCGAGTACGGCCACCACATCGGCGGCTCGGACGCCTCCGGCATCGTCTGGAAGGTGGGCCCCGGCGTCACGCGCTGGAAGCCGGGCGACGAGGTGGTCATCCATTGCAACATGGCCTCCTACGAGGACAAGGAGGTGCACGGCCTGGATCCGCTGGCCGCGCCGAGCCAGATGATCTGGGGCTATGAGACGACCTGGGGTTCGTTCGCACAGTTCACAAAGGTCCAGGCGCAGCAACTTCTCCCCCGTCCCAAGAATCTGAGCTGGGACGAGGCGGCCTCCTACGGACTCGTCTACTTCACCGCCTACCGCATGCTGATCACCCAGTGCCAGCTCCAGGCCGGCCAGCGCGTGCTGATCTGGGGCGCCGCCGGCGGCCTGGGGGTGTTCGCCACTCAGATCTGCGCGCTCGCGGGCGCGCACGCGGTCGGGGTGGTGTCGAGCCCCGAGAAGGGCGAGCTGGTCAAGCAGCTGGGCGCGGTGGACTACATCGACCGCAACGAGTTCGCCGGCATGATGCGCAAGGGCGGCGAGACCCCCGAGCAGGAGAAGGAGCGCTTCGGCGTCTCGCGCGCGTTCTCCAAGCGCGTGAAGGAGATCCTCGGCGACCAGCCCGACATCGTGTTCGAGCACGTGGGCAAGGCGACCTTCCCCACGTCGGTCTTCACCGTCAAGCCGTTCGGCAAGGTCGTGATCTGCGCCGGCACCACGGGCTTCGACCTCGACTTCGACGTGCGCTACCTGTGGATGCGCCAGAAGCAGATCCTCGGCTCGCACTTCGCGAACGCCTATGAGTGCCACATGGCCAACGAGCTGATCCAGGCCGGCGAGATCCGTCCGGTGCTGTGGCGTACATTCGGCTTCGATGGCGTACCGGAGGCACACCAGCTGATGCGTGAGAACAAGCACCTCGGCAAGATCGCGATCCTCGTGGGCGCGGACGCCGAGGGTGAGGGCAGGACCGAGGAAGGGCCCGGCGCGATCCGGGCGGAGGTGGGCTCGTGATCCTCGTACACATCCCCTGGGTCGCCAACCCGTTCCGGGGCGACAAGTTCGCCGAGGGCTGGGCGCCGGCTGCCGAGATGGTGCTGGACTTCGGCGCGCTCTCGTGGGGCTTCTACCGCGCCGTCGACGGCCGGCTCGACTTCATCCAGGAGGCGATCTTCCCGTCGAAGGCGCACTTCGAGCGCTACTGGTACTCGGAGTCGCTCGCCGAGAAGCGCATCGAGCTGCAGGGCTACTTCAACGTGCCGGTGCTACCCGAGTTCTACGAGGTGGTCGGCGAGGGCCACGCCCTCACCCTTGCTCCAATGGAGCCATCGTGAGCCCGCGGCCGCTCAGCTGCTCCCAGTAGTGCTCGGCCAGCTCGCGGCCGCCTGACCAGACGAGCGCCCGGCCGCTGCTGTGGATCTGGGTCGCCAGCGCCATGCCCTTGTCGTAGCTCACGCCCGGCAGCACCGCCGAGAGCGCCGCCGCCACGCCCTCGAACGTGTTGTGGTCGTCGTTGAGGACGATCACGCGCCAGTGGCCGCCGAGGCCGGTCTCGTCCGGCCCGGCGACGCGCGGCTTCTCGATCGTCTCGGTCATTCGGCCCGCTTGCGCCAGTAACGCGCGAGGCCCAGGTAGAGCTGATCGGGCGGCGCCGCCTGCTCGAACGCCTCGACGGTGGCCGGGTCGGTGGCGTCGCTGAGCTCCTGCTCGACGCGGGCGATGAAGCGCTCCTCCCCGACCAGGCGCGACGAGTCCGCGGCCTCGAGCAGCGCCGAGCGGACCCGGTGGAGGTGGTCGGCCACGTCGGTCACCTGGCCGAAGTGGGTCAGGCAGAGCGAGTGCGGGTTCCAGGAGGCCACGGTGTGCAGCGAGTCGAGCCAGGCCTCCACGTCGATGTCCGGCGGCGGCGTGGGCGCGATCGTGTGCTCGTATGGCGGGATGCGCACGCCGGCGAGGTCGCCGACGTAGGCGTCGCCGGTGTCCTCGTTGAGGTAGGCCACGTGGTGCGACGCGTGTCCCGGCGTGTACGCCACGCGAAAGCCCTCGACGGTCTCGCCGCCGCTGAGCGGGTGCACCCGCTCCTCGGGCACGGGCGCCACCTCTCCCCACAGCTCCCACATGTCGTCGCCGTACAGGCGTCCCGCGCTCTGGAGCAGCTTGGACGGGTCCACGAGGTGCGGCGCGCCCACCTCGTGCACGTACACCTGCAGCTCGGGAAAGCGCCGGCACAGCACCCCGGCGGCGCCGGCGTGATCGAGGTGGATGTGGGTGAGCAGCAGGGCGCGCGGCTTGGTCCGACCAAGCTGCTCGAGCAGAGTCTCGACGCTGGAGGCGGGGCCCGGATCGATGATCAGGCCGTCCACCTCGTACGCGCAGATGACCCGGTCTCGGCCCAGGTGCATGACGTCTATGGATCGGGACAAAGCGACCCGACCATACAATTCTCTGCGTGAGCGAGCATCGTCTCCCCGAGCGCGACAGCCCCTGGGTCATGCGCACGTACGCGGGCCATTCGACCGCGCGCGAGTCCAACGAGCTCTATCGCAAGAACCTGGGGAAGGGCCAGACCGGGCTCTCGGTCGCGTTCGACCTGCCCACCCAGACCGGCTATGACCCGGATCACGAGCTGTCGCGCGGCGAGGTCGGCAAGGTGGGCGTCTCGATCGCCCACAAGGGCGACATGCACGCGCTGCTCGACGGCATCCCGCTCGACGAGATGAACACGTCGATGACGATCAACGCCACGGCGGCGTGGCTGCTGGCGCTCTACATGACGGTGGCCGAGGAGAACGGCGTCTCGCCGGATGCGCTCCAGGGCACGACGCAGAACGACATCATCAAGGAGTTCCTCTCGCGCGGGACCTACGCCTTCCCGCCCGAGCCCTCGATGCGGCTGATCGCGGACATGATCGCGTTCACGGTCGACGAGGTGCCGAAGTGGAACCCGATCAACATCTGCTCCTACCACCTGCAGGAGGCCGGGGCCACGCCGGTGCAGGAGATCGCGTACGCCCTCTCCACCGCCCAGGCGGTGCTGGACCGCGTGCGCGAGCGCGTGCCGGCCGAGTCGTTCCCGCGCGTGTTCGGGCGCATGTCCTTCTTCGTCAATGCCGGCATCCGCTTCGTCGAGGAGCACGCCAAGCTGCGCGCGATGGGCGAGCTCTGGGAGGAGATCGGCCGGTCGCGCTACGGAGTCGACGACGACCGCTTTCTGCGGTTCCGCTACGGCGTGCAGGTCAACTCGCTCGGGCTGACCGAGTCGCAGCCGGAGAACAACATCATCCGCATCGTCCTCGAGGCGCTGGGGGTCACGATGGGGCGCTCGGCGCGCGCCCGGGCGCTGCAGCTGCCGGCGTGGAACGAGGCGCTGGGGCTGCCGCGGCCGTGGGATCAGCAGTGGTCGTTGCGCATCCAGCAGATCCTCGCCTACGAGACCGACCTGCTCGATTACCCGGACATCTTCGAGGGCTCGAAGGTGATGGACGGCCTGGCCGCCGAGCTGAAGGCGGGCGCCAGCGCGGAGATGGCAGTGGTCGCCGAGCGCGGCGGGGCCGTGGCGGCCGTGCCGTACATGAAGACCAAGATGGTCGAGTCGCACCGGGAGCGCATGCGGCAGATCGAGGCCGGCGAGCTGGCGGTGGTCGGGAAGAACGTGTTCACGGAGGCCGAGCCGTCGCCGCTGCAGGAGGGTGAGGACGGGGGCATCCTGCGCGTGGACCCGACGGTGGAGGCCGGCGCGATCGAGGCACTCGAGCGCTGGCGCGACGACCGCGACCAGGGTGAGGTCGACGCTGCCCTGGAGACGCTGCGTGCGGCCGCCGCCGACCCCTCTTCGAACATCATGCCCCCCACGTTGGCGGCGGCCCGTGCGGGGGCAACCACGGGCGAGTGGGCGGAGGCCCTTCGTGGCGTCTTCGGCGAGTACCGGGCGCCCACCGGCGTCGGCGACGCCGCGGCGGCGCCCTCCGACGACGCCCTGGCCGCGCTGCGGGACCGCGTGGAACGGGTGTCCGAGGCGCTCGGGCGGCGAGTCAAGATCCTCGTCGGCAAGCCCGGGCTGGACGGCCATTCCAACGGCGCCGAGCAGATCGCCGTGCGGGCGCGCGACGCCGGCATGGACGTGGTCTACGAGGGCATCCGCCTGACGCCGGCGCGCATCGCGCGCGCCGCGGTCGACGAGGGCGTGCACGTGGTGGGCCTCTCGATCCTGTCGGGCTCGCACGCTCAGCTGATTCCCGAGGTGCTGCGCGAGCTCGAGGAGGCCGGGGCGAGCGTGCCGGTGGTGGTCGGCGGGATCATCCCCCCGGCCGACGAGGCCGCGCTGCTCGAGGCCGGGGTGGCGCGGGTCTACACGCCCAAGGACTTCGAGGTCAGCCGCATCATGGGTGACATAGTCGACCTGGTCGCCGAGCACCACGGCGTGACCGCGGCCGTCTCGTAACTTTCCGCGCAACCTTGCATCCGTGGCTGTGTTGACGCGGCAATGAGGCCCGCCCTCGCCGTCGCCCTGGCCGTCGCAGCGTTCCTCACCGGGTGCTACCCCATCCAGTCGACCGGCAAGACGGACCAGATCGAGTTCGTCGCGTCCTCGGTCGTCGACGGCTACAGGTTCGACCAGTACCGCAACCTGGCGTACCCCTGCAGCATCTCGGGCTACCAGACCTTCGTGATCGGCACCAGGGTGGGCTCGTCCGCCACCGCGACGCGGCCGCTGTGGGTGCGCATGCGCGGCGGTGGCGTGGGCTTCTTCGACTCGAACGGCCAGCCGCAGCCCTCGGCGGGGAACAAGTCCGAGGAGTCGGCCGCGACCTCGATCGGGTTCGTCAAGGACCTTGGCCTGATGAAGCTGATCCGAGCCGATGCGGCGCAGTTCCGGCTGCTGTCGGTGTCGATGTGCAACCACGACATCTACGCGGGCGGCGACATGCCCGACCCCAACAATCCGAACACGCAACCCGACGGCTCGGGCCGGACGGTCAACGGCCTGTTCGCGACCAAGGCGGCGGTCCAGTTCACGCGGAGCCTCTACCCGACCGGCAAGACGTTCCTGCACGGGACGAGCGCCGGCTCGGCGGGCGCGCTGGCGGTGGCGTGGGGGCTCCAGGAGCAGGGCATCCCGCCGGCCGGCGCGATCGCGGACTCCGGCGTGGTGAACGTCGAATGGGAGCACGCGCGCTACGACCAGGGGGTGTGCCCGAGTCAGGCACGGCCGCCGGCTGTGCTGGCCGCGATCAAGGCGCGGTCGCAGTACCAGCTGGCCGACATCGAGAACGAGCCCGACAAGCTGGTCGGCCGCGGCGACCTGAGGGTGCCGCTGCTGCACACGTGGAGCAGCGCAGACCCGAACGTCTGCGGCGCGACGCCGATGTCGTGCCCGCTGCGCGACGGATCGAGCAAGCCGCTCGGTGCCGCGGATTGCGCCCACGAGCCGCTGCGCGCGGCGATCGCCGGCCTGGGCGCGGGCACGCGGTCGCGCAACCTGCGCGTGTGCGTGAGCCCGGCGGGCAGCCCCGGGAGCTGCGCAACCCACGTGGTGACCAACAAGAACGCGACGAACACCGACCCGGCCGAGGCGGCCGACTACAACGCAACGATCCTGGACTGGGTGCACGGGCGGCTCGGGGATCCGTAGGGCCCGGGGCGGCTTCCGGGCCCGAATCGCTTAACAGCAGCGATGAGGGGAGCGCCAGCAACGGCCGGCCGGGGGGTCCCGGAAGTTAGTTCACTATGCGTTGACTATCTTCCGGGACCCCCTCGGGATCGCGCCATCGGGGAGCTCGCGGAGCGGCAGCATGGCATCGTCACTCTTGCTCAGCTGCAGTCGGTCGGGCTCAGCAAGGGCGCAGTCGCGGCGAGGGTCAAGGCGGGCCGCCTCTACCGCGTCCACCGTGGCGTCTACGCGGTCGGGCACCGACGTCTCACCGGCCACGGGCGGACCATGGCTGCCGTGCTGGCCTACGGGTCGCGGGCGGCCGCCAGCCACCGCACCGCGGCCGGGCTCCAGGGCTTGCGCGCCGACAATCGCGCTGCAACGGACATCGCCTTGCCGCTGCAGTCCGCCCGCTCCCGACCCGGCGTGCGCGCGCACGCGACCCCCACCCTGCGGCCGCGGGACGTCACGACCGTCAGCGGCATCCCCTGCACCACCGTCGCCCGCACCCTGCTCGACCTCGCCGATGTGGTGCCGCGCCGCCAGCTCGAGCGCGCCCTCGAGCAGGCTCAGATCATGCGCGTCTTCGACCTGCGGGCGCTGGACGAGGTGCTCGCCCACGCCAACGGGCGCCGCGGCGCCGGCATTCTGCGCGGCGTACTGGTCGACCTCGACGACGAGCCGGGGCTCACGGAAAGCGAGCTGGAGGAGCGTTTCCTCGCCCTCTGCCGCGCCGCCGGCCTGCGGAAGCCGGAAGTGAACACCTGGGTCAAAGTCGACGACGGACCGGCCATCAGGGCCGACTTCCTCTGGCGCGGCGCCCGGCTCATCGTCGAGACAGACGGCTGGGGCACTCACGGCACGCGTCAGGGCTTCGAGAGCGATCGCCGCCGCGACCAGCGTGTGCGACTGGCCGGCTGGGAGCCGCTTCGCTTCACGCGCCGCCAGCTGCTGCGCGAGCCGGACTGGGTGGCCACGACAGCCGCCGCCCTGCTCGCCCGCTAGCTTCCCCCGGCGATGGCCGCCGCCGACCCCGCAGAGCTTGGACGTCGACTGCGTGACGGGGACCGGTCCGCCGCGCCGGCGGCCCTCAACCTGATCGAGGATCGCTCGCCGCAGGGTCGGAAGGCAGCCGCCACCCTGCTCGCCGAGGTCTCCCCCGCCGCCCTCGGCGGGGAGGCGCCCGCGCATCTCGTCGGGGTGACCGGGCCGCCGGGCGCCGGCAAGTCGACGCTGCTGTCCGCGCTCGTCGCGCAGTGGCGCGAAGCGAACCGGACGGTGGCAGTGCTGGCCGTGGACCCCTCTTCGAAGCGCTCGGGTGGCTCGCTGCTCGGCGACCGCGCCCGGATCGACCACGATCCCAAGGACGACGGCATCCTGATTCGCTCGACCGCGACGGGCGGGAGGCTCGGGGGGCTGGCCGCCGCGACGCGGGAGGCTGCCGACGCCCTGGCGCCCGTATTCGACATCGTGGTGGTGGAGACGGTCGGCGTCGGCCAGTCCGAGACGGATGTCGAGGAGGTCTGCGACACGGTCGCGGTGGTGGTGCAGCCGGCCTCGGGCGACGTGCTGCAGTTCCTGAAAGCGGGGATCATGGAGGTGCCGGACGTGCTTGTGGTGACAAAGGCGGACCTGGGCGACGCAGCCAAGCGCGCGCGTGCCGATCTGGACCAGGCGCTGGCGGCGCTCGGCTCGAGCGACGTGCCGGTGGTGACCGTCTCGTCGGTGCCGCCCCCGACTGGAATCGGGGAGCTGGTCGAGGCGCTGGACGCCCACCGGGAGCGGATCGACCTGCCCGCCCGGCGGCTACAGGCGCGCCGCCTGTCCGCCCTGCGCGAGTTCACGGCCGAGCACGGCGAGAGCGCGCTGCGCTCGCTGGGCGGCCGCCGCGAGGCCGAGCGCCTGCTGGACGGCGGAGGGCCGGGTCGATCGGTGGCCGAGCTGGTCGAGTCGCTCGAAGAGGCGGGCAAGTGAGCCGGCGCGCGAAGCGGGCGAAGAGAGAGGCGCCGGCCAGAGAGGCGGCCGCAGGCCAGCCGGGGCCGCGAGCGGGCGGGCCAGGGCGGGGCGGCCAGCCGGCGCCGCGAGCGGGCGGGCCGGGGCGGCCAGGCCAGCCGGCGCCGCCGGAGCGCCCCGCCGGCGCCCCGCACCGCTCCCACGCGCGTCTCCCCTTCCTCGCTCAGGTCGGCATCCTCGTCGCGGTCTTCGCGATCGTTTCGCTCGTGGCCGACCTGGCCGGGGCCGCCAACCTCGGCGTGGCCTTTGGGATCGGTCAGATCGCGTTTGCGATCGCCCTCATGGTGCTTCTCGTCAAGGCCTGACTCAGAACCCCAGGAAGAGCCCTCCCCACAGCTGCGAGTAGGCGAAGACGCCGACCAGGCTCAAACCCAGCAACACGAGCATCAGGTTGCGTGTCTGGATGCGACCGTTCTGGTCGGCGTCATACGCGAAGTAGCCCGTCAGCAGCGCTCCCATCACCGGCGAGAACACCGCCGCGATCACCCCCACGGCGATGCGCACCGCGTCGTCGCTCAGTCGAACCGCGCCCGGCAGCCGCGCCCGCCGCGCCCGCTTGGCCGCCAGCTCCGCCCGGGCCGCCTCCAGGTTCGTCCCGCAGATCGCACAGCCGGCCGCGAAGGGGCTTACCGGCTCCCCGCAGCTGGGGCACTTGCTGATCGCCCGCGGC
>JAXDIH010000132.1:0-8859 GCA_034664105.1 Thermoleophilaceae bacterium
TGGCGCCGACCACGCCGGCGGCGCCGACCAGCGCCGCGATGGCCAGCCCGATCAGCGCCAGCGGGACGGCGCGCCGCGGTGGGTCGGGCGCCTGGCGCTCGCGCTCGGCGAACATCTCGAGCACGGAGTCGGGCGTGGGGACGGGCGCAGGCGCGGGGTCGACCTCGGCCGGCTTGACCCCGGGCTCGGGCGCGGCCTCCGCCTTCGCGGCCTCCGCCTTCGCGGCTTCCGCCTCCTCGGGCGCAGCTTCCGCCGCGGGCGCGGCCTCCGCCGTCGCGGGCGTCGCCTCTGCCGGGGGTGCGGCCTCCGCCTGCTCGGCCGCGGGGGCCGCTTCGACTTCCGCCTCCGCGGGCGGCGCTTCCGCTTCCGCGGGCGCTTCCCGCTCCCGCGCCACTTCGATGTCCGGCGGGGGCGGCACCGGCGCGAGCGCCGGGAACGGATCGTCGCGCTCGGGCTCCTCTTCCGGGACGGGCACCGCCGCCAGGCGCGAGCGGGCGCCGCCGGCCGCGAACTCCTCGCCCAGCGTCATGGCCGTCTGGCTCCAGGTCTCGGGCTCCAGCAGCGCCTTCAGGACGGCGCCGAGGTCCTCGCCGCGATGCAGCTGCATCTCGTCGGCCAGCCGCTCGATCGCACGTGCCCTGCGGCGCGCCACCTCCGACGGCGAGCACTCGTACAGGCGCCCGAGCGCCTCGTCCGGCACCCGTCGCCGCAGCGACAGGGACAGCAGCTCGCGATCGCGCGGGTGGATGCGATCTAGCGCTTCGGCGAGCTGTTCAGGGCGGATCACGCTTGGCCTCTTCTTCAAGCGCACGGCCGGGGCCCGGACCGCGCGCGCGATTCGATCAAGCGTACTGGCGGTACTGGCCGGAGCGGGCGATTGACGCGAGGTCCAGAATTCCGCTTCCATGGGAGCGGCAATGGAGGGGTGGCAGAGTCCGGTCGATTGCAGCTGCCTTGAAAGCAGCCGGCCCCGCAAGGGGCCCGGGGGTTCGAATCCCTCCCCCTCCGTCTCCCACGGACACTCGCATGGTTTGGTGGACGACTCGATCAAGCGCTCGCGCGACGGGCTGCGCGCGGTCGCGCTGGCGCTGCTCGTGCTGGCGCTTGCCGCGGGCGCCCAGATCGTGGTGTTTCTCGCGTCGGGCAGCATCGCCCTGCTCGCGGACCTGATCCACAACATCGGCGACGCCTCGACCGCCATTCCACTCGCCGTGGCCTTCGCGCTCAGGAGCGCGCGCGCCGAGCGCTGGGCCGGCCTGGCGGTGGTCGCGGCGATCTTCGCCAGCGCCTGCGTGGCCGGCTACGAGGCGATCGTGCGCCTGCTCGATCCGCGCGACGTCGATGCGCTCGGGGCGCTCGCCATGGCCGGGGTGATCGGCTTCGCGGGGAACTGGGCCGCCGCCGAGATCCGCGGCCGGGCAGGTCGCCGGCTCGACAGCCCGGCGCTGATCGCCGACGGTGCCCACGCCCGCGCCGACGCGTACGTCAGCCTCGGGGTCGTGGCCAGCGCCGCAGCCGTCGCCGCCGGCCTGCGCCTCGCCGACCCGCTGATCGGGCTGGCGATCACGATCGTGATCCTGCGCATCACATGGGACTCCTGGAAGACCGTGCGCGGCGGGCACGCTCACTGACCGTGCGCGACGACGTCCTCCGCTCGTTCGCCGACGCCGAGCCGCGGCCGTTCTGGCTGTCCCAGCCCGGCGCGCCGGAGCCGGGTCCGCCGCTGGAGATCGACGACGAGGCCGATCTCGTGGTGATCGGTGGCGGGCTCACCGGACTGTGGACCGCGCTGCTCGCGCGCGAGCGCGACCCGGAGCGCGAGGTCGTGCTGCTCGAGGGCGAGCAGTTCGCGTTCGGGGCCAGCGGGCGCAACGGCGGCTTCGTCGACGCGTCGCTCACCCACGGCATCGAGAACGGCGTGGCGCGCTGGCCGGACGAGATGGTCGAGCTGGAACGGCTCGGCCGCGAGAACTTCGCCGCGATCCGGGAGGCGATGGCGCGCCACGGGATCGACGCCGGCTTCGAGGAGACGGGCGAGCTGTCGTTCGCCACCGCGCCCTACCAGGCCGAGTACATCAGCGAGGTCGTCGAGACCGCCCGCGCCCACGGGTGGCGGGCCGAGGCGCTGAGCGCCGAGCAGGCCCGGGCCGAGGTCCACTCGCCGACCTACCACGGCGCCGCCTACCTCCCCGAGGGGCGCGGGCTGATCGACCCCGCCCGGCTCGCCTGGGGCCTGGCCGCGGCGGCGCAAGCCGCCGGCGTGAGGCTGTACGAGCACTCGCCGGTGGACCGCCTGGAGCGCGCCCGCGGAGGCGTGAGCGCGACCACCCGCTCGGGGGCGGCCGTCCACGCGCGCCGCGCGGTGCTGGCCACGAGCGCCTTCCCGCCGCTGGTCCGGGCGATCCGCCGCTACGTGGTGCCCGTCTACGACTACGTGCTGGTGTCGGAGCCGCTAACCGCCGAGCAGCGCGAGTCGCTCGGCTGGGCGCGGCGGCAGGGCCTGACCGACATGGGCAACCAGTTCCACTACTACCGACTGACCAGCGACGACCGCATCCTGTTCGGCGGCTACGACGCTGTCTACAACTTCCGCAACGGGATGGGCGCGCATCTCGACGAGCGCCCCGCCACGTTCGAGCTGCTGGCCACCCACTTCTTCGACACGTTCCCCCAGCTCGACGGCCTGCGCTTCACACACCGCTGGGGCGGAGCGATCGACACCTGCTCGCGCTTCTCGGTGATGTTCGGGCAGGTGCTGGGCGGCCGCGCGGTGTTCGCGGTGGGCTACACCGGCCTGGGGGTGGCAGCCAGCCGCTTCGGCGCGCAGGTGGCGCTCGACCTGGTCGACGGCCTCGACACCGAGCGCACCCGCCTGGGCATGGTGCGCAGCAAGCCGATCCCGTTCCCGCCCGAGCCGCTGCGCTGGGCCGGCATCACGCTCACCCGGCGCGCCCTGGCACGGGCCGACCGGCGGGCGGGCCGCCGCGGGCCCTGGCTGCGGCTGCTGGACCGGCTCGGGATGGGCTTCGACAGCTAGCCGCTGATCGTCGGCGGCGCTCCGTACGGGTGCAGAACCTCGGGGACGGCGACGGTGCCGTCGTCGCGCTGGTGGTTCTCGGCGATCGCGATGATCGTCCTGCCGACCGCGACGGCCGTGCCGTTGAGCGTGTGCACGTGCCGCGGTGACGCGCGCTCCTCGGGCCGCTGGCGGATCTCCAGGCGCCGTGCCTGGTAGGCCGTCGTGTTCGAGCAGGAGGTGAGCTCGCGGTAGCGCCCCTGCCCGGGCAGCCAGGCCTCGAGGTCGTACTTCTTGGCGGCCGAGTTGCCCAGGTCGTTCGCCGCGATGTTCACCACCTGGTACGGGATCTCCAGCGCCTGCAGGATCTCCTCCTCGATCGCCAGCAGCCGCTCGTGCTCGGCGCCCGACTCCTCCGGCTCGACGAAGCTGAACATCTCGACCTTGTCGAACTGATGCACCCTGAAGATGCCCTGCGTGTCCTTGCCGGCGGCGCCGGCCTCGCGGCGGAAGCAGGTGGAGAACCCGGCGTAGCGGCGCGGCAGCTCGCCGGGACCGAAGATCTCGCCGGCGTGCAGCGAGGCCAGCGGCACCTCCGAGGTGCCGGCCAGGTACAGGTCGTCCTCGGGCACGCGGTAGATCTGCTGCTCGGTGTCGGGCAGCATGCCGGTGCCGAACAGGGCCTGCTCGCGCACCAGCACCGGCGGGATCACCGGCATGAAGCCCTTGCCCTCGAGCAGCTCGAGGATCCACTGGACGAGCGCGAACTCGAGCCTGACCAGCGGGCCCTTGAGGTAGACGAAGCGCGAGCCCGCCACGCGGGCTCCCTCCTCCAGCCCCAGGTACTCGTCCAGCAGCTCCACGTGGCTGCGGCCGGTCTTGCCGCCCTCGCCCCACGCGCGCACGACCTCGTCCTCCTGCGGCGCGGTCGGGTCGGGCAGGTTCGGCAGCATCGCCAGGACGGCGGCGCGGCGCTCCTCGACCGCGCGCAGCTCCTCCTCCAGCTCCTTCTCGCGCGCGGACGTCGCCTTCACCTCGGCGATCGCGCCCGCGGCGTCGGCCCCGGTGCGCTGCAGCTCGCCGATCTGCTTCGAGGCCTCGTTCCTGCGCCGCCTCAGCTCCTCGAGCTCGGGCAGCAGCGCGCGCCGACGCTCGTCGAGCTCCAACGCCTCGTCGAGCAGCGCGACATCGAAGCCGCGTCTGCGCAGAGCCTCGCGCGCCGACTCCGGGTCCGCGCGGATCTCCCTGAGGTCGAGCACAGCGACCTCGACGCGCCCGGGCTAGTCGCCCTTGCCGGAGTACTTGGAGAGGAAGTCGGCCACTGCTTCGGCGTCGTCGCCGACCACCACGTTGGCGGGCATGATCCCGCCCGAGAAGCCGCCGTTGCGGATCGCGAACAGCACGTCGTCGCGGCTCTCCTTGCGGACGTTGAAGTTCGGTCCGTTGGTGCGCTCGCCCGGCTGGAGCTGCCCCTCCGGCTTGGAGCCGTAGGCGTTGGCGGCCTTCAGCGAGTGGCAGCCGGAGCAGCGTTCGTAGAAGAGCACGGCCCCCTTGTGCGCGGTCGCCTGGCTCTTCGGAACCTCGATATCGCCACCGCACCCGGCGGCGATCAGCGCCGTCACAGCGACGCACAGAATGGGGGTCAGGCGGCCCACGGCGGCGCATAGTATCCGCTCGCAATGCGACGCCTCGCTGCCCCCTTCGCCCTCCTCCTGCTGGTGGCGGGGTGTGGCGGGGACGACCAGCAGGTCACCAGCCGCACCGTGACGGTCGACCAGGGCGGGACCGTCACGATCAAGGCGCACGAGTACTCCTTCGACCCCGATCGGGTCGTCGTGGGGGCCGCGGGGCCGCTCACGATCCGGCTCGAGAACGACGGCGACCTGGCTCACAACATCCGCGTGCGGCGCGCCGGCAAGGAGATCGGAGGGACGCCCAGCTTTCCCGGCGGGCGCACCGAATCGGCCCGCGTGCGGCTGACTCCGGGGACCTACGAGATGCTCTGCACGGTCGGCGACCACGCCGAGCTCGGCATGAGAGGCGAGCTGGAGGTGAAGTAGTGCCCCGACGGCGACCGGTTCGCCGCCGATGCTGACGACTTCCGGGCGAATGCTTCGCGGTTTGGAGTCGTCACCGGCCGTCGCCGGGGCAGCTCAGATTTCGCCGCCGGCTGTGGCGCTCCTCTATTGCAAGCGCTTGACCAAACGCAGGCGCGTGCCGTCGTCTCCGGGGTAGACGTCGACCGCGTCCATCAGCAGCCGCATGAACTCCAGCCCGCGGCCGCTCTCGGGCATGTCGCCGCGGCGGCTGACCCTGGGCACGAAACGGCCCGTGTCGAGCACCTCGAAGATCAGCGACCCGGACTCCTCGGTGATGAAGATGCGGACCGGGTCGTCCGGTGAGCTGGACCCGTGCTGGATCGCGTTGGTCACCGCCTCGCTGAGCGCCAGCTTCACCTGGTAGCAGGCATCCGACGGGAAGCCGTACTCCATGGCGGCGCGCTCGGCGAAGTCGCGCGCCTCCTTCAGGCGGGCCAGATCGGCGTGGATCGAATGCTCGCGGCGCTGGAAGGCGACTGCGGAGCGGCTCGATGGAGTCACCGGAGGAGTTTTACGCGATTGAAGTGATCCAGTTGTCCCAACCTTGCGAAATGGAGGGGCAGCAGGAGGCGGGATTTGCACAGTTTCCCGCCTCGTCACCGCTCACAGGAGGACTCGCAATGCGCAAGCTGCTGATCGCCCCTGCGGCGCTCACAGCCGCTGCCCTCGCGGCCACGCTCGGCTTCGGCTCGAGCCACCGCGAGGCACCCGGGATCACTCTCGATCCGACGGCCGACAACACCGACACGTACGCGTGGACGGCGAAGGGCGCCGAGGGCGCCCTGACGATCGCGGCCGACTGGATTCCCGGCGAGGTTCCGGCCAACGGCCCGAACTTCTTCGGCTGGGACGACCGGGCGCGGTACTACATCCACATCGACAACACCGGCGACGGTCGTCCCGACGTCAGCTACCGGTACCAGTTCAAGACCAAGGTCAAGAACAAGGAGTCGTTCCTCTACGCCCTCCCGGGCGCGAGCGGGTACGACGATCCGAAGCTGAACGTCGTCCAGCGGTACTCGATCGTCAGGGAGACGTGGAGCTACAAGGGCGGCAAGACGTCGATGCACGCGAAGACGGTCGCCCGCGGACTGCCTTCCGCGCCGCCCAACATCGGCCCGAAGACGTTCCCCGACTACTCGACGTTCGAGAACGGGGCCGTCAAGAGGATCGGTGACGGCACGAAGGTGTTCGCAGGTCAGCGCGACGATCCGTTCTTCGTCGACCTGGGCGCCACGTTCGACGGCATCAACGTCCGCGACCTCACCGGCAACAAGGGTGGTGGCAAGGACGACCTGAGTGGCATGAACACCCACGCGATCGTCATGCAGATCCCGGAGCGGCTGGTGACGAAGGACCACAAGGCCGTCTCCGGCGCCAAGGCCGCCAACGCGGTCGTGGGCGTGTGGTCGACCACGGAGCGCAAGCGGATCCAGGTGAACGGGGCCTCCGCCTCCAAGCGCAAGCACCACAGGAAGGCCAAGCGGTCGTACCACGACGGCTGGGTCCAGGTGTCGCGCCTCGGCAACCCGCTGGTCAACGAGGTGGTCATCCCCCTCGGCAAGAAGGATCAGTTCAACCGCACCACGCCTGACCGCGACGCGGAGCTCTACGGCAAGTACGTCGTGAAGCCCGAGCTCGCGGCGATCCTGAACGCGCTGTTCGACATCAAGGCTCCCGAGAACGACCGCACGGACATCGTGCAGGCGCTGCTCCAGGGGATCCCGATGCTGAACCAGCACGCCGGGGTCGACGGGCCCCCGGCCGTCGACACGATCAAGCTCAACCTCGGCGTGCCTCCGGCGGCTACGGAGAACCGCTTCGGGGTGATCGGCGGCGACACCGCCGGCTTCCCGAACGGCCGCCGCCTCGGCGACGACGTCGTGGACATCGAGCTCCAGGTCGTGGCCGGCTTCCTGGCGGACAACAAGGTGCCGCTGGGAGACGGCGTGGACCAGAACGACAAGCCGTACCTGTCCACGTTCCCGTACCTGGCGTCGCCGCATAGCGGGTTCGACTCCGCGCCTTCCACGCGCGTCGAGCCCGGCCATGCGCCGGTGCCCGCGGGCGGCTAGCCCGTAAGCGAGATCGGCGGGGGGCGCCTCTGGCCCGGCGCTCCCCGCGGTCTCCGTTCTGCCTCGGAGGACACATGACTCTCTCCCCACCTCACTTCTTCCTCGCTCCACTCGCTGTGTTCGCGGCTGTGCTGGCCGTGCTGATCGCGCTGAATGGCGGTGGGGCGCCCTCACTGCCGCTCTCCGCCGATCCGGGCGCTCCGACCGGCGACCCGGTGGCGGACTACCAGCGCGCGGTGCAGGCGGCGCCCGGCAACGCCGCCGCCTACGCCGGACTCGGTGAGGCGTATCTAGCCCGCGCGCGCGAGACGAGCGATCCGGGCTTCTACTCGCGAGCGCAGCGCGCCTTCGGGGCCGCGCTGCGGCGCGACCCGCGCTCGCTGGGCGCCCTGATCGGCGCCGGCACGCTGGCCGGGCTGCGCCACGACTTCCCGGAGCAGCTGCGGCTCGGCCGAACGGCCGCGGCGCAGGCGCCGCGGCTGGCTCGGCCGCTGACCGTGATCGCCGACGCGGAGATCGAGCTGGGGCGCTACCCGGAGGCCGCCCGCACGATCCAGCGCCTGGTCGACACGAAGCCGGGCCTGGCCGCCTACTCGCGCGCCTCCTACTACAGGGAGCTGTCCGGCGACAGCGCCGGCGCCGTGGCCGCGATGCGGCTGGCGGTGGCGGCGGGCGGCGTGTCCGAGAACGTGGCGTACGTCCAGGTGCTGCTGGGCGACCTGGAGCTCGGGCGCGGTCACGTCCGCGCCGCGCGGCTGGCCTACACCTCGGCCCTGCGGTCCCTACGCGGCTTCCCCGCCGGCATGGTCGGACTCGCACGCGTGGACGCGGCGGGCGGCGATCTGGGGAGAGCTGCCGCCCGCCTGCGTCGCGCGTCGGCCCGGCTGCCGCTGACTTCCACGCTCGGGCTGCTGGCGCAGGTCGAGCAGCGGCTCGGCCACCCGGCCGCGGCCCGGGCCGCCCTGGACACCGCTCGGGCCCAGCAGCGGCTGTTCCGCGCGGCGGCCACGGCGCCCGACGCCGAGGCGGTGCTGTTCGAGGCCGACCACGGCTCGCCCGCGGCGGCCGTGGCGCTCGGCCGGCGCGTCTGGCGCTCGATGCCGAGCGTGCGGTCGGCGGACGCGCTGGGCTGGGCGCTGACCCGCTCGGGGCGGCCGGCTGTGGGCTACTCGTTCGCGCGACGAGCCGTGGCGCTCGGCTCGCGCGATCCCTCCTTCCGGCTGCACGCCGGGATAGCGGCCCAGCGGGCCCGGCTCGCCGGCCCCGCCGCGCGGCACCTCGCAATCGCGGCGACCGGGCGGGCGGCATTGACGCCGCGGGCCGCGGGGCTGCTCGACGAGGCGCGGCGATGAGGGCGGCGGCGCCCACACGTGTGACGTTTTCCCTGCATTACAAGGTCAACGTCACATTGGTGAGATGGCCGGGGCTCCTGAGCCTCATTGCCGTCTGTCTTGCGCTAAGCGCGCTTGCGCCCGCCGCCCACGCCCACCCGCTCGGCAATTTCAGCGTCAACCATCTAACGACCGTCATGGTCTCCGCGGGCCGCGTCGATGTGCGCTACGTCCTGGACCAGGCCGAGATTCCGACGGTGCAGGAGAGCAACCTCAGCCGCGCCGACGTGCTGAGGCGCAAGCTCGCCGAGGTGCGGCGCCGGCTCGTGCTGCTCGTC
>JAXDIH010000022.1:0-4739 GCA_034664105.1 Thermoleophilaceae bacterium
CGGACCTCGAGGACTTCGGCACGATGCTCGAGGACGCGCTCGCCGAGCTGCTCAAGGTGGCCCGCAAGCGGACCAAGACCGCCGCCAGCTCGAACGGGGATAAGAAGTCTCCACCGCCGGCGCCGCGGACACCAAGTGGCCAAAGCCGCCAAGCCTCTCCCTGAGCGCTGCGAACGGCTGGCGTGCGTGCGACGCTCGCTGTAGGTTTCTCGCACCCGCCATGAAAAAACTTCTCGCGCTCATTCCCGTCCTGGCCGTGCTCGCTCCCGCCGCCGCCCAGGCGGCACCCGGGAACCCCTTCGGCCACGCCTGCACGCCCCAGAACGGCGTGCGCTTCTGCCCCACGGCGAGCGACCCAGAGCGCGTGGCGAGCTGGGACGGCGTGCCACTCGACGTCGACGTCACGCTGCCGCCGACCGGCAAGGGACCGTTCCCGACGATCGTGATGATGCACGGCTGGGGTGGCGACAAGGGCGCCTTCCTCGCCGCGACGCCGGACGGCACCGGTGGAGCGAACTACCACTACAACAACGTCTACTTCGCGCAACAGGGCTACGCGGTCATCACGGCCACCGCGCGTGGCTTCGGTCGCTCGTGCGGAGACGTGGACTCGCGCACGTCGCCCGGTTGCGACCGCGGCTGGCTGCGCCTGGGCGACCAGCGCTACGAGGCGCGCGACGTCCAGTACCTGCTCGGGCGGCTCGTGGACCAGAAGCTCGTGAACCCCGACGAGATCGGCGTGACCGGCATCTCCTACGGCGGCATCCAGTCGCTCATCCTGGCCCGGCTGCGCGACCGCGTCCGGCTCCCCAACGGCGCCTACCGGCGCTGGCGCAGCCCCAAGGGCACCGCCCTCTCGATCGCGGCGGCGTTCCCGCGCTGGGGCGGCTCCGACATGACGTACGCGCTCCAGCCCAACGGCCGCTTCCTCGACTTCCGTGACTATTTCCGCGGGCAGAGCATCGAGCCGGGCGGCGTGCAGAAGCAGAGCTACATCAACGGCCTCTTCCTGCTCGGCAGCCTCAAGGGCTTCTACGCGCCGCAGGGCGGGCCGTTCAGCGCGGACCTCACCGGCTGGAAGGCGGTCACCGACCGCGGCGAGCCCGTGACCCCAGCGCAGCTGCGCGTGGGGCGCGAGCTCACGAACTACCACAGCATGGCCGGCCTGTCTGGCGTCCCCGCTCCGCTGCTGGTGCAGAACGGCTGGACGGACGACCTGTTCCCCGCCACCGAGGCGCTGCGCGTGTGGCGCATCTTCCGCGGCGTCAAGGGAGCGCGCGTGACGCTCCAGCTCGGCGACCTCGGTCACATGCGCGGTGCCAACAAGCCGGCGGTCGACCATGCCTTCAACTCCCAGGGTGCGCGCTTCTTCGCCGCCTACCTCAAGGGCGACGGCCGCGGCCCGCGTCCGGGCTCGGTGACCGCTTACACCCAGACCTGCCCCGCCGACGCGCCCGCCGGCGGGCCTTTCAAGGCGCGCAGCTGGGAGGCGCTCCACCCCGGCACGGTGCGCATCGGCGCGGCCGGAACGCAGAGCATCACGTCAGCCGGCGGCGACCCCGCCATCGCGGCGGCCCTCGACCCGGTCGGCGGCAAGCCAGCCTGCGATCCGCTGCCCGCGGCGCAGGCGTCCGGCACGGCGGTCGTGCAGAAGCGCGTCGGCAAGCCGTTCACGCTGCTCGGCATGCCGACGGTGAGCGCGCAGATCCGCACCAAGGGGCGCGGCGGGATGATCGCCGCCCGCCTATGGGACGTGAGCGGGGACCAGCAGACGCTGGTCTCACGCGGCATCTATCGGCTCGAGGACAACCAGAAGGGCGGGATCGTCTTCCAGTTGTTCGGCAACGGCTGGCGGTTCGCCGCCGGTCACACGGCCAAGCTCGAGCTACTGGGCAGCGACCCGACCACCTTCCGCGCGAGCAACTTCACGTTCTCGGTGAAGGTCGCGCAGCTGCGCGTGGACCTGCCGACGCGCGAGCGCTAGCGTCTCCTCATGGCCGAGGAGACGGCACGGGCTAACGGCATCGAGATCGTCTACGACACGATCGGCGACCCGTCCAACCCACCGCTGCTGCTGGTGATGGGGCTGGGGATGCAGCTGATCCACTGGGACCGGGAGCTGTGCGAGCAGCTCGCGGAGCGGGGCTTGCACGTGATCCGCTTCGACAACCGCGATTCGGGCCGCTCGACCAAGATCGACGCGCCGGTCCCGGACGTGCGGCGGGCGCTGATCGGCCTGCGCCTGGAGGCCCCGTACCGGCTCGAGGACATGGCCGACGACGCCTTCGGCCTGCTCGACCATCTGGGGATCGAGACGGCCCACGTGGTCGGCGCGTCGATGGGCGGGATGATCGCCCAGACGATGGCGATCAAGCGGCCGGAGCGCGTGCGGTCGCTCACCTCGATCATGTCGACCACGGGCGAGCGCCGGGCGGGGCGGCCCAAGCTGCGCGTGATGAGCGTGCTGATGCGCCGCGCCCCGGAGGAGAAGCAGGCCTACATCGAGCACTTCGTGCGCGTCTTCCGGATGATCGGGTCGAAGGGCTTCCCGTTCGACGACGACCGCGCTCGCGAGCTGGCCGCCGCCACCTACGAGCGCGGGCACTTCGCGGCCGGGACCGGCCGACAGCTGGGGGCGATCATCGCCTCGGGCGACCGCACCGCGCAGCTGCGCTCCGTAACGGTGCCGACGACGGTCATCCACGGCCGCGACGACCCGCTGGTGCCCTTCCGCGGCGGTCGCGCCACCGCGGCTGCGATCCCGGACGCGCGCCTGATCGCGATCCCCGGCATGGGCCACGACCTGCCGCGTGAGGTGTGGCCGCAGGTGGTCGAGGCGATCGCCGAGACCGCGGGGCGCGCAGCACCGGCGTCCGTGGCGTAGCGGGCCGGGCCAGCTGCAGCAACCAAGAGCGGGATCCAACCTCTATCGCTGCTGTTCGCCAACGCCCGCGGTCGCGGGCGGCCGGTGCTCCGCCGCCAGCGTCCGCGCCAGATCGAGCGTTGCGGGGTCCAGCGAGTCCTCTACGAGCCGAAAGCGCTCCGCGTACCGGGCCAGCAGGGCATCGCGGACAAGCTCCCACGAAGCGCCGGGCGTCTCCTCGGCCACCGCGCCCACCGTGGCCGGGTCCCAGTCGAGCTCCAGCGCCGCGTAGACCGGCTCGAGCACCCGGCGCACGGCGGCCGCGTCGTCTACCACCAGCACCGTGCCCACGTGCGCGCCGCCCGAGATGACGCGCTGGCCGATGCCGGCCAGCTTGCGCCGGCCACCGGCGTTGACGCTCCAGCGGCCAGGGCAGTACTCGCCCGGCACCTCCCCCACGCGCGCGTCCACCCCGAGCCCGCGCAGCGCCCGGGCGATCAGCTCGGCGGTCGCCTCGAAGCGGGTGTGGATCGACCGGCGCGGATCGGGATCCGGCACGGCGTGCGCGATCTCCAGCGTGCCCGGGTGGAACACGGCGGCGCGGCCGCCGGCCAGCCGGACCACGGACCCGAAGCCGGCGCCACGTGCCGCGGCCACGGCCTCGGGAAAGCCGGGAGCCAGCACGTCGCGCTTGGCGAACGCCACAACCGCGGCGGGGCGAGCCAGCCGCAGCGTCTCGGGCAGCTCGCCCGCCGCCACCAGACGCATCGTCGCGCGCGACACCGCGGCGTCGAAGGCGGCGTCTTCGGGGAAGCAGTCGGAGAGGACGCGCAGCGAGCGCACGCCCAAGAGGCTAGGCGCTGGGCGCCCACTCCAGGGCTGAGAGCGCCCGGTCCTTGCCCGTGAGCTTTGCCCCGCGCACGCACCGGTCCGCCGCGGCCACCAGCTCGTCGATCGTCTCCGCGTCGTGGGGGTAGAGCGCCCAGCCGACGCTGGCGGTCAGCTCCACGTCCTCCGCCTCGCCGCGGGGCATCGCGCGCACGGCGTCGAGCACCCTCATCGAGAGGGTCTCCATGGCTTCCAGGCCGGTTCGGAGGGTCAGCACCGCGTACTCGTCGCCACCGAGCCGCGCGACGAAGTCGCCCGTGCGCACGCAGGACTGCAGCGTGCGGGCGGTCTCGCACAGGATGGCGTCACCCGCCGGGTAGCCGTGCAGCGTGTTCACGTCCTTGAAGCCGTCGAGGTCGACCAGGATCATCCCGACCTGCGCGTCGGTCTGCATGTGCAGCTCCAGCCACTCGAGCAGCGCCCGACGATTGGGCAGCTCGGTGAGCGGGTCCTCCAGCGACAGCGACCGCGCTCGCTCGCGCAGGTCGACCATGATCGCCTTGCCGCCCATGATCAGCCAGCCCAGCGTCACGTAGGCGGCCACCAGCACGATCAGCTCGCTCAGGTAGCCCTCGGACACGGCGGAGCGGTCGTAGGCCAGCGGCGTCAGCGCCACGCCCACGCAGCCGGCGACGTACAGACGCGCGTAGCGGCGCGGGAAGAAGTAGCACGCGTAGAAGAGCAGGAAGAAGACGTAGAAGCGCGCCGGCGACGCGGCGCCGCCGGTCGCGGCGATCAGGCCGGCGATCAGGAGGATCGACAGCGTGGCCGGCACGTGCCAGAACCAGGCGCCGTGCTCCTCCGGCCGCGCCAGCGTCAGACAGAACAGGGCCCATGCCACGCAGGTGCAGGCGAGCCCGACGACCCAGATCCAGTGACGATCCTCGACGCCCGGCAGCAACAGCTGGAGCACAATCGACACGCCCGCGGTGAGGAACAGGACACCGGCCAGCTTGCCGGCCAGCTCACGTTCCTCGTCGACCTCGAG
>JAXDIH010000178.1:0-28119 GCA_034664105.1 Thermoleophilaceae bacterium
CCCGACCGCCAGCGAGATCCCGCCGATCCACACCCACGAGATGGAGACGCCGGCGCCGGAGATCCCGTTCGGGGTCAAGGGCGTGGGCGAGGGCGGCATCATCGGCCCGCCGGCCGCGGTCACGAGCGCGGTGGAGCAGGCGCTGGCCGAGTTCGACCCGCCCGAGCTGGTGTCCACGCCGATCCTGCCGCGCGACGTGCACGCGATCGTGGCACGCGCCTCGTGAAGCCGCCGCGCTTCGACTACTCGCGCCCGCGGACGCTGGGCCGCGCGGCCGAGCTGCTAGCGGCCAGCGAGGGCGAGGGCAAGCTGCTCGCCGGCGGGCAGAGCCTCATGCCGCTGCTCAACATGCGCCTGGCCGAGCCGACCGTCCTGATCGACCTGGAGCTGGTCGAGGAGCTGCGGGAGGTGCGCCGCGACGGCGACGTGCTGGCGATCGGCGCCGGCGTCCGTCAGCGCGTGGCGGAACGGTCGCCGCTGGTGCGCGAATGCTGCCCGCTGGTGCCGCAGGCGCTCAAGCATGTGGGCCACGTCCAGATCCGCAACCGCGGCACGTTCGGCGGCAGCATCGCGCACGCCGACGCGACCGCCGAGCTGCCCGCGGTCGCGCTCGCGCTCGATGCCGAGCTGGTCGCGACCAGTGTGCGCGGCACGCGCACGATCGCCGCACGGGACTTCTTCCTGGGGCCCTACAGCACGACGCTAGAGGAGGACGAGGTGCTCACCGAGGTACGGCTGCCCATTCTCGCGGACGCCCGCACGGCGTTCCTCGAGGTCGCCCGGCGCAACGGCGACTTCGCGCTCGCCGGCCTCGCGGCGGCGGTGCGCTTCGCTCCCGGAACGGCGACCGTGGTCGAGGCGCGCCTGGCGGCTGTCGGCTTCGGAGGCGCACCGGTCCGCCTGACCGCGGCCGAGGCCAGCCTGGCCAACCGTGAGCTCGGCGCTGGGGCGATCGACGCGGCAGCGTCCGAGGCGCGCGTCGAGCTGCGGGCCGGCGGGACGGCGACCGAGGAAAGCCAGTACCGCAGCGACCTGGTTGCCACGCTCGTGCGGCGCGCGCTCGTGGAGGTGGGACCGTGAAGCCCGTCGAGCAGCCCACGGACGCCGTCGAGATCGACCTGCGCGTGAACGGCGAGGCCGTGAGCCGCAAGGTGCCCGCCCGCTTGCTGCTTGCCGACCTGTTGCGCGACGGCCTGGACCTGACCGGCACCCACCTCGGCTGTGAGCACGGCATCTGCGGCGCGTGCACGGTCCTGCTCGACGGGCAGCCCGTGCGCTCCTGCCTCACGCTGGCGGTGCAGGCCGACGGCGCCGAGGTCACGACCGTGGAGGGCATCACGCCGGCGGACGGGCTCAACCCCATGCAGCAGGCTTTCAAGGACCACCACGGCCTCCAGTGCGGGTTCTGCACGCCGGGGTTCCTGACCACGCTCGCGAGCGCCGATCCGGACGACTACCCGGACGACGAGGCGATCCGCGGGCTGCTGTCGGGCAACCTCTGCCGCTGCACCGGCTACGAGCAGATCGTCGCGTCGGTGCGGGCGGCCTGGCAGCGCGACTGACTTGAGCGCGGCCCTACAGGGCATCGTGGACGAGCTGCTCGCCGCCACCGCGGCAAGCCGCGCGACCCTGCGGCTCGACTCGCCGCCGGAGTACTTCCCGGTGGTGGCGGAGGCGTGCGCGCCAGGGGTCCGGTCCCTGCGCGGGGACACGTCGGTGGACCTCAGGAACGCCCCGACGTTCACGGCGATCCGGGACGAGCTGCGGATCATCCTCCAGGACGATTGCCTCAACTCGGTGCCGCCGACGCCGCCGGAGGTCATCGACCTCTACGGCGTGCGCGCCCAGATGCTCGCGCCCGTGCCAGCCGGCGGGCGGCTGCTCGGGACGATGTCGGTCCACGAGGCGTCGGGCCCGCGGCACTGGTCCGAGGCCGACCGCCAGGCGCTCGAGTCAGCGGTGGCAGCGGTCCTGCGCGAGGTCACCTGATCGGTGATCCTCGCGCGCGAGGGTGGCCGGCTGCGCGTCGCGCTTCACTCCGCGCACCAGCGTCAGGCCGCAATCGCGGCGCAGGCCTGGGGCAACGCGGAGTTCGAGGCGCCCACCCCGCGTGACCCGGTGGTCGCGGCGGCCGGCGCTCACGACGCGGGCTGGCGCGCCTGGGACGCCGCGCCGGCGCTCGATCGGCGCACGGGACAGCCCTTCCAGTTCCTCGACGTCGCGACCGAGCTGGTGCGCGGACACGCGGAGGGCGTGCGCCGGGCGAGCGAGCGGGATCCCTACGTCGGCCTGCTCGTGAGCCTCCACACCTCCGGCGTCCTCGGGGATCGCTTCGGCTGGGATCGCGGGCAGGTGGGGGCGATCGGGTTGGCCCGACGCGTCCGCGCGGCTCGCGGGCCGGCCGTCGCGCTTACGTTCCTGCTCGCGCGCCAGCGCTTCCTGGCGCGTCAGCGCCTGCATCGCAGGACCCTGCGTGGGCGCGTGGCGGTGGAGCCCGCGGCCCTGTGGCGCGCCTATGACCTGATGCAGGTCTGCGACGAGCTGTCGCTGCACTTCGCAACCGGCGCGACGGGCGAGCGGACGATCGGCCCCCCGCCGGCGCGGCACGGGCGGCCGGCGACCCTGCCCGCGTTCACGCTGCGCTCGGCCGGCCCGCGCGCCGTGACGATGAGCCCGTACCCATTCGCCGCTGACAGGGTGGAGCTGCCGCTGACCGCGGCATACGTCGAGGACCGTCCCTACGCCAGCGCGGACCAGTTCGTCGCGGCGCTGGGTGCGGCGACGACCGAGACGCTCGTGTTCAGCGTCGGACGACCGGGGGCGTGAGCGTCGCCCGGCGGCGGACCTGGAGGCGGTAGTGCTCGGGAAGCAGCCACGCCTTGCCCCACTGCACGGGGCGCCCGCCGGCGTACATGATCTGCTCGAGCGTCTGGCAGACGGTGCCGCTCTTGACGCCGAGGCGCCGCGCGATCGCGGCGGGGGCGCCGGCCGGCGTGAGCTCGGCATCCGCGTACTCGACGCTCAGCTCGGTGTGCGCCAGCAGCACGTCCATCACGGAGCCGCTGAACTCCGACTTGAGCACGTCGAGCGGGAGCACGTCGGCCGGCACCCGCTCGATGCCCCAGGCCACGCGCACGTCGCCGAACAGCTTCACGCGGTGCACCACGTACATGGGCGCGCCGACCTCCAGCTCGAGCTTCTCGGCGGCCTCCTCGTCGGCGGCCTCCTCGCTCCAGTCGACGTCGGCGGTGGCGACGTCCTGGGAGCGCTCGCGCGCGTAGGTCTCGAGCGAGCAGAGCTTGTCGAGCCCCTCGGTGACCACCGCGGGGCGGGGCAGCACGACGGATCCGATCCCGTTGCGGATTCGGATCAAGTGGGCGTCCTGCAGCATGCGCAGGGTGCTGCGGATCGTCACGCGCGAGACGCCGTAGTGCGCGGCGAGCTTCGTCTCGCTCGGCAGCAGCTCGCCGGGCGGGACCTCGCCGTTGAAGATGAACTCGCGGCTGAGGCGGTCGTAGACCTCGTTGGCCAGCTGGCGGGTGGCCACCCTGGGGCCGTGGATGAGGTTGCTGCGCTCCATGGAAGCCGAGCGTAGCGGAACGCTAGGCAGCCGTGAAGACTACTTGACTAACAGCCTGCCAGGCTGTTGAATGCGCGCACTCCCGGCCCCGCGAGCGCCCATGCAGATCGCCAATGAATTTCAACTCAGCCTGCCGCCAGACGACGCGTATCGGCTGCTGCTGGACCTCGACCGCGTCGCGCCCTGCATGCCGGGCGCGGAGCTGGGCGCCGAGCTGGACGACGGCGCGAGGGAGGTCAAGGTCAAGGTCAAGCTCGGGCCGATGCGCTTCAGCTACGACGGCACCGTGAAAATCGCCGAGCAGGACGCCGCCGCTCGCAGCGCGGTGCTCGTGGGCTCCGCCCGCGACGCGCGCACCCAGGCCACCGCCGAGGCGCGCATCGCCATGACGGTGACCCCGCAGGGGAGTGGCTCGGCTGTGGGAGCGGTGTCAGACATCCAGCTGACCGGGCGCGCGGCTCAGATGGGCCACGGCGTGGTCGAGTCGGTCGTGGCGCAGCTGCTCGGCGAGATGTCGGCCAACCTCGAGCGCAGCATCGGCGCGGACTCGACCCCGGCGGGCGCGACCCCGGCGGGCGCGGCCCCGGCGGACTCGGCCCCGGCGGGCACGGCCCCGGCGAACGCGGCCTCGACGGACGCGGCCCCGGCGGCCTCCGCTGCCGCCGAGCCGGCCCGAGCCACGCCGCCGCCGGCGGCCTCGAACGACCTGCGCGCCGGCCGTCTCGTGCTCGCGGTGGTGCGGGGCTGGTTCGCCCGGCTGTTCCGGCGCGGAGGCAAGCAGTCGCGATGAAGCGAGTCGGCGTCGATGTGGGTGGCACGTTCACCGACCTCATCCTCGTGGACGAGGACGAGGGCCGGATCACCGTCGACAAGGTCCCGTCGACGCCCGGGGACCCCGCCGCCGCCGTCATCGCCGGCATCGAGCAGCTCTGCCAGAAGGCCGGGGTCGCGATCGAGGAGGTCGACAACGTCCTCCACGGGACCACGGTGGCGACGAACATCGCGCTCACCGGAACCGGCGCCGAGGTCGGGCTGATCACGACCGAGGGCTTCCGCGACATCCTCCACATCGCGCGCCACAAGAAGCCGTACAACTTCTCGCTCCAGCAGGAGCTGCCGTGGCAGTCGCGACCGCTGGTGAAGCGCCGCCACCGCCTCACGGTGAGCGAGCGCATCACGGTGCCCGACGGCGACGTGCTGATCGAGCTCGACGAGGACCAGGTGCGCGAGCGCGCCCGCGCGCTGCGCGAGGCCGGCGTCGACGCCGTCGCGATCTGCCTCCTGCACTCCTACCTCAACCCCGATCACGAGCGCCGCATCAAGGAGATCGTGCTCGAGGAGCACCCCGGTTGCTACCTCTCGGTCTCGCACGAGGTGCTGCCGCTGTACCGCGAGTACGAGCGCTTCTCGACGGTCGCCCTGAACGCCTACGTCGGGCCCAAGGTCTCCCGCTACCTGATGCGCTTCGACGAGGCCATGCGCGAGGCCGGGCTCCGCCACAGCGTCCAGCTGATGCAGTCGTCCGGCGGCATGACCGGGATCGAGTCAGCCGCCGAACGGCCCGTGAACCTGCTCATGTCCGGACCGGTCGCCGGCCTGATCGGCGGCATCTGGGCGGCGCGCATGTCCGGCTTCGAGGACGTCGTGACGCTGGACATCGGCGGGACGTCGGCTGACATCGGCGTGGCCGCCGGCGGTGCCGTGCGCATGCGCCACCTGCTCGACAGCAAGGTCGGCGACTACCAGGTCATGGTGCCGATGGTCGACATCGACACGATCGGCGCGGGCGGCGGCTCGCTCGCCTTCGTCGACGAGGGCGGCGTGTTCCGCGTCGGGCCCCAGTCGGCGGGCGCCGACCCGGGTCCGGCCTGCTACGGGCGCGGCGGCACGGAGCCGACCTCGACCGACGCGCAGGTGCTGCTCGGCCGGCTGCGCGACGACCGCGGGCTGCTCGGCGGTGGCATGCGGCTCGACGCGGATCAGGCACGCGCGGCGCTGGAGTCGCTCGCCGGGACTCTGGAGCTGCCGGTCGAGGAGGTCGCGCTGGGCGCGCTCCAGATCCAGAAGTTCGAGATGACGCAGGCGATCGAGCTGAACTCCGTGCGCCGCGGCTACGACCCGCGCGACTTCACGCTCGTCGCGGCCGGAGGCGCGGGCCCCCTGTTCGCCTGCGAGATCGCGCAGGAGCTCGAGATCCCGCGCGTGCTGATCCCGCCGCACCCCGGCATCATCGCCGCCACCGGCCTGCTGGCCACCGATCTTCAGCATGAGTTCGTCGCGACCGAGCGCGCGACGCTCAGCACGCTCGACCGCGGTCGCCTGCAGGCGCGCTACGACGAGCTGGGCGCCCAGGCGCTCGCTGCGCTCGACGGCGACGGCGTGCCGGACGACCGCCGCTTGATCCGCAGGCTGGCCGATTGCCGGTACGCCGGCCAGGGCTACGAGGTGCGCGTGGACGCGCCGGCCGGCGACCTCGACGAGGGCTGGATCGCCGGGCTGGAGGAGGCGTTCCACGCCGCGCACGAGCGCGAGTACGGCCACCGCTTCGACGCCCAGGTGGAGATCGTGAACATCCGCGTCGTCGGCATCGGCCGCATCCAGGACCTGGAGGTGACGCCGCTGGAGACGGCAGACGGCGATCCGGAGCCGGTCGCCATGCGCGAGGTGGTGTTCGACGTGGGCGGCCGCGCCGAGCGCCACGACACGCCCTTCTTCGAGCGCGAGGACCTGCGCGCGGGCCACCGCCTGCTCGGCCCCGCGATCATCGAGCAGTACGACACCACCACGATCGTCCCGCCCGGCACGACGGCCGAGGTGGACGAGCGCGGCAACATCGTGATCGACTGCCGCCGCGCCGGCGAGCTCACGTCCGCCGCGCGCGCCGGCGACCTGTCCGAGCCGATCCTGATGCGCGTGATCGGCGGGGCGTTCTCGGCGATCGCAAAGGAGATGGCCGGCGTCCTGTTCCGGATGTCGTACTCGTCGATCATCCGCGAGTCGGAGGACCTCGGCGCCGGCATCTTCGACCGCGAGGGCCACGTGCTGGCCGAGTCGGACTCCACGCCGATGTTCATGGGCGCGATGCCCAAGATCGTCCAGGGCGTGCTGTCGCTGCTCGGCGACGACGTGCACGAGGGCGACGTGATCCTGCACAACGACCCTTACCTCGGCGCCACGCACTCGCCCGACGCGGCGATCGTCGTGCCGATCTTCTTCGAGGGGGAGCTGGTGGGCTTCGCGGGAGCCTCCGCGCACCTGCTGGACATCGGCGGCGCCTACCCGGGGCTCGCCGTGGACCTCGTGGACAACTCCAGCGAGGGCTCGATCTACCGCGCGGTGAAGCTCTCAGAGAAGGGCGTGCGCCAGGAGGCGCTCTGGCGCCACATTCTCGGCAACGTGCGCACGCCGACCCAGAACCGGGGCGACCTCGAGGCGATGATCGCCGCCTGCGAGCTGGCGAAGCGCCGCTACCTCGAGCTGCTGGGGCGCTACGGCGTCGAAGCCGTGCTCGGCGCGGGGCGGGACTGGATCGACTACTCGGAGCGGATGCTGCGCCAGGAGATCGCGAAGATCCCCGACGGCGAGTACGAGACCGACGTCGGCTGGCTCGACGACGACGGCCGCAACCGCGGTGTGCCGCTGCCGGTGAAGGTCAAGGTGATCATCGAGGGTGACGAGATCACGTACGACCTGACCGGCTCGAGCGACGAGGTCCCGACCGGCTACAACTGCCCGTTCGAGGGCTCGACGGTCTCCGCGTTCACGTTCATCACGCGGATGATCTTCCTCGACGAGGTCGCCTATCCCGTGTTCGTGCCGCAGAACGAGGGGATGCTGCGGCCCGTCAAGGTGATCGCGCCCGAGGGCTCGATCTTCAACCCGCGCTACCCGCGCGCGTGCTTCGCGCGCTTCTGCCAGGTACAGCGCGCCGTGGACCTCGCGCTGCGCGCGCTCGCGCCGGTGGTGCCCGAGCGCATAACCGCCGGCAACTCGGCGCACCTCCACTTCGTGAGCTACTCCGGCTTCGACCCGGAGGAGAGCGAGTACTGGGTCTACCTCGAGGTCGACGAGGGCTCGTACGGCGGGCGCCCGACGCGGGACGGCCTGGACACGGTCGACTGCCTGATCGCGAACACGCGCAACAACCCGATCGAGGAGCTGGAGTGGCGCTTCCCGATGCGCACGGAGCGCTACGAGCTGCGCGACGAGCCGTGCGCTCCGGGCACCTGGCGCGGAGGCGTGGGCGTCGTGCGGGTGAACCGCTTCCTGGCGGACACGATCGTCACCTGCGAGGGCGAGCGCCACGACAGCGACGAGCCGTGGGGCATCTTCGGCGGGCACGACGGCCTCAACGCGTCGCTCGTGAAGAACCCGGGCGCCGATGACGAGGAGTCGTGGCCCTCGAAGGTCACCGCTTACACGCTGCGCGCCGGCGACGCGCTGCAGATCACCACTCCAAGCGCGGGCGGCTACGGCGACCCGCTGGACCGCGACCCGCAGCTCGTGCTCCAGGATGTGCTGGACGGGATCACGAGCGCCGAGAGCGCCGAGCGCGACTACGGCGTCATCCTGGATCGCGAGGCCGGGACGCTTGACGCCGAGGCGACCGCGCGCACCCGCGAGGCCGCGCGCAGCGGCGCGGAGTCGGTGAGCTGACGATGGCCGGCGAGTCGCGCTTCGAGGCCGCCATGTACGGGACCGTCATGCGCGGCATGCCGCACCACGACCGCATCGCCGGCGCGGAGTACCTGGGCGACGCGCGGACGCTGCCGGCCTACCGGCTGCTCACGGTCGGCGGCGAGTACCCGCTGCTGCTGCCCGACGCCGGCGGCGCGGCGATCGACGTGCAGGTCTTCGCGCTCACGGCGAGCATCTGGCGCGGCAAGGTCGACGCCGAGCCGACCGGCCTGGTGGAGGGCGAGGTCGAGCTGGACGACGGCCGCACGGTGGCGATCATGCTCGGCGATCCCGACTTCGTGGCCGGGCGCGACGACGTGGAGGACATCACGGCGTACGGCGGGTGGGCCGCGTACGTGCGGGCCAGCGGAGGAGAGTGAGATGCACCTGTCCCCGAAGGAGACCGACCGCCTGCTGCTGTTCCTCGCGGCCGAGCTCGCGCGCAAGCGGCGCGCTCGCGGGCTGAAGCTGAACTACCCCGAGGCGCGGGCGCTGATAGCGGACGAGATCGTGGAGGGGGCCCGCGACGGTCGCTCGGTCGCGGAGCTGATGGAGTTCGGCGCGACGATCCTCACGACCGACGACGTGCTTCCCGGCGTCGACCGCCTGGTCGGCGTGCTCCAGGTGGAGGGCTTCTTCGAGGACGGCCAGAAGCTGGTGACCGTGCACGAGCCGATCCGGGCCGGGACCGAGCCGGTCGACGGGCCGGTGCCGGGCGAGGTCGTGGCGGCCGACGGCGAGATCGAGCTGAGCCCGGGCCGCGAGACGGCAACGCTGAGCGTGACCAATACGGGCGACCGGCCCGTGCAGGTGGGCTCGCACTACCACTTCTTCGAGGTCAACCCGGCACTGCGCTTCGACCGCCGGGAGGCCTTCGGCATGCACCTCGACATACCCGCGGGGACGGCCGTGCGGTTCGAGCCGGGGGAGGACCGCGAGATCGGGCTGGTCGCCTTCGGCGGCGAGCGAGCGCTCCACGGGCTCAACCGGCTGACCGACGGCGCCGACCTCGAGACCGCCCTCGCGCGCGCGCGCGAGCGCGACTACGAGGGAGCCTGATGGGCCGGCGGATCTCACGCCAGCAGTACGCGGAGCTGTTCGGTCCCACGACCGGCGACCGCGTGCGCCTGGGGGACACGGAGCTCTGGGCCGAGGTCGAGCGCGATCTGCTGGTGCCCGGGGACGAGTGCGTCTTCGGCGGTGGCAAGACGCTGCGCGACGGGCTCGGCACGCACGGCGCGATCACGGCTGCGGAGGGCGCGCTGGACTTCGTGATCACGAACGTGCTCGTGATCGATGCCGTGCTCGGCATCGTGAAGTGCGACATCGGCATCAAGGACGGCCGCATCGCCGGCGTGGGCAAGGCCGGCAACCCGCAGATCATGGACGGCGTCGACCCCAACATGGTCATCGGCGCGAACACCGACGTGCGCTCGGCGGAGGGGATGATCGCGACGGCGGGCGCCATCGACGTGCACGTGCACTTCGACTCGGCGGGCCTCTGCGAGGAGGCGATCGCGTCGGGCGTGACGACGATGCTCGGCGGCGGACTGGGGCCGGTGACCGTGGGCATCACTTCCTCCGGCACGGTCAACCTCGGCCGCATGCTCCAGGCCTCCGAGGCCTGGCCGATCAACTTCGGCTTCCTGGGCAAGGGCAGCGCCTACGACGTCGCGCCGCTGCTCGAGCAGGGGCGGGCCGGCGCCGTCGGCCTCAAGATCCACGAGGACTGGGGCGCGATGCCGGCTGTGATCGAGTCATCGCTCGACGCCGGCGACGAGCTGGACATGCAGGTCCAGATCCACACCGACACGCTCAACGAGTCGGGCTTCTACGAGCACACGATGAGGGCGATCGGCGAGCGGACGATCCACACCTACCACTCCGAGGGCGCGGGAGGCGGCCACGCGCCGGACATCATCCGCGTGGCGGGAGAGGCCAACTGCCTGCCGTCGTCCACCAACCCCACGAACCCGTCGACGGTCAACACGTTCGACGAGCACCTGGACATGGTGATGATCTGCCATCACCTCAACCCGCGCGTGCCCGAGGACGTCGCGTTCGCCGAGTCGCGCATCCGGCGCGAGACGATCGCCGCCGAGGACGTGCTGCACGACCTCGGCGCGATCAGCGCGCTCGGCTCGGACTCGCAGGGCATGGGCCGGATCGGCGAGTCGATCGCGCGCACGTGGCAGCTCGCGTCGAAGATGAAGGTGCAGCGCGGCTCGCTGCCGGAGGACAGCGGCACGGCGCACGACAACTTCCGCATCAAGCGCTACATCGCGAAGCTGACGATCAACCCGGCGCGCATCTACGGAATCGATCGCGAGATCGGCTCGCTCGAGGTGGGCAAGCTGGCGGACATCGTGCTCTGGGAGCCGAAGCACTTCGGGATCAAGCCCGAGGTGGTGTTCAAGGGCGGCTTCCCGACCTGGTCGGTGATGGGGGAGAGCAACGCCTCGCTGATGACCTGCGAGCCGCTGGTCTACAAGCCGCAGTGGGGGGCGTACGGTCCCGCGTGCCAGGAGCTGGGGGTGACGTTCATGACCCAGGCCTCGATCGACGCGGACGTAGCCGGCCGCTGGTCGCTGCGCAAGCGGCTTGTCGCGACGCGCAACACGCGCCACCTGACCAAGCGCGACATGCTGCACAACGACGCGCTGCCGGTGATCGAGGTGGACCCGGAGACCTACCGCGTGACGGCCGATGGCGAGCTCTGCACCTGCGAACCCGTCGACCGCGTCCCGCTCGGGCGCCGCTACGTGCTCAAGTGAGCAGCGGGGCCGCCACCAGGATCGGGATCGGGGGCCCGGTCGGGTCCGGCAAGACGCGTCTGATCGAGCGGCTGCTGCCGCTGCTCCACGGCGCCGGGCTGCGGGTGGCGATCATCACCAACGACCTCGTCACCCTCGAGGACGCCGAGCGCGTCCAGCGCAGCGGGCTGATCGACCCGGCGCTGGTCGTCGGCGTGGAGACCGGCGCCTGCCCGCACACCGCGATCCGCGAGGACCCCTCGGCGAACCTCGACGCGGCCGAGCGCCTGGAGCGCGACAACGGCCCGCTCGACGCGATCGTGATCGAGTCCGGCGGGGACAACCTCGCGTCGACCTTCACGAACGAGCTGGTCGATCACTGGACCTACGTGATCGACACGGCCGCCGGCGACGACATCCCGCGCAAGGGCGGGCTGGGCATGCTGCGCGCCGACCTGCTGGTGGTCAACAAGATCGACCTGGCGCCGTACGTGGGCGCCGATCTCGACCGCATGCGCGGCGACGTGGCGCGCGCCCGTCCCCACCGTACCTCGCTGTTCACCGACCTGACGAAGGAGGACGGCGCCGACGCGATCTTCGCCGAGCTGCGGCGCGCGGTGCTGTTCGAGCCGGCTTCGGCGCCGTGACCGACACCGGGGTGCTCGACCTCGGTTTCCGCCGCGACTCCGGGGGGCGCAGCGTCCTCCGGCACCACTCCCAGCGCTTCCCGCTGCGCATGACCGTGCCGTTCCACCTGGACGCCGCGGTGGCGGACATGGCCTTCGTCTACGTGCAGAACCCGACCGGGGGCGTGTTCGGCGGAGACCGGCTGCGCACCAGCGTGGTGGCCGACGAGGGGGTGCGCGTGCACCTCACCACGCAGTCGGCGACCAAGCTCTACCGCATGGAGGGCGACGAGGCCCGGCTGGAGCTGGACTTCCAACTCGGCCCGGATGCCTACGTGGAGCACCTCCCGGACCCGCTGCTGCCGCAGGCCGGGAGCCGCTACCGCCAGCGCACCCGGATCGAGCTCGGAGCGGGCGCGGCGTTCGTGGCCGCCGAGACGATCTCCCCGGGCCGCCGCGCCCGCGGCGAGCGCTTCGCCTACGACCTGCTCGAGCTGCGCACCGAGGTCCGCCGCGACGGCCGCGAGCTGTGCGCCGAGACGCTGCGCCTGGAGCCGGCCCGCGCGCCGCTGGACCGCGCCGGAGCGCTGGGCGGATGGGACTACCTCGTCACGCTGTTCGCGGTTGCCCCCGAGCGCGACGCCGCGAATCTCGCGGCCCGCCTCGATGCGGCGCTGGCGGTCGAGCGGGGCGTGCTGGGCGCGGCGGGAGAGCTGCCCAACGGGGTCGGCGCGTTCGCGCGCATGCTGGCCCCCGACGCACCGGCCGCCGAGCGCGCGCTGCGCGGCGCGTGGGCTGTGGCGCGCCGCGTGCTCCTGGGCGCCCCGCTGCCGGAGCGGCGCAAATGACGGTGCGCGTGACCGAGCTGCTGGGCCGCGCCGACGAGGCGCGCTTCGCCGACCGCCGCGTCACGGGCGTGCCGGTGGCCTGGGACGAGGCATCGCGGCGGCGGCTGCGCCGCGAGGCCGACGACGGCAGCGACGTGGTCATCGACCTCCAGAGCGCCGCCTACCTCGCCGACGGGGCCGTGCTCCATGACGACGGCGAGCGGGTCCTGGCCGTGGTCCGCCCGTCCGAGCGGGCGCTGGTGGTTCGCTTCGACGCCACGCTGTCCGCCGGCGAGCTGGTGGCGCAGGCGCTGGCCCTCGGCCACGCGTTCGGCAACCAGCACGTCCCGATCGACATCGAGGACGGGGAGGCGCGCATGCCCCTGACCACGAGCGAGGCGATCGCCCGCGCGACCGTCGCCGAGCTCGGCCTCGAGGGTGCCACCGTCGATGTGACCGAGGTCGCGCTCGGGCGCCTGCGGGCGCTCCCCGTCGGACACACTCACGCGGGCTCTCACTCGTGAGCGACGACGCGAGCCTGATCGCCGCCCTGCAGCTCGCGGACAGCGCGCTGCCGATCGGCCGGTTCGTGCATTCGCACGGGCTCGAGGCCTGGCTGAGCCCGCGCGACGAGGTCAAGCCCGAGCAGCTGGCGGAGCTGGTTGAGACGGTCGTGTGCGAGGGGGTGGCGCCGCTCGACGGCGTCGTGGTGGCCCACGCGCACGCGGCCGATGGCATCCACACGCTGCTGGCCCTCGACGAGCGCCTCACGGCACGCAAGCTGACGCCGGCGGCGCGGACGGCGTCGGAGACGTGCGGGCGCCAGCTCGCCGCTCTCGCGCCCCAGCTGGCGCCCGGCGACGCGCTCGTCGCGGAGCTGTCCCGGCATGCCCGGACGGGTGAGACCCCGGGCAACGTCGCGGTCATGTCCGGCACGCTGGCGCGCGCGCTCGGGATGTCGGCGCGCGCGGCCGTTCTCGTCGAGCTGCGCGGTGCCGCCACGGCCCTGCTGGGCGCGGCCGTCCGGCTGGGCGCGCTCTCGCCCGGTCCCGCGCAGGTCCTGCTCGCGCGACTCGCTCCCACGCTAGCCGCGGCAGCCGAGGAGGCACTGACGCTCGACCTGGATCAGCTCAGCTCGACGATGCCGGAGCTCGAGCTGTTCGCGCTCCGTCACGCCCGCGCCGACGCGCGGCTCTTCTCCACGTGAGCTTCGAGGTCCTCGCCAAGCCGCTCGAGCAGTGCGACGCCTGGCTGACCGATCTGCTGGCGGGCGCGCCGCTGATCGCCGCGTTCGCGCTCGCCGCGCTGCTGGGCCTGCGCCACGCCTCGGATCCCGACCACCTGGTCGCGGTCACGTCGCTGGTCGCGGCCGGGGACGGCGACGTGCGCAGCGGCGTGCGCATCGGCGCCTGGTGGGGGCTGGGGCACGGGCTGGTGCTGGTCGGGCTCGGCGCGCCGCTGATCCTGCTGCGCACCCAGCTGCCGGCCGGGCTGGCCGCCGGCGCCGAGGTGGCGATCGGCGTCGTGATCGTCGCGCTCGCTTGCCGGGTCCTCTTCAAGTGGGTGCGGGGCGGCTACCGCGCGGGTGCCCACCGGCACGGGGACGCCGTCCACCGCCACGTCCACCGTCCCGACCGGCACGCCGAGGTGCGCACCGGCCGGCGGGCGCTCGCGCTCGGCATGCTGCACGGGCTCGGCGGCAGCGGCGCCGTGGTCGTGCTCCTGATCGTCGGGCTGCCGGGGCGCTTCGCCGCGCTGGCGGCTCTGCTCGTGTACGCCCCGATGACCATGCTGTCGATGGCGCTGTGCACCTGGGCGTACGCGTGGGTCCTGACCCGCCCGGTCATCCAGCCGCTCTACCGGCAGGTGCTGGTGCCCGCCTTCGCGAGCTTCAGCCTCGTGTTCGGCCTCTGGTACACGGGCATCGCCTGAGCGAGCGGCGGTTCCGCGCGGCGGGCTTGCTCTCCGCTCGCGCGCGTCGTAAGCTGCGCTCACATGACTACCAGGCAGCTGCATGCCCCCTCCGCGGTGGGCTGAGGAGGCGGGATGGCAAACGAAGAAAAAGCGTGGGATGCCGTAATCAGGGTGGCGGAGCCGGAGATCGACTACACCCGCTCCGCGCTGATCGTCATCGACCTTCAGAACTCCTTCGCGCGGCGCGACACCGGGCTGTTCGCTCGCCTGGCCAAGGACGGGCTCGCCGACGAGTCCGAGTACGCGATCTCCCGCATCGAGGAGACCGTCGTGCCGAACGTGCGCGAGCTGGTCACGGCCTTCCGCTCGCGCGACGCGCCGGTCTTCTTCGCGCGCTCGGCCTCCGTGCGCGGTGACGGCAGCGACCAGACCCTCCGCCACAGGGCGCAGGGGCTCGTGTGGCCGGAGTGGTCCGATGACGCCCAGATCCTCGCCGACCTGGACGTACGGCCCGGCGACTTCGTGCTCACCAAGTCCGGCTCGGGGTGCTTCACGTCCACGAACCTCGACCACGCCCTGCGCAACATGGGCGTCGAGACCGTCGTGCTGACGGGCATGTGGACGAACAGCTGCGTGGAGACGACGGCTCGTCACGCGGGCGACCTCGACTACAACGTCGTGCTCGTGGAGGACGCGTGCGTGGCGATGTCGCCGGAGAACCACGCCTGGGCGCTGCGCTACCTCGGCGACAACTTCGCCCTACTGCGCTCGACCGACGACGTGGTGGCCTCGATGGCCGAGACCGCGGCCCCGGCCTCCGTCGGCTCATGACGAACGGCGATCCGGCAGCGACGGCCGCCGACTGGATCGCCGAGCGCGGCACCGAGCTGACCGCCTACGCCTGCGAGCTGATCCGGATCCCGACCGACAACCCACCCGGCGACTGCGCCGCCGCCGCCGACGCGGCAGCAGCCAGGCTGTCCGCGCTCGGCCTCGATGTCGAGCGCTACGAGACGCCCACCGGCGACGGTCCGCCCAGCCCGACCGTGCTGGGCTGGCTCGGCCCGCGCACGATGACGCCCGAGCTGGTGCTGAACGCTCACCTCGACGCGTCCCCTCCGACCCCGGAGTGGACCGAGGACCCGTACGCGGCGACCCGGCGCGACGGCCTCATCTACGGCCGCGGCGCGACCCTCTCCAAGAGCGACGTGGCCGCGTACACCTACGCCGCGGCCGCCGCCGCCGAGGCTCTCGGCACCCCGTCCGGGACCGCCGTCGTGGCCATCACAGCTGACGAGGGCAGCGGCGGCGACCACGGACCGCGCGCGCTGCTCGAGCGCTTCGGGCTCCGTCCTGCGCGCGCGATCACGGCCGGCTTCACGCATCAGGTGGGCATCGCGCACAACGGGGCCCTGCAGGCGCGGCTGCTGGTCCGCGGCCGTGCGGCGCACCAGGCCGTGGTCGCTCCCGAGGAGGAGGCGATGCGCCACGCGATCGCCGTTGCAGCCGGACTTGTCGCGGCCGGCGATCGCCTGGCTCAGGTGCAGGGGTCGGTGCCCGGGATCGCGCACCCCACCCTCAACGTCACGCGCCTGGCCGGCGGGGAGTGGCTGGGCCTCGCGCCGGGGACCGTCGAGCTGCTGGTAGACCGCAGGGTCATGCCCGACGAGGACTTCGAGGCCGCCGGGCACGAGCTAGAGCGGTTGATCGCGAAGCTCGCGAATGAGGCCGGCGCCGACGTAGAGGTGGAGATGGTCCAGCGGGCGCAGCCCCTGCGGCCGACACCGCAATCCGAGCGGTGGGCCGAGATCGTCCAGGCCGAAGCCGAGCAGGTGCTCGGCGAGCCGGTACCGCTGCGCGGCATCCCGCTCTACACGGATGCGCGCTGGTTCGGCAGCCACGAGGTGCCGACGGTCCTGTTCGGGGCGGGCGCCGACGACATCGCCGGCTCCGGTGTGAACGGCCAGGACGAGCACGTCGCCGAGTCGGACCTGCTCGCGGCCGCCCAGGTCGTGGCCCGCGTGGTCACGCGCGCGCTGGCCGGGACGGCCGGCGAGCACGAGCCCATCGCCGTGAGGAGCGCCGGATGAACGCCGGTCCCAACAGCGCTGCCGCCCGGCTGAGCATGCGGCGGCAGGGGCGCCCGCTCGCCTACGACGTGCGCGACGTGATCGCGCGCGAGCTGATCATCAGCGGCGACGTGCCGGCCGGCAGCAAGCTGCCCTCGGAGCATCAGCTGAGCAAGCGCTACGGCGTGTCGCGCGTGACCGTTCGCGCGGCGCTGCACGGGTTGCGCGAGGCGGGGCTCGTGTCGATCCGCCAGGGCGTGGGGACGACCGTGCTGCCGCGGAGCGCATCCGTCTTCCACGGGCTGGACCGGCTGAGCTCCATCGACACGTTCGCGCGCGAGGCCGGTCAGACGGTCTCGGACGTCGATTTCGGCGCCGAGCAGGTGCCGGCGGACGAGGAGACGGCGCAGCAGCTGCACGTGGAGGCCGGCCACCCGATCGTGGAGGTGCGGCGGGTGAAGTGCTTCGACGGCATGCGGGTGGCCTGGGTGGTCGACCGCGTGCCGCAGGGCATCCTGCCGTTCGACACGCTGCGCTCGGAGCTCGCCGGATCGGCGCTCGACGTGCTGCTCGACCACCCCGAGGTCGACGTGGAGTACGCAGACGCGGAGTACACGCCCGCGCGGCTCCCGAAGGAAGTGGCCGTCCGCCTCGGCGTCCCAGCGGGGGCCGTGGCCCTGTTCGTGGACACGGTCGTCTGGACCGCCGATGGGCGCGCGGCGGACTGGGCGACGGTCTGGCTCCTGCCGGAGCATTTCCGCTTTGTCGTGCGCCGGCGCCGTCCGCTTGGCGAGTGAGGGGAGGGCGAGTCAGTTGAGCTACAAGCTGTCGGCCGACATCGGTGGCACGTTCACCGACCTGGTGCTGGTGGACGGGGACGGGACACTGCGGGTGCACAAGACCCCGTCGACCCCGCACGACTTCACGGAGGGCATCCTGCGCGGCGCCGAGGAGATCCTCGCCGGTCACAACGGCGGCGACCTCGGCGACGTGGACCTGTTCGTGCACGGCGCGACGGTGGTGCTGAACGCCCTGCTCCAGCTGTCGCTGCCGCGGACCGGCCTGATCACCACGCGCGGGTTCCGCGACGTGCTGGAGATCATGCGCACCAACAACCCGCGGATGTACGACCTCCAGTACGTCAAGCCGCAGCCGCTGATCCCGCGCTGGCTGCGCCTGGAGGTGACCGAGCGCGTGCGCCACACCGGCGAGGTGCTGGTGCCGCTCGACGAGGCCGAGGTGCGCCAGGCCGCTCGCCGGCTGCGCGAAGCCGAGGTCGAGGCCGTGGGCGTGTGCCTGCTGCACGCCTACGCGAACCCCGACCACGAGCGCCGCGTGCGCGAGATCCTCGCCGAGGAGCTCCCCGGCTGCACGGTCTGCCTGTCCGGTGAGGTCGCACCCGAGTGGCGCGAGTTCGAGCGCACGTCCACGACCTGCGTGAACGCCGCGACGATCCCGATCATCTCGTCCTACCTCCACCGGCTCACCGATCAGCTGAGCGAGCGGGGGCTCCGCCGGGAGCTGCTGGTGATGCAGTCGAACGGCGGCGTGATGAGCACGTCGGCGGCCTGCGAGTGGCCCGTGCGCACCGTGATGTCGGGACCGAGCGGGGGAGTGGTGGGCGCGCTGGCGCTGGCCGACAAGATCGGCTGCCCCAACCTCGTGACGCTCGACATCGGCGGCACCAGCAGCGACATGGGCGTGATCGCCGAGGGCCGCGCGATCAGCGTGGTCGAGAGCACCGTGGCCGATGGGTGGCCGATCCTCGCGCCGATGATCGAGATCCTCTCGATCGGAGCCGGCGGCGGCAGCATCGCGTGGCTCGACGTCGGCGGCGCGCTGCGCGTGGGACCCCAGAGCGCAGGTGCCGACCCCGCACCGGTCTGTTACGGGCGCGGCGGCACGGAGCCGACGGTTACCGACGCCAACCTCGCCCTCGGGCGGATCAACCCCGACTACTTCCTCGGCGGAGCGATGCAGCTCGACACGGAGAACAGCGCGGCGTCGCTCGCCGACAAGGTCGCCGACCCGCTGGGGCTCGACCTCCAGGCCGCCGCCGCGGGCATCCTGAGGATCGTCAACACGAACATGTCGAAGGCGATCCGCTCGATCCTCGTGGAGCGCGGCTTCGACCCGCGCGACTTCGTGCTGATGGGCTTTGGCGGGTGCGGCGGCCTGCACACGGCCGCGGTCATGCGCGAGCTCAACATCCCGCACGCGGTGGTCCCGAACAACCCCGGGGCGCTGTCGGCCGTCGGCATGCTCGGCACCGACTTCCGGCACGACCGGGCGCGCACCCACGTGCGGCCGATCGCCGACCTCGACGTGGACGAGGTGGAGCGCATCTTCGGCGAGCTGGAGCAGGCCGCGCGGGCCGCCCTCGCCAGCGACGGCGTCACGGAGGCGTCGACCGAGCTGCGCCGCTCCGTGGACGTGCGCTACATCGGCCAGGAGTACCACCTCAACATCTCGTGCCCCGGCGCCGGCGGCGACATCGACCCGGCGACGATCGAGCGCCAGTTCGACGAGGCGCACGCGCGCGTGTATGGCTACTCGACTCCGGAGTTCCCGGCGCAGATCGTGAACCTGCGGGTGGCGGGGATCGGCTTCACCGAGCGGCCCACGCTGCCGACCGTGCCGCAGCGCGAGCCGGGCTCGGTGCTCGAGCCCAGAGCTCGGCGCTCGGTCCACTTCGACGACGAGGGCTGGGCCGACGCGGCGATCTACGACGTGGAAGACCTGATGGACGGGGATCGGCTCCCCGGGCCCTGCATCCTCGAGGATCCGCGCTCCACCATGCTGATCCTGCCGGGGCAGCACGGCCTGGTCGACCGCTTCCGGAACCTCCACATCCACGAGGGGAGCTGAGGCGCATGGCGGTGAGCTCGGTGGTCGACCCGGTCACCCTCGAGGTGATCAGGGCCGCGCTGACGGCGGTGGTGCGCGAGATGAGCGTGGCGCTGACGCGCACGGCGTACTCGACGATCATCCGCGACGTACACGACTTCAGCTGCGTGATGTTCGACGGCTCCGGCCGCCTCATCGCCCAGGCCGAGGGCATCCCGTCGTTCAACGGCAGCATGAGCTTCGCGCTCGACGCCGTCACGACGAAGTTCCCGCTCGACGGCATGCAGCCGGGCGACGTGTTCATGTCGAACGACCCCTACTTCGCGGAAGGGTCGTCGTTCCACAAGAACGACATCAACATCATCATGCCGATCTTCTACGAGGGCCGGCTCGTGATGCTGAGCGCGAGCAAGGCGCACTACCTGGACATCGGCGGCAAGAACCCGGGCAGCTACGCGCCGGACGCGCAGAACACCTACCAGGAGGGGCTCTGCCTGCCGCCGGTGAAGCTCTACGACGCCGGCGCGCTCAACCAGGCGGTCATCGACATCTTCCTCGCGAACGTCCGCGTTCCGGACATCGAGCGCGGCGACCTGTTCGCCCAGCTCGCGGCCGGCAAGACGGCCGAGCTGCGCGCGACGGAGATCGTGGCCAAGTACGGCCCGGAGGTCGTGGATGCCGCGGCGGGCCACCTGCTCGACCACGCCGAGCGCATGGTGCGCGCCGCCGTCGAGGAGATCCCGGACGGGGAGTACCTCGCCGAGGGCTTCCACGACGGCGACGGGACGACCACCGAGCCGATCCCGATCTGCGTGAAGGTGACAGTGCGAGGCGGTGAGATCGACATCGACGTGACCGGCAGCGCGCCGCAGCGCCCGTCGTCCGGTGGCAACGGCCACTGGCACACCACGGTGGCCTGCTCCCGCGAGGCCGTGATGTTCCTCACCGACACCTCCATGGGCACGAACGAGGGGTCGTATCGACCCGTGCGCGTGATCGCGCCGCACGGATGCGTGTTCCGCCCGGTCTCGCCCGCGCCGACCACGACGGGAACGGCCGACCTCTCGGTGCGCCTGATCGAGCTGATCCTGCGGGCGCTGGCGCCGGTGCTGCCGGACGACGTGATCGCCGGCACGTTCGGGACGGTGAGCGCGCTGACGCTCGCCGGCTCGGACTCAGAGGGCAAGGAGTTCGTGCACTTCTCCCCGTACGCCGGGGGCTGGGGCGCCCGCGCGCACGAGGACGGCAACAGCGCGATGGTGTCGCTGCTGTCGGGCGACAACTTCAACATCCCGTGCGAGGTGATGGAGACGCGCTTCCCCACGCTGCTGGCCGAGAGCTACCGACTGCGCGAGGGCTCGGCCGGGGCCGGCAAGCACCGCGGCGGCTGGGGCGTGGCCTACGACTACCGCGCGCTCGTACCGCTGGAGATGAGCGTGGCGCTGGACCACTTCGCCTTCCCGCCCTACGGGCTGTTCGGTGGGGCGGAGGGGGAGTCGAGCGCACTCGTGCTGGACCCGGGTGCCGACGGCGAGCGGGTGATGCATCAGGCCGCCGGAGTGCCGCTCGCGGCCGACACGGTCGTCAGCCACAGGACGGCCGGGGGCGGGGGGTACGGCGACCCGCGCGAACGCGTCCCCGAAGCCGTGGCGGAGGACGTGCGCAACCAGCTGCTGACACCCGCGGCGGCGCGCGAGCAGTACGGCGTCGTGCTCGCAGAGGACGGCGAACCGGACCTCGAGGCCACGGCCGCGGCGCGCGCGCGGTCAGACCACCCTTGACCAGAGACCAGGCAACTGCTTGACTCACGCCCATGACCGTCCCATGGGCGAGCTATCAGGGGATGCCTCGCAACGGTCCCCGTGATCGCCCGTCGCTAGCCGAGGAGCTCTGCGAGGCGATTGCCCGGGAGCTGATCAACTCCGGACGCATCCCGGAGCGGAAGTTGCTGCCGCCCGAGAAGGAGCTGAGCACGATCTACGGGGTCTCGCGGCCCACGGTTCGCGAGGCGCTGCTGATGCTCCAGCACGCCGGCATCGTGGCCATCCGCCACGGGGTCGGGACGGTCGTCCTGCCCCGCCCGCCAACGCTGACGAACGGCCTGGACCGGCTCTGCTCGGTCGAGACCTTCGCGCGCGAGGCCGGCGAGACCATCGACACCACCGAGCTCGAGTGGGAAGCCGTCCCGGCGGACCCCGAGCTGGCCACGACGCTCGAGGTCCCGCTCGGCCACCCGGTCATGGTGGTCAGGCGGGTCAAGGCGCTCGGGGGCAAGCGGGCCGGATACATCATCGACCACATCCCCGAAGGCGTGATCCCGTTCGACCTGCTCAAGGACGAGTTCCACGGCTCAACGCTCGACGTGATCCTGGATCACCCCGAGGTCGGCGCCGAGTACGCGGATTCCGACATCGAGCCGGTGAACCTCTCCGCTGACATCGCGGAGCGCCTCGAGGCGCCACCCGGTGTGGCGGCGCTGTTCCTCAACACCGTTGTGCGCACGGCCGAGGGACGGCCGGTGGACTGGGGCCGCTGCTGGTACCTCCCGAAGGCATTCCGCTTCGCGGTCAGGCGGCGCCGGCAGATCGGCCAGCGCATCCCGCCGACCGAAAGCCGCCTGTCGCTCAACGAGGAGGTTCTGGCGGCCCACTTCGGCGGTCGCTGACCGTGGAAGGGCTGACAGCGGTCGTCATCGGTGGGGCCATGGGCGGCCTGTCCGCTGGGATCGCGCTGCGCGAGGCGGGCTTCGAGGTGGATGTCTACGAGCGCGCCCCGGAGATCCTGCCGATCGGGGCCGGCGTGTGCATGTGGCCCAACGGCGCCAAGGCGCTGAACGCGCTCGGGGTGGGCCGGCGCATCGAGTCGCAGAGCCCTCCGCTGAGCGCGGTGCACTACTACGGGGCGGACGGGGAGCGGATCTCGAGCATCGACCTGGAGCCGCTCACGCACTCGGTGGGCCAGCGCGCGTTTCCGCTCGCGCGGCAGGACCTCCAATCGACCTTGCTGGAGCGCTTCGGCTCCGAGCGGCTGCATCTGGGGCACGAGTGCGTGGGCGTGGAGCGGAACGGCTCCACCGTGACCGCCAGGTTCGCCGGCGGGCAGGAGGCCAGCGGCGACTTGCTGATCGGCGCGGACGGCGTGCGCTCGGTCGTGCGCGGCTCCGTCCAGCCGGACTCGGAGCTCCGCTACGGCTACTCGACCTGGCTCGGGATGGTGCCGGGCGCGCTCGGGGTGAACCCGCCGGACGTGTTCGGCATGTACGTCGGGGACGGCAAGCGCGTGGGCATGCTGCCGGTCAGCGGGGACCGGATCTACTTCTTCTTCGACGCACCCGTGCCGGAGGACTACGACCCTCCGCGGGACGGGGCCAGGGCGCTGCTCGGCTCGCTGTTCGCGGGGTGGGCGCGGCCCGTGCTCGACCTGATCGACGCGGTCGACGACGCGATGCCGCGCACGCCGGTGCACGACCTCGAGCCGCTGCCCAGCTACGTGGCCGGCAACGTCGCGCTGGTGGGGGACGCCGCGCACGCCTCCACGCCGACTCTCGGGCAGGGTGGCGCGCTCGCGATGGAGGACTCGCTGGTGCTGGCGCGCTACCTGCGCACGTGCGGGATCAGCGTCGAGGACACGTTGGCGCGCTACGACGTCGAGCGGCGCGCCCGGGCGCAGCCGGTGGTCGCCGCGGCCCGCCGCCGCAGCGAGGTCATGTGCGGTGTGGTGCCGGGCGAGGCCGAGCAGTGGTACCGGGAGCTGCGCACGGGCGGCGAGGATTTCATCGCGACGCTGACCCAGGTCGCGCTCGCGGGGCCGTTTCACTGACCAGGCAACCACCTGGCAGTTGTCAATAGACCCTTGACAGCTGGACAGGCAACCGCATAGGCTCGCGCCGCACGGATGGACTTCCTCGAGCACCAGCGCAAGTTGTTCGCGCGGCCGGGTTCGGGGCTCGGAGATCGCCGCCCGCGCCTCGAGGATGATCGCCTGCTCACGGGCGCCGGCCGCTACGTCGCGGACGTATCGCTGCCGGGCGCGGTCTCGGTCGCGTTCCTCCGATCGCAGCTCGCGCACGCGCGCGTGCGCGGGATCGACACGGAGGCTGCCCGCGCACTCGATGGCGTGATCGGCGTCTTCACCGCCGAGGACCTCGAGGGCGTCTCGCCGGTACCGGACTTCCCCGACCCCGGGCTCGCCCGTCCCGTCGGTGCCTTTCCGCTGGGCCGGGACCGCGTCCGCTACGTCGGCGCACCGCTTGCCGCCGTCGTCGCGGTGGACCGCTACATAGCCGAGGACGCGGTCGAGCTGATCTACCCGGACCTCGAGCCGCTGCCGACCGTTGCGTCGATGGACGCCGCGCTGGAGCCCGACGCGCCCGTGCTCTACGACGGCTGGCCCGACAACCTCGTGGTCGACGTGCCGGCGGATGGGGACTCCGACGACGCCTTCCAGCGCCTGCGCACCGTCAGCGGGAGCTACCGCATGCAGCGCCAGGGCGCCGCGCCGATGGAGTGCCGCGGGACCATCGCCAACTACGAGGACGACCGGCTCACGGTCTGGACCTCCACCCAGTTCCCCCACATAGCGCGCACGATGCTGCACTACGTGCTCGGCATCCCCGAGCGCGACATCAGGGTCGTCGCGCCCGATGTGGGCGGCGGCTTCGGCCAGAAGTCCCAGGTCTACGCCGAGGACTACGTCGTCGCCTGGCTGGCCCGGCACCTGAAGCGCCCCGTGCGCTGGATCGAGGATCGCTACGAGAACCTGGTCGGCTCCGTCCAGGCGCGGGAGGTGCGGATCGACCTCGAGGCGGCGGTCCACGAGAACGGCGAGATCGAGGCCGTCCGCGGTCGCATCTTTCAGGACCTCGGGTCGGCGGAGAGCTTCCCGAACGGCTTCAACCCGGCGTTCGTGGCCGTGGGCTCGCTCACCGGCCAGTACCGGATCCAGCGCCAGCACATACACGTGACCGCGGTGGCGACGAACAAGACGCCGGCGGGCGCCTATCGCGGGTTCGGGATCCCGGAGGGCTGCTTCGCGATGGAGCGGATCGTCGATCGGATCGCGCGCGAGCTCGACATCGACCCCCTGGAGCTGCGCAGGCGGATCACGATCCGGCCCGACGAGGTTCCCTACACGGCCCCGTCCGGGGCGGAGATCGACTCGGGGAGCCACCTGGCCTCGCTGGATCACGTCATCGAGCGCGGCAAGGCCGCGTTGGAGGCCATCCGGGCCGAGGAGCACCCGCCCGAGCTCCGCTTCGGCCTCGGCGTGGCGACCTACGTGGAGGGAGTCGCGCCCACCTACTTCGGCACGACCGGACACTGGACGGCGCAGGACGCGTGCGACATCCGCTTCGACCCCGACGGGGGCGTGACCGTGGCGGTCGGCGTCTCCGCGTACGGCCAGAGCCTCCGCACGATGGTCGCGACGGTCACGGCGCTGGAGCTGGGCGTCCCGATCGATCACGTCCGGGTGGTGATGGGCGACACCGACAGCGCGCCGTACGGACTCGGGTCCTGGGGCAGTCGCAGCACGATCGTCGCCTCGGGTGCGATCCATCGCGCCGCCGGCGAGTTGAAGGACAAGGCAGCCCGCATCGCGGCGGCCATGCTGGAGGCCGCTCCCGAGGACATCGAGTTCGTTGACGGCCGGCTCCACGTGGCGGGCACCCCGGACCCCTCGGTGTCCTGGGGCGACGTCGCCGAGCGGGCGCTGATCAGGACGCACCTCCTCCCGGATGACGTCGAGCCCGGTCTCGAGATCAGGGCCACCTACGACCCGCCCGGGATCGAGCACGTGCCGCGCGAGGACGGCCGCATGAACGCCTGTCCCACGTACACCAACGCGAGCCACGCGGTGATCGTGCGCGTGGATCTCGGCACCGGCGACGTGTCGCTCGTGCGCTACATCGTGGCCCACGACTGCGGCCGGGTGCTCAACCCGAACATCGTCGACGGGCAGATCCAGGGCGGAGTGGCCCAGGGCATCGGCGGCACGCTGTTCGAGGAGTTCCCGTACGACGACGGCGGCCAGCCGCTGGCCACCTCGTTCATGGACTACCTGATCCCCACGTCGAGCGAGGTCCCGCCGATGGAGATCGAGCACTTCGAAAGCCCCGCGCCGGGCTTGCCCTGGGGGGCGAAGGGAGCCGGCGAGGCCGGCATCATCGGCCCCGCGCCGGCCATCGCCGCCGGGGTTGAGGATGCCCTCGCCGAGTTCGGGATCGCCGAGATCACCGCCACCCCGATCACCCCGAGGGTCGTGCTCGAGGCCGTCCGCGCGGCCCGCGGCGCGGCGGTGACCGCGTGAAGCCGCCTCCGTTCGCGTACGCGCGAGCCGAGAGCACGGCCGATGTGCTGGAGCTGCTCGCCGCCGACGAGGACGCGAAGGTCCTGGCCGGCGGGCAGAGCCTCGTGCCGATGCTGAACTTCCGCTTCGCGCGCCCCTCCACGCTCGTCGACGTGACGTACGTGGAGGCTCTGCAGAGCCTGGAGCGCGATAAAGGCCACCTCTCGATCGGGGCCACCGTGCCGCAGCTGGTGGCGGAGCGGTCCCCGCTCGTCGGCAGCGACTGCCCGCTGATCGCGCAGGCCCTCGGTCACGTCGGCCACGTCCAGATCCGCAGCCGCGGGACCGTGGGCGGCAGCCTCGCGCACGCGGACCCGGCGGCCGAGCTGCCGGCCGTGGCGCTCGCGCTCGACGCGACCCTGGTCGTGCTCGGCCAGTCGGGCGAGCGCACGATCCCCGCGGGCGAGTTCTTCCAGGGGCCGTACATGACGGCGCTGGACGACACGGAGCTGCTGGTCGCGGCGCGGTTCCCCGTGCTGGACGCCACGCGGACGGCCTTCGTCGAATACTCGCGCCGGTCCGGTGACTTCGCGGAGGGCGCGGTGGCGGCGGCGCTCACGTTCGACGGCCAGACCGTGTCCCGCGCCCGGCTCGCCGCGACCGGCGTCGGCTCCGGTCCGCTGCGGCTGACCGCCGCCGAGGACCGGCTGACGGGCAAGCCGCTGACCGAGGATGCGGTCGAGGCCGCCGCCGGCGAGGTGGCGCTGGAAGGCCAGGCATACGACGCCGGCGCGCGGGCCTACAAGACCGCTCTGCTGCGCGCGCTCGTGGCGCGCTCCCTGCGGCAGGTGATGCGATGAGCGCCACCCCGCGGGACGTCGTGCCGGTGCGGATGGTGGTCAACGGCAGCCCCGTGGGCGGCAGCGCGCCGGCCCGCAAGCTGCTCGTGGACTTCCTGCGCGAGGACCTCGGGCTCACCGGCACGCACGCCGGCTGCGAGCAGGGCGTCTGCGGCGCCTGCACCGTGCTGATCGACGGCCAGCCGGCGCGCTCGTGCATCACGCTGGCCGCGCAGCTGGACGGCAACGAGGTGACCACGGTCGAGGCGCTCTCCGCCGACGGCGAGCTGACTCCCATGCAGGAGGCCTTCAAGCAGGCCCACGCCCTGCAGTGCGGCTTCTGCACCCCCGGTTTCATCATGACGCTCGCGGGCGTCGATCCCAACGACTACCCCGACGACACGAGCATCCGCGAGCTGCTGTCGGGAAACCTGTGCCGCTGCACCGGCTACGAGCACATCGTCGCGGCGGTCAGAGCTGCATGGGGCAGGACGACGAGCCAATGAGGCCAAAAGGAGGGATGCACGTGATCAAGAGGCTGCTGCCTTGGTGCATGGCGCTGATGTTGGCGCTTGCCGTGGGCGCCTGCGGGAGTGACGATTCAGGCACGTCAGGGGACTCCGGCGCGAAGGCGGAATCCGGGAAGAAGTCGGTCAAGGTCGGGCTGATCTTGGACGGCGCCGCCGATGACGGCGGCTGGAGCCAGCTCTGGGCCGAAGCCGCGGAGAAGGTGAAGCAGGAGATCCCGGGGACCGAGATCTCGATCGTGCCGAAGACCGGCTACGGCGCGCCGATGCAGAAGGCCGCCCAGACGTTCGTCGCCCAGGGCTACGACCTCGTGGTCAGCTCGTCGACGGGCTCCGACGGGGACATCGCCAAGGTCGCGAAGGACGCGCCCGACACGAAGTTCGCGGTGGCCTACGGCACGCGCATCACGGACAACCTCGCCTCGGCTTCCCCGGCCATCGAGGAAGGCAGGTACCTCGACGGCATCATCGCTGGAGCGGCCACCAAGGCCGGCTCGATCGGCTACGTCGGCGGCTATCCGGTTCCGGCCGTGGTCAGGCCGCTCGACTCGTTCACGATGGGCGCCCACACGGTCAACCCGGACGTCCAGGTGAAGGTGCTCTACGTCAACAGCTGGTTCGATCCGGAGAAGGAGCGCCAGGCGGCGCAGGCGCTCGTCGACGATGGCGCGGACGTCCTGGCGATGGACGCGAACAGCCCGGCGGTCCCGTCGGTGGCCAAGAGCGCAAACGCCGGCTTCGTCGGCTACGGGCGCTCGCGCGCCGCGAACGCGCCGGACCAGTGGCTCAGCACGTTCACGTTCGACTGGGTGCCGTACCTGAAGAAGTACATCGAGGCGATCCAGAACGACACCTGGAAGAGCAGCCTCGACTACTGGGGTCTCAAGGAGGGCGCGATCGGCATCACCGAGCTCGGGCCCAACGTCACGGACGAGGCCAAGGCCAAGGTGCAGGAGGCCCGCGACAAGATCATCAGCGGCGAGCTGAAGATCTTCACGGGTCCGATCACCGACAACGAGGGCAACACGAAGGTCGAGGACGGCGACGTGCTCGACACCAGCGACGAGCTGCTCGCGTGCTGCGACTGGCACGTCGACGGCGTCGTCGGAAAGGTGCCGAAGAGCTAGGTGGAGTCGCTGACGGGCTCACCGTCGACACCCGTGGGTGCCGGGCGG
>JAXDIH010000188.1:0-23588 GCA_034664105.1 Thermoleophilaceae bacterium
CGGGGTGCACGCGCGCGATCTCCGCGTGCAGCGCGTGGGCGACCGCGCGGTAGGCGGGATGCCCCTCGCGGCCGGACCGCAGCTCGATCAGGTGCATGGCCTCGCGCGCGTTCATGTCGAGCACGTAACGGATCCGGTAGCCGAGGCAGAGCGCGTAGGGAGCCAGCTCCGGGTGACCGGCCTCCACGATGCGCGCGTACTCGGCGCGCGAGCGCTCGAGCGCCCCCCGGTAGAGGTCGGCGACGCCGGCCTGCTCCAGCTCCTCCGGCACGCCGGCGCCCAGCTCCGGGCCGAGCGTCTGCCACTGGACGGTGAGCATGCGGTGGCGCTGCAGGTCGCGGAAGGCGCCGTAGTCGGAGACCACCTCGAACCGGTAGCGCAGCGCCTCGAAGCCGCGCCCCGGCCGGTGCCGACGGTTGCGGCGCTCGCCGACCAGCTCGGCCAGCATCGCCGCGCGCTCGTCGGGCGGCAGCGCCCTCACGGCGCTGCGCGCCTCCTCCTCGGAGGTGCCGGCCGCCTCGAACAGGAGCGCCGCCAGCAGGCCCTCCTCGTCGCCGTCCACCGACAGCAGCCGCACCACCGGTCCGGACGGCTCGTCGCGCCGGGTGCGGTCGAGGCCCAGGCGCCGGGCCCAGCGGTCGGCCGCCTGGGAGCGCTCGGTCAGGTACGAGATCCACTCGCCGCCGCGCTCGGGCCGCTCCACCCGCGCCACGAAGCTCGGCATCACGGCCTTGAGCTCGCTCAGGATCATGTCCGCGTAGTCGCGCGCCTCGGGCAGCGGCGAGGAGTACAGGCGCAGCAGCAGCTGCTCGTAGGCCTGGCCCGAGGCGAACATCCCGACGTGCGACAGCGAGGCGGCGGGCAGCAGCCCGCGCAGCAGGTCCAGCGCCTTCGCCCGCAGCGCCCGCCGGTGGGCGGCCTCGGGCTCGCCCTCGGGGCGCGGGAAGCGCTCCGCGGCCCACGCCTCAACGCGTGGCAGCGACTCCGAGTAGGTGCGGAACAGGAGGTCCATCGCCGCCTCGTACTCCGGCCCGAGCGCGGCGTGGCGCCAGTAGCGGTACCCGAGCCCCTCGCCGACCGGGGTGTCGTAGGGGATGTAGCGCGTGGACTGCTCGAGGTAGGCGGCCAGCCGGCCGCGCTGGAGCAGCTTGGTCATCACGTTCGAGACCCACTCGCAGGCGATGTGCGCGCCCCCGAGCTGAGCGACCGAATCGTCGCCGAAGCCGAGGAAGATGCGCTCGTAGAGCTGCCGGGCGCGCTCGCCCTCCTCGCCGTCGAACGCGGGCTGCTGGCCGCCCTCCGCGGCGAACTCGTCGAGGTAGAGCCGGCGCAGCGTTCCCTGGTAGCGCGAGTAGCGGGCGTACATGGCGCCCTTGACGGTCTCGGGCAGCCCGATCAGCGCGAACACGGGCCGGTCGAGATTGCTGAAGTGGGGTCTGAGCGCCGCGCGCTCGGCCTCCGTGAAGGTCTCGACGGGGTAGTCCATAGGGGGCGGGTCAGGCTACCCCTCTACGAGGCGGAACGGGCGGCCCGTCGGCCGCCCGCTCGCATCCCCCCAGATGACGCCGAGCGTCAGTCGACCACGGTCACCCGCGACTCGGCGCTTCCCAGCGGCGCCCCAGCCGACACGGCCTGGGCGCCGGCGAGCTTGTTGAGCAGCCGGGCGGCCTGACCGCTGAGCTTCAGGTCGGCCGACAGCAGCGCGCTGTTGTAGCCCAGCTCCTTGCGCAGCTTGGTCAGCCGCGCCAAGACGATCACGCGACCGCCGCTGCAGTAGTTCCGCACCGCGCGCAGCAGGTGGCGGGTGCCCTTCGGGTGGTTGGCCGCCACGCGCCGGGCGCGCTTGCCCGCGCGCGGGTGCTCGAGCGCGAAGCGGTGCAGCGCCTGACGCAGGTGCCCGCAGCCGCCGCGCAGCCCGGGGATCTGAGCCAGCAGCACAGCGCCGGCGCCGCGAATGCGCACGGCGACGAAGCGCTGGAGCACGGCCGAGCGCTCGCCCTTGGTGAACTTCAGGCCGCCCGCGTGGGCGAGCAGGCCGTTGAAGGTCTTGGTGTTGCCGAAGCCGGCGGCGATCGGGAAGACGAACGCGCCGTCCTCGGCGATGCCCTTGCCCGTGGGGGCGACGGAGACGCCGTTGTTCGCGAGGAACTGCGCCGCCTCGGTGGAGGGTGTGACCGTCGTGGTGCCGGTCAGCTCGACCACCTTCGCCTGCGCGCCCGCGGCGGCGATCAGCAGCAGTGCGGCGGAGGCGACGAGCGCCGAGAGCATCTGGCGGGATCTCAGTGTCATAACGGTGGTGTCAACAAGCCCGCCGCGCCAGAGTTGCGCACTCAGGCGAGCTTGCGGTCGAGCACCTCTTCGAGGCGCGCCGAGGTGGCGTCGACGGGCACGGCCTTGTCCAGCCGCATCTCGATCGCGCGGCCGTCGATGCGCAGCGTCGCCACCTGGTTGTCGAACCACGGGCCGTCGCCCACCATGCGCCAGCGCACATCGGGGTCGTCCACGCCCGCGGCGGCGGCCAGCGCGCGCGCGACGAGCGCAAAAGGGCGCGACATGCCCAGCCTGATCACCCGCCGCTCGCGCTCCTCCAGCGGGTTGCGGTACGGCGAGCAGACCGCTTGGAACACGTGCGAGCGCACGCCGGCATCGGCGCGGAAGGCGACCTCGCAGAGGTAGGCGTGATGCACGTCGCCGGAGAGCACCACCACCGACGCCGGCGCCGGGCCGCGCTCGCCGGCCGCGACCGAGCGCAGCAGCTCGGTCAGGCGCGCGAACGACTCCTGGAACGCGGCCCAGTGCTCCATGTCGACCGCCTGGCGCAGCCGCTCGCCGAGCGGGGCGAATGCCTTGCCCCAGGCACCGCCGGCCACGGCCTCGCTCCACGCCTCCGCGTAGTGCATGCCGCGCCCGAGCAGCCAGGGCAGCGACGTGGCCACGAGCAGGTGGTCGAAGTCGCCGGTGAAGTGCTCTTCGACCCACTTCCACTCGCTGTCGTCGAGCATCGAGCGGCTGCCCTCCTCGAGCACCCGCCCGGCGCGCGAGTCGATCACCACCAGCCGCGTGCGTCCGAGGTCGCGGCAGTAGCTCCAGCGGGTGCCGGCGTTGGATCGGTCCGCCTCGGCCGCGAACCGCTCCAGGATCGGCCAGCCGTCGTCGGCCTCCCTTACGCGCCGCAGCAGCTCGTCGTCGGCGTGGTGGCCGGGCTCGAGGTTCCCCAGGTGCTGGTAGACCCAGTACGAGGCCAGCGCCCCGACGATGTGGTCGTCCCACCAGTCCGTGGCGCGCATCTCCTTCAGCCAGGCCGCGGAGATGTTCCAGTCGTCGTGGACGTCGTGGTCGTCGAAGATCATCGCCGTCGAGAGGGTCGACAGCAGCCAGCGGATCGTCGGGTCGCTCCAGCTCTCGCGGTAGAGCCGCGTGTACTCCTCGTAGTCGAGCACGCGCTCCCCTGGCGGGTCGTTGACATCGCGGCGGGTCTCCAGGAACGACCGGGTGCCGGGGGACACCTCGTCGGCGTAGACCTGATCGCCGATCATCAGCAGCACGTCCGGCCAGCGCTCGCGCGGCTCGTTGCGCATCCGCTGCGCGAGCGTGTGCAGCGCGTCGATCTCGCGGCCGCGTTCGTCCTCGTCCTTGCGCAGGGAGTAGGGCGCCTCGTGCGGCGCCGCCACGCGGCACGACCCGAACACCACCTGGAGGTCGCCCTCCTTGGGGTAGGTGTGGAAGGCGCTGGCGGGGAAGCCGTCCGCGACCGGCCACACCGGGTCGCGGTCGAGGCGCACCTCGTACTCGTGCCAGGTGCCCGGCGCGAGACCCTGGCAGTGGACCAGCGCGTAGTGGTGACCGGCCACCTGAAAGGTGCGCTCGCGGGTCCCCAGCACCTCGACCTCACAGGCGGCGTCGGTCTCGACCCAGATCACCGCGTCGGTCTCTCCGACGTAACGCAAAAGTGGGCCGAGCACCAAGTTGGGCACCCGCGGAAGCATATGGTTCGAGTTGGTGGAGGCGGAGCTGCACAGGGTCGGCCGCTCGATCCACGCGGCCTTCCCGACGAGGTCGCGCCACCCGCTGCGGGCGCTCGACGTCAAGGCCATGGAGGTGGCGGGGGGAGACCAGGAGCTGCGCGCCGCGTTGTTCCGCTTTGTGGACGTGACGCCCGCCTGCACGAGCCTGGACGACCTGGCTCGCCACCTGGCCGCCTACCTGGACGAGGTGGACGATCAGCCACCGCCGATCGCGGCCGCCATGCGGATGTCCGGCACGAAGGCGGGGCGCACGGCGCTGGGCGCGGCGGCGGCCGCGGGCGTGCGCCACATGGCGCATCGCTTCATCGTGGGCGAGTCGCCGCAGGCGGCGCTGCGCCACATCCGCCACCTGTGGGAGCACGGCGCGGCGGTCTCGCTCGACCTGCTCGGAGAGGCGACGGTGACCCAGGCCGAGGCGGATCGCTACGCGGCGCGCTGCCTCGACGCCCTGGAGACGCTCGCCGAGGCGGCGCCGAGCTGGCCCGACCGGCCGCTGCTGGAGCGCGACTCGCTCGGCCCGCTGGCGCGGGTGAACGTGTCGGTGAAGGTGTCCGCCCTGAGCCCGCTGCTGCGGCCCGAGGCGCCCGAGGTCGGGCGCGACGACGCCGCCCGCCGCATGCGCCCGCTGCTGCTGCGAGCCAAGGAGCTGGGAGCGCACCTGCACATCGACATGGAGTCCGTGGACACGCTCGAGGCCACGATGCAGCTGCTCTTCGACGTGCTCGACGATCCGGAGCTGCACGACGGTCCCTCGACGGGGATCGTCCTCCAGGCCTACCTGCGCGAGTCGCCCGAGCAGCTCGAGCAGGTGATCGCCTGGGCGCAATCGTCGCGGCGCGAGCAGCCGCTGGTGGTGCGGCTGGTCAAGGGCGCCTACTGGGACCACGAGGTGGTGGAGGCGCGCCAGCACGGCTGGACGCCGCCGGTCTTCGAGCACAAGGCCGAGTCGGACCGCAACTTCGAGCGGCTCACGCGGCGGCTGCTGGAGGGCTGGCCGCACGTGCGCCCGGCGATCGCATCGCACAACCTCCGCTCGGTGGCCCACGCGGTGGCCGCCAACCGGGCCGCCGGGCGCGCCGACGGGGACCTGGAGCTGCAGGTGCTGCGCGGGCTGGGCGACGACCTGGCCGCTGCGCTCGCCGACCAGGACATGCGGGTGCGCATCTACTGCCCGGTGGGCGACATGATGGCGGGCATGGCCTACCTGGTCCGCCGGCTGCTCGAGAACACGGCCAACGAGTCGTTCCTCAGCGATCTGCAGCGCGGCGTGCCCGTGGACGAGCTGCTGGCGGCGCCGTGAGCAGAGGCGGCCCGGCGACTTTGTACCCTGTGCGCGCGTGAGCGCGCCCGCCTTCGACCTGCAATCGCACTCGCTGCACTCGGACGGCGTGCTTTCCGCCGGCCAGGTTGTCGAGAACGCCGCCGGAGCCGGCGTGCGCCTGCTTGCCCTGTCCGACCACGACACCGTGGACGGCGTGGACGAGGCGCTCGCCTCGGGCGCCCTGCACGGCGTGCGCGTGGTTCCCGCCACGGAGATCTCGGCCGTCGACGGCCCGTACGAGGACCTGCACGTGCTGGGCTACGGGATCGACCACCGCAGCCGCCTGCTCGGAGAGCGGCTGCGCGAGGCCCGCCTGGACCGCGAGCGGCGCGCCGACGCCATGGCCGCGCGCCTGCGCGAGCTGGGGTTCGAGGTCGACCCGGAGCCGATCGAGGCACGCAAGGCAGCCGGCAAGCCGGTCGGGCGCCCGCACCTGGCCGCGGCCGTGCTCGCCCATCCGGCCAACCTCGAGCGGCTCGCCGCCGAGGGGCACGACGACGTCTCCTCGTTCATCCCCGCGTACCTGATCCAGGGCAGGCCGGGCTACGTGGCCCGCAGCCACCCGACCGTCGAGGAGGCGATCGGCTGGATTCACGACGCCGCCGGCGTGGCCGTATGGGCGCACCCGTTCTGGGACATCGAGGACGAGCGGGAGGTGCTGGAGGCGATCGGCCGCTACCGCGCGGCCGGGCTGGACGGGGTGGAGGCCTTCTACACCACGCACAGCGAGGAGCAGGCGCTGCTGCTGGCCGATCGATGTGCGGAGCTCGACCTGCTCACCACCGGGTCCTCCGACTACCACGGACCCGATCACAGGCTGTTCAGCTCGTTCCGCGCCTTCGACCTGTACGGGCGCGAGCCCAACCTCGGCCCGATCGCGTACGGCACGCTGGCCGCGCCGGCGCGGGGGATGGACGGCCTGTGCGTCTGGCTCACGGGGCTGTCCGGATCGGGCAAGTCGACGATCGGCAGGATGGCCGCCGGCCAGCTGCGCGACCTGGGGCACCGGGTGGAGGTGCTGGACGGCGACGACGTGCGGCAGAACCTGAGCGCCGACCTGGGCTTCTCGCGCGCGGACCGCGACGAGAACGTCAACCGCCTGGCCTGGGTCTCGGACCTGCTCAGCCGCAACGGCGTGATCACCTTCGTGGCGGCGGTGTCGCCGTTCCGCGAGCCGCGCTGCGCGGCCCGCGCGCGGATGGGCAAGCGCTTCCTGGAGGTCTACGTGCGGGCGTCGGTGGAGGAGTGCGAGCGCCGCGACGTGAAGGGCCTCTACCAGCGGGCCCGCTCGGGCCAGATCGAGTCTTTCACCGGGGTCTCGGACCCCTACGAGGAGCCGCTCTCGCCCGAGCTGCTGATCGACACGGAGCAGGAAGACGCCGAGCAGTCGGCCGCCAGGCTGGTGGCGCTGGTGGAGGAGCGGCTGACACAGGCAGCACCGGTGGGCGCAACCGCTTAGGCTGGGCGCACCGGTGAAGCGGGCGCACGCTGTGTCGCGGGCGCGAAGCCCTAGGTCTCGACGGGCGCGGCCCGAGGCGCGCCGTCGGCGCCGTCGGCCTGCATCCGCGCCATGAACTCGGCGCGCGCCTGGGCCGGCGTGCGGCGCAGCGCGCCCAGCAGCGGCAGCACCGAGAGCACGAGCAGCGCGGCCTGGCGGAAGGCCCACGCGTAGCCCTCGCGCGCCGAGCCCGCGGTCTGGCGGATGATCTCCTCGTCGAACCCCGGCTTGGGCTCGAAGCGGCCTCTGGTGCCGCCCGTGTAGTCGTGGAGGGTCGCCTGGATCACCGCGTTCGCCATCGGCGCCGGCATGTCCCAGTCGTCCACGATGTCCTCGATCTCGTTGTCGGCGAACCAGGACATATGGGCGTGCAGCACGCCGCCGAACGTCGCGATCAGCACCGCCACCCCGATCGCCGCTCCCAGCTGCCGCGCGGTGTTGAGGATCCCCGACGCCAGCCCCACCTCGGGCCCGGCCACAGCCCCCATCGCGCCCACGTTGAGCGCCGGGAAGCCGATGCCCATCCCCACGCCGATCATCAGCAGGCCGGGCAGGATGCGGATGTACGCCCACGCGTCGTCGGCGGTGGAGGGCAGGAACGAGACCCACAGCATTCCGATCGCCATCACGATCAGCGCCGGGCGGGCGATCTCGCCGGGCGGCTTGCTGTCGGCGAAGCGGGCCGCGAACGGCCATGCGAGCAGTCCCATCAGCGGCACCGGGACCAGCGCGGCGGCAGCCTCGATCGGCTCGTAGCCCCACAGGTTCGTGAACACGAGCGAGAGCAGCAGCAGGCTGCCGATCGCGCCCGCTCCGAAGAACAGCATCCCGATGTTGGCGTTGCGGAACTGCTTGTTCGCGATCAGCCCGGGCGTGATCATCGGGCTGGGGGCGCGCCGCTCCCACCACACGAACGCGGCTCCGAGCAGGATCGCCGCCTGCATCAGGCTGAGCCAGAGCGGCAGGTCGCCGCCGAACGGGTTGGCCTCGACCAGCGCGACGATCAGGCAGAAGACGGCGGCGCCGAGCAGCAGCATGCCGCGCACGTCCACCTGGCGGCCGGCGCTCAGGTCCCAGGTCTCCGGCCACCAGCGCAGGCACATCAGCAGGCCGAGCACGCCGAACGGGATGTTGATCAGGAAGATCCAGTGCCAGCTCGCCAGCTCGACCAGCACGCCGCCGAGCACGGGCCCGAGCGCCGAGGACACCAGCGCCACGACGGCGATCAACGCCAGCCCGCGGCCGCGCTGCTCGGGTGGGAACACCAGCACGGTCATCGCGAAGCCCAGCGGCGCGAGGATGCCGGCGCCGACGCCCTGGATCGCCCGGAAGACGATCAGCCACTCCACCGACCACGACGCCGCGCACAGCGCCGAGCCGATCGTGAAAACGGTGAGGCCGACGATGAAGAAGCGCTTGCGGCCGAACTGGTCCGCCAGCCGCCCCATCGCCACGAGCACCACGGCGAACGTCAGGTTGTACGCGTTGATGACCCAGGTGACCGTGCCCACGTCGGTGGACATCTCGTCCTGGAGCTCCGGGATCGAGATGTTCACGATCGAGATGTCCAGCAGGGACATCGCCCAGCCGATCATCATCACGCCGAAGATCCGCCACTTGTTCGCGTAGAGGAACTCGGTCGACGGGTTCTGGCGGGTCTCCGCCGCGGCGCTCATGGGAGCGAGCCCTGGCGCGGACCGGTCCGATCCTCCGGATCGCGCCCGTCGAACTGGAGGTCGGAGGGCTCGTCATCGTCGTCCGGCTGGTCGTTGTTGACGGCGTCCCACTCGTTGGGGATGCCGTCGTCGTCGACATCGTCGTCGCCGCGCTGCGGGGGCGGGCGCAGAGCGCCGTCGGGGCCGAACTCCGGCAGCGTGCCGCCCGCGACAGTCAACGCCGCCAGCGACATGTCGGTCAGCACGCCGGGCTCGTCGTTCGCGACGTCGTCGTAGCGCGTGATGTCGTCGTCGGCTTCCTCGTCGTCGTCGTAGAGGCGCCGCTCCTGCTCCTGGCGATCGGCCACCATCAGCCAGCGCTTGTCGCGCACGACGATCAGCGACCCGCTGCAGGTGATCGAGAAGGGCCGCTCGGGCAGGTCTTCCTGGTCGACGCCGTCGAAGAGCTGCGTCAGGTCCTCGCCGCGCATCTTGCCCGGGACCGTGAGGCCGATCGCGGACAGGAGCGTGGGGGCGACGTCGTGCGTGGAGGCGTACCAGTCCTCGTCGTCGCCGGCCTTTTCGCCCCTGGGATGGCGGATCAGGTAGGGGATCTCGTACGAGAGCCGGTGCGACGTGGGCGTGCCGCGTCCGGCGTAGTCGTGCTCGCCGAGGGCGATGCCGGTGTCCCCGATCGCCATCAGGAAGACGTCATCCGGCACCACGTCCATCAGCCGGCCGACCCAGGCGTCCACGCGCTCGACGTGCTTGCGGTAGGCGGCGCGCAGCTCGTCGATGCTGTCGCGGCCGAACTTCAGCTCGACCAGGCGGTCGTCCATCGGCCCGATGCCCTGCTGGTCGACCCTCCCCGGCTTGATGTAGATCGGCGGCGCCTCGCGGGCGTCGAGCGGGTCGAACGGGTCGATGGCGAGGAAGTAGGGGTCGCCGTCCTTCAGCTTGCGCAGCTCGCCGATCCCGGCGCGGAACGTGCGCTCGGCGGCTGCCGACTGGCGCTCGATGGCGGCGATCTCGGCCTTCAGGCCGCTGGCCGAGGACGAGCCGGGCGGCGTGCCGGGCGGACGCACAACGTCGGAGAAGCGGGGCCCGTCGAACACCGGGTTGTCGGTGACGTAGGCGGTGTGCACGCCGCGCCGGCGCATCGTCTCGGTTACCACCGGCTGCCAGTCCCAGACGGGGCAGTAGCCCGGCACGTCCGGCATCCCGTCGGTGCGCTCCCACATCCGGAACGGGAACGACCGCATGCCGGTCACGAGCGTGCGCCGCACCGGCAGGGCCGGCATGCACTCGGGGATCGCGCGGTCGAAGCGCAGCGACTTGCCGGTCAGCTCGTCCAGGTTGGGGGTGTCGGCGCCCGAGCCTCCCTCGAACGCCTTCACGTAGTCCGCGCGCACGAGCGGCAGGACCACGAGCAGGGCGCTCGAGCCCGGCTTGCCGCCGAACCGGTCGGCCTTCGCCGTTGCCGGGCCGGCCATGCCGGCCAGCAGGCCGCCGCCGGCGGCCGTGGCTCCGCCGCGGCGCAGCAGCGCGCGCCGGGTGAGGAAGCCATCGCTGCGCGCCCGGCCGAGCCGGCCGCCTGCGCCAAGCGTCACCCGCCGATCACGCCCCTGGCGCCGGACGAGCCGAACTGCGGCAGCGTCCCACCCGCCTCGTCCTCGAGCACCTTCCAGAGCCGGTCGACGATCTGCGGGTGATCGGCGGCCACGTTGTGGAGCTCCTGCGGATCGTTGCGCTTGTCGTAGAGGCGCTTGCGGCGGCCCTCGCTGTCCGACAGCAGGAACCAGTCACGGTCGCCGCACAACAGGTAGTTGTCGTAGCAGGAGGTGAAGTAGCGGCGCTCCGGCGGCTCGCGGCCGTCGAACAGCACCGACAGGTCCTCGCCCTCCATCATCCCGGGCGCCCTCACCCCCATGAACGACAGCAGCGTGCGCGACACGTCGTGCGTGGAGGCGAAGAAGTCGCTCATCTGGCCGGCGAGCTTGCCCTCGGGGTGCCGGATCATCGCGGGCACGTGGTAGATGTGCCACTGGGCGCGGGCGCCGTCCTTGCCCATCACGCCGTCCTCGCCGAGCGTCAGCCCGTGGTCGGACATGTAGTAGATGACGGTCTCGTCGAGCAGCTTCTCGTCGGCCAGCTTGTTCATCAGCCGCCCGATCCACTCGTCCACGAAGGTGATCTCGGCCGCGTACAGCTCCCGCACCCGCTCGATGCTGTCGTCGTCGAGGTCCACGTGGACGACCCAGGAGTAGGGCGTCTCGAAGGGCTGGATCGGGGTGATGCCCTCGCTGGTCTCGATTCCCTTCGGGCTGCCCGCCGCCAGCTGGTAGACACGCGGCGCGTCGAACGGCTCGTGCGGGTCGAAAGAGTCCACGCCGAGGAAGAAGGGGCGCTTCTTCTTGAGGTCGTCCACGAGGTTGATGCCGGCCCGCACGACTCGCGCGGTGGGGTACTGGCGCTCGTTGTCGCGGTAGATCGAGTTCCAGCCGACCATCGAGCGCAGGCGGCCCACCTCCACGCTGTCGGATAGCTCGGGCAGCAGGTAGCGCTCGATCTGGCTGCGCGTGGCAGGCCGCTTGAAGGGCTTGTTGAGGAAGCGGTAGGCGCCCTGCGAGAAGCTCGGCTTGACCCAGTCGACGGTGCGGCGGAAGTTCGCGAAGCGCGGCCCGATCAGGAACGGGTTGTCGGTGCAATAGGCGGTCTGGATGCCGGCCTCGCCCATCACCTCGGTGACGATCGGGTAGTGGTCCGGGATCGGGATCCAGCCCGGCCCCACCGGCAGGCCCTGGGTGGGGACGTAGTTGCGGTAGGGGAACGAGCGCACGCCGGTGAGCAGGGCGCGGCGGGCCGGGCCGGTGGGCATGGCCTCGGGCACGGCGAGCGAGAAGGACAGCGAGTCCCCGGCCAGCGCGTCGAGGTTCGGCGTCTTGGCGCGGCTGTCCGGGTTGAACGCGCGGATGTAGTCGAACCGCGTGGAGTCCGTGACGATCAGGAGCGTGTTCGGCGCGTCCTTGTCGTGGCGCGTGGCAGGCTCGAAGTAGTCGTCGCCGCAGGCGGCCATCCCGAGGGTGGCGGCGCCGGCCGCGCCGGCGCCGAATAGTCCTCTGCGAGTCAGGCCCACGGCCGCGGAAGCCTAGTGGGCTGGCCCGCCGGCAATCAGGCCGAGCTGCGCTGCCGCGAGCCGGCCTGCTCGGCGACGCTCGCCTCGAACGCCGCCACCACCGCCGGGTCGAACTGGCTGCCCGCGGAGCTGCGCAGCTCGCCCAGCGCACCCTCCGGGCTCATCGGCATCGGCCGGTACGGCCTGCCGGTGGTCATGGCGTCGTAGGCGTCGCAAACCGCGATGATCCGCGCCGGCAGGGGGATCTCCTCCCCGGCGAGCCCGTCCGGGTAGCCGGTGCCGTCGAAGTGCTCGTGGCTCGCTCGAACCAGCTCGGCCGCGCGCGCCAGCGACGGTGCGACACCGAGGATGCGCTCCCCGATCACGGTGTGCTGGCGCATGAACGCCCACTCCTCCTCGTCGAGGGGGCCGGGCTTCTCCAGGATCGCGTCGGGCACGGCTGCCTTCCCGATGTCGTGGAGCGAGGCGGCCTGCAGCAGCGGGTCGCGGTCGTCGTCGGGGAGGCCCAGCGTCTCGGCGACGCCCCGGCACAGATCGGTCACGTCGTCCACGTGCTCGCGCAGCTGCGGGTGGCGCTCGGCCATCACCCTCATCAGCACGTCCGTGGTCTGCCGCCCGGCGGAGTCGCGCCTGTTGTTCTTGCGGGCGTACATGCGCTGGTCCGCTATGTGAAGCGCCTGCACCGGGTCCGCTGCCTCCGCCGGCAGCGACACCGCCCCGTAGGACGCCCCGATCGAGAAGCCCTCGCCGTGCTCGGTGAGAGCGCCGCTGGCCGCCGTCAGCAGGGCGTCGGCCGCACCGGCCGGCACGCGGGCCAGCACGCAAAACTCGTCGCCGCCCATCCGGTACGCGGTGCCGCGATCTCGGACGGCCTCCTCGAGGCTCGCCGCGAGGCGGGCCAGCAGCGCGTCCCCGGCGGGATGGCCGAACGTGTCGTTGTACGCCTTGAACCCATCGAGGTCGAACAGCCCGAGCACGAGCGGATCGCGGATCGAGGCCTGGGCGAGGCCACCCTCGAGGTCCGCCGTGAGGCTGCGGCGGTTGCGCAGCCCGGTGAGCGAGTCGGTGAGCGCGGCGGTTTGCAGCTGCGCCTGTGAGGACCGGAAGCTCCAGACCGCGAAGCCGAGCAGCAGGAACGCCAGGGCAAGCATGAGCAGCTCCGGCGCCCCGAGCTCCGAGACCCAGCCGGCGGCGGGGGTCCGAGCGCTCGCGACGACGACCCAGTGGTTCGCGTTGTGAGTCCCACCGCCGACCGCGCTGAAGGCGCTGGGCTTGCCGTCGACCTCCGCCGTGCCCTCGGAGCCCGCGCGGCCGACCACCGAGAAGAAGCTCGCGAAGCGCCGATCCTCGGGGTGCCCGAGCTTGGTGTTGGCGCCGGCGGGCTGGTGGAAGCGGCTGTCCGCGACCACCTGCCCGCTGTTGGCCTCCACGATGGAGATGTCGAAGCGGTTGCTCGTGTCCGCGGCCTGCCTGCGGAAGCTCTCCATCCTGATCTCGAAGTGGATGATCGCCAGCGGCCGGCCGCCGCTCCCTGGCACCGGGGTCGAGTTGGAGACGACCCATTCCGACGTGTCCGGTGACATGTAAGGACGCGCCTGGTAGACCTCGCCGGGCTTCAGGGCGAAGGTCGGCTTGAAGAAAGAGGCCTTGGTCTCGTCGGGGGACAGGTTCTCGGTCGGCGCGACCACCCCGCGCACCGCCCTGGCGTTCTCGGCGCCGCCGCTATCTATGAAGCAGGCCTCGCCGACACTGCCGGGGAACACCTGGTGGAGGTAGGCGAGCGCCTGCTGCGCCTGCCTGAGCGTGCGGTCTCCGGCAAGGATGCGCTCCTCGCGGGCGCCCGGCAGGTCGTAGAAGTCCCGGTAGGCAGGGTTGTGCGCGGCAACCAGGGTGAGCGAGCGCCCGCGGGCGAAGTAATCGTGGAGCTTGGCCGCCTGCTCGGTGGCCTCCGCGCGGAGGGCGCGATCGAGCGAGTCGCGCTTGCGCCCGCCGTCCGCGGCGGCCGCGCCGATCGCGACCGAGAGCAGCGCGATCGCCAGGATCAGCGCCACCAGGGGTGTCGACCGCAAGGAACGCGACCTGCGCATGGGATCGGTGTCGACCTAGAGGTACGGACACTTGAGTGTCGCTTGTCACACGCCCGTGTAGCGCCACTGCTCACAATTCACGTCCGCATGGCCGTCGCAACGCTTCAACACCTTTCCCGCGCGCGCTCGCGTTCGGTCCCCGTGGTCGACGCGGTGATCGTCGGCGGCGGGCCGGCCGGCCTGAGCGCCGCGCTGGTGCTCGGCCGCGCGCGCCGGCGCGCGCTGGTCCTGGACACGGGCCGCCCGGCCAACGTCGCTTCGAATGGCATCGGCGGGCTGCTGGCGCAGCACGGCGTCGCCCCATCGGAGCTGCGCAGCGCCGGCCGCCGGCAGCTCGCCCCCTTCGCGAACGTCGAGGTGCGCGACGGCGCGGTGCTGGATGGCGAGGCGCTGGAGGATGGGTTCGCCGTGCGGATCGACGGCGGCGAGGTGCACGCCCGTGCGCTCGTGCTGGCCCACGGGCTGCGCTACGACCCGCCGGCGCTGCCGGGCGTCGGCCCGCTGTGGGGCCGTTCCGTCTTCCACTGCCCGTTCTGCGACGGCTGGGAGGTGCGCGACCTGTCGCTGGCCGTCCACGGCTCCGGGCCCGAGGCGGCGCGCTCGGCGCTGGTGGTGGCGCGCTGGAGCCCCGACGTCGTGCTCTGCACCGACGGTCCCGCGCGCCTGAACGGCGAGCGAGCGGCGCTGGAGCGCGCCGGGGTGCGCGTGCGCGAGGAGCCGATCCGCGAGCTGGTCGGCGGCCAGGGCTGGCTCCACCGCATCGAGTTCGCCTCCGGGCCGCCCGAGCAGCGCGACGCGATGTTCGTGCGCACGGATCGCGGCCAGCCGAACGGGCTGGCGGAGGCGCTGGGCTGCGAGCTGACCGCCGGGGGCACGATCGTCACCGACGCCGAGGGACGCGCCGGGGTGCCGGCCGTCTACGCCGCGGGAGACGCGGCCACCGAACGTCTGCGCTCGGTGGCGAACGCGATCGGGGGCGGCTCGCGGGTCGCCCAGGCCGTGGCGCTGGACCTGATCAGCTAGATGTCGCGGCCACCTGCTCGGGCACCTCGATCTCGCGCTTGAGGATCTTGCCGGTTGGGCCCTTCGGCAGCTCGTCCACGAACCAGATCTTGCGCGGGTACTTGTAGGCGGCCACCTGCTCCTTGATGTACGCCTTCAGCTCGTCGGCGCCGAGCGACTCGCCCTTGCACAGCACCACGGCCGCGCCGACCTCCTCGCCGAGCGCCTCGTCGGGCACTCCGACCACCGCGGCCTCCTGCACGGCCGGGTGCTCGTAGAGCACCTCTTCGACCTCGCGCGGGTAGACGTTGTAGCCGCCGCGGATGATCAGGTCCTTCTTGCGGTCCACGATGAAGAAGTAGCCGTCCTCATCGACCTTCGCCATGTCGCCGCTCTTGAACCAGCCCTCGGCGTCGATCGACTGCTCGCTGGCCTCCGGCCGCTCCCAATAGCCCTTCATCACGTTGTGGCCACGGATCACGATCTCGCCCACCTCGCCCTGCGGGACCTCGTTGCCGTCGTCGTCCCAGACCTGCATCTCCACGCCGGCGATCGGCGTGCCGATCGAGCCGGCCTTGCGGGGGCGGTCGGGGTGGTTGAAGGACGCCACCGGCGAGGTCTCGGACAGTCCGTAGCCCTCGAGGATCGCGCAGCCGAACTTGTCCTCGAAGCCGCGGATCAGCTCCACCGGGATCGCCGCGCCGCCCGACATGCAGAGCCGCAGCGTCGACGCGTCGGCAGAGTCCGCCCCGTCGGCGTGCAGCATCGCGTTGTACATCGTGGGCACGCCCTGGAAGATCGTCACGCCGTCGCGGTCGATGATCTCGAGCGCCTTCTCGGGGTCGAAGCGCGGCAGCATCGTCACCGCGGCGCCGCTGCGTACGGCGCCGTTCATCGTGCAGGTCTGGCCGAATGAGTGGAAGAGAGGCAGCGCGCCCAGCAGCACCTCGCCCTCGGCGAACTCCGCGAAGCCCGCGACCGTCTCGCAGTTGCGCTGCAGGTTGGCGTGGGTCAGCTCGGCGCCCTTGGGTGTGCCGGTGGTGCCGCTCGTGTAGAGGATCACCGCGGTGTCGTCTCCGGAGCGGTCCGCCATGGCGGTGTCGGGCTCCTGGGCGATGAGGAGCTTCTCGAACTCGCCGGGCTTCACGAGGATGAGCTCGGCGCCCGCCTGCTCGGCGCCGACCTCGGCCGCCTCGGCGAAGCCGTCCCAGGCGAAGACCAGCTTGGCGCCCGGGTCCTGGAGGTAGAACGCAACCTCGCGACCCTTGAGGAGCACGTTCATCGGCACGACGATGCCCCCGGCGCGCAGGATCCCGTAGTAGATCGCGGGGAAGTACGGGACGTTGGGCAGCATCAGCCCGACGCGGTCGCCCTCCTCGAGGCCCCTGGCCTTCAGCAGCGCCGCGACGCGCGCGCTCGAGTCGTCGAGCGCCGCGTACGTCAGTTCTACGTCGTCCAACTTGAACGCCGTGCGGTCGCCGTGCTTGGCCGCCGTCTCAGTGAGGATCCGGGCCAGGTTCTCGCTCATCCCTCGCTCCTTGGTTGCCGCTCGGGAGCGTAACGGGCCCGGGGCGTGGTGGCGAGCGGCTACGAATCGCAGCGATAAAGGGGTCGGCCCCCTTCGTGAGTGTGGGCCCGAACGCACGCAGATGGTGCATTTGGGGGCCCACGCCCGCTCGGCCGGGAGTGTGGGCCCCGAACGTCAGACATAGCCCCCGTTTCGGGGCCCACAGCCCCGGGTGGCCCCCCTTGTCGCCGCCGTTGGCCCGGCCCGGGGCTCTAGCGCAGGCCCGACAAAGACGTGCCGATGTCGCGCGCCGCGTCGAACAGCGGGTCCGGCCAGATGCCGAACAGGATCGTCGCGGCGGCGAACGCGATCGCGATCGCCGCGATCTCGGGCTGGGCGCGCAGATCCGCCTCGGGCGACCAGCCCGACACCGGCTTGACCTGGCGCGGTGGGATCGTCGGGAGCACGACCTCGTGGCCGGCCATCCACATCACCGCCACCACCCGCAGGTAATAGCCGAATGACACGACGGCCCCCACCACGATCACCACTCCGAGCCACGCGTAGTCGCCCGCCACGGCGGCGTCGATCAAATAGAACTTCCCGATGAAGCCAGCCGTGGCCGGCACGCCCGCCAGCGACAGCATCGCGATCGTCATCGGCCACGCCAGCCACGGCTGGGTCTGGCCGAGGTTCTCCAGCGACGACAGGTCGTCGCCGTGCTCCGACACCCGCTCGCGCGCGATCACCACCGCGAACGCGGCCACGTTCATCAGCAGGTAGACGGCCAGGTAGAAGACCGTGGCCTGCAGGCCGAGCGTCGATCCCACCACCACGCCCGCCAGCAGGTAGCCGGCCTGCGCCACGCTCGACCACGCCAGCAGCCGCTTCAGCGACCGCTGCGCCAGCGCGCCCACGTTGCCGATCACGATCGTGACCGTCGCCAGCGCCGCCAGCGCCGGGCCCCACTCGAGCTGGGACAGCCCGAGCGCGTGGTCGAACAGCCGCAGGAAGATCCCGAACGCCGCCGCCTTGGTGGCCACCGCCATGAACGTCGTGATCGGCGTGGGCGCCCCCTGGTAGACGTCTGGCGTCCACTGGTGGAATGGCGCCACCGACGCCTTGAAGGCGAGCCCGGTCGAGATCAGCGCGATGCCGGTGAGCACCAGCGGGTCGCTGAGGCCGACCTGGTCGGACGAGATCGCCGCGGCGATCGCGTCGAACTGCATCGCCCCGGTGGCCCCGTAGATCAGCGCGAGGCCATAGAGCAGCGTCGCCGAGCCGACCGACCCGATCACCAGGTACTTCAGCCCCGCCTCCAGCGACGTGCGCCGGTGCAGCTCCGTGGCGCACAGGACGTAGAGCGGGATCGACAGCAGCTCGATTCCGACGAACAGCGTGATCAGGTCCGACGATGCCGCCAGCAGGACCATGCCCGTGATCGAGCCGAGCAGCATCGAGTGGTACTCGCCGTGGCCCGCCTGCCGGGCCGCGACGGCGCGCAACGACAGCGCTACGCACACGAGGCCGGCAACGTAGACCAGCACCGCGATCCCCAGCGCCAGCGTGTCCACCGTCAGCGAGCCCTCGAGGATGGGCTGCTGCACGCCCGGGTCCCAGATCCAGATCGTCAGACCGATCGCCGTCAGCAGCGACACCGCGGTCAGCGCCGGCACCAGCACGGTCTGGACGAAGCGACCGCGCAGCAGCCCGACCATCAGCACCACGATCGAGCCGCCGATCGTGGCCAGCAGCGGCGAGAGCGCCTTGTAGTCGATGTCGGGGGCCTGGATCTCGGCCAGCGGCAGCGTCATCGGTTGGCCACCTCCTGCCCGATGCCGCGTGCCTCCTGGATCGCCGCCGTCGTGGCCTTCTCCGTGCGGTGCACCACGAAGTGCGGATACACGCCGAGCGCCACGATCACGGCCACCAGGGGCGCGATCGCCGCCAGGTGCAGACCGTCGATCTCACCCGGCTCGACATCCGGCCCCGGGCGGTTGTGCATCGTGCCCTGGAAGACCCGGATCATGTAGACGGCGGCGAGGACCACGCCGACGCTCGCCACCAGCCCGTAGACCAGCTTGTCCTCGAAGGTCCCGAACAGCACGAGCAGCTCGCCCACGAAGTTGCCCGACCCCGGCATCGCCAGCGTGGCGAACGTGATGATCAGGAACAGCGCGGCGAGGACGGGCGCTCGGAACGCCATCCCGCCCAGCTCGGAGAGCGACTCGCTGCCCCGCGCCCGCTCGGCGATCACCCCGACGATCAGGAACAGCGGCACCACCACCAGCCCGTGGTTGAGCATCTGGAACACCGCGCCCTGGGCGCCCTTGTCCTCCAGCGCGAAGATCCCCAGCACGATGAAGCCCAGCTGGGCGATCGACGAGTAGGCGAGCACCAGCCGCAGATTGTCCTGCGAGAACGCGAGGATCGACCCGTACAGGATCGAGAAGACCGCGACGATGATGAACAGCTCCTGCCAGTGCTGCGCGCCCTCCGGCATGACCGGCAGCACGATCCGCAGGAAGCCATACACGCCGACCTTCGACAGCACGCCGGACAGCAGCGCGATCGTGACTATCGGCGACGAGCGGTAGGTCTCCGGCACCCACCCGTGCAGCGGGAACAGTGGCGCCTTCACGAAGAACGCCAGCGCGAACAGCAGCACCATCCACTGCTGCGTGCCCTCCGAGACCGAGCGCTGCTGCAGGTCGGCGAGCGAGAACGAGATCTCGCCGCCGTCGGGCGTCGACAGCACCCCCAGCGCGACCGCCGCCGCCAGCATCAGCAGCGACCCGGCCAGCGTGTAGATCATGAACTTGGTGGTGGCGCGCACCCGGTCGCCGGTGCCCCAGCCGCCGATCATGAAGTAGAAGGGCACCAGCATCAGGTCGAAGAACACGATGAACAGCGCCAGGTCCTGAGCCAGGAAGGCGCCCAGCACCGCCGTCTCGGCCAGGGCGAGGTTGAAGAAGAACAGCTTGGGCCGGTCGTGCTGCCGGAAGGCTGCCACCAGCGTGCACGGCACCCAGGCGATGGCGGTCAGCGCGACCATGAACAGGTTGAGGCCGTCGATGCCGAGCTGGTAGCGGATGCCGAGCTCGGGGATCCACTCGTCGTCGGTTACGTACTGGAGCCCGCCGCCGCCGTCGAAGTCGGCGAGCAGCGCGACCGTGTAGGCCAGCACCGCCACCGTCCCGGCCAGCACCGCCCAACGCGCGAGCCCGCGCGGCAGGAACGCGCCGAGCAGGCCGGTCGCCAGCGGCAGGAACAGGATGATCGAGAGGTGGATGGTCACGAGCTGGCCAGCAGGAAGTAGAGGATGAGCAGGGCCACGCCGAGCAGCAGCAGCAGGGCGTAGGCGCGCAGGTACCCGGTCTGGACCGCCCGCGCGAGCGAGCTGCCGACGCGCACCACGCCGGTGGCGCCGCCGACGATGAAGCCCTGGACGAAGCGGGTCTCGATCACAGCGCGGCCGAAGCCCCCGGCGGTGGCGACGGGGCGCACGAACAGCGCCTCGAACAGCTCGTCGAAGTACCACTTGTTCACGAGGAAGGCGTGCACGCGCGGGAAGCGGTCGCGCAGCTGGAGCGTGATGCCGCGGCGGCGCACGTAGGCGTGGTACGCGGCGGCGATGCCGGCGACCGAGATCAGGCCGCCGAGCAGGAGGCCGACCCACTCGGAGCTGTCGCTCGGTGCGGTGTCGTGGAAGTGGGAGTCGGCGAACGTCGGCTCGAGGAACTTCTCGATCACGTCGCTCACGCCCGGCACCTGGACCACCCCGGCCAGCAGCGCGAGCACCGCCAGCGGCCCCATGGCGGCGCGCATCGGCCACTCGCGCTCGGCGATGTGGTGCTCCTCCGCCGGGAAGCCCACGTCGGTGTCCTCGGGCTCGCCGGTCGCCGGGTTGGAGGGTGGGTGGTGGGCGATGTGCCCCTGCTCCAGCTCGCGCGCCTCCTCGACCGGGTTTCCGTAGAAGACCCGGAACACCATGCGGAAGGCGTAGAAGGCAGTCAGCGCGGCGCCCGCGTAGCCGGCGATCGCCAGCACGACGTACCAGCCGCCGCGCTCGAGCGTGAACGCCAGGATCTCGTCCTTCGAGAAGAACCCGGAGGTGAACGGGAACGCCGCCAGGGCGAGCGCGCCGGCCGTGAACGCCGCGAACGTGAACGGCATCGCCTTGCGGAAGCCGCCCATCCGGTCCATGTCCTGAATGCCGCCCATCGCGCTGATCACCGAGCCCGCGCCCATGAAGAGCAGCGCCTTGAAGAACGCGTGCGTCATCAGGTGGAACATCCCGGCCCCGTAGGCGAACACCGAGACGCCCAGCACCATGTAGCCGATCTGGCTGATCGTGCTGTAGGCGATCGTCCGCTTCAGGTCCGTCACCGCGACCGCCACGGTGGCCGCGAACACGAGCGTGGCCGTGCCGATGATCGCGCCCACGTCCGCGGCCGCCGGGGCCAGCTCGAAGAGCGGGTGGGTGCGCGCGATCAGGTAGACGCCGGCCGTGACCATCGTGGCGGCGTGGATCAGGGCGGAGACCGGGGTGGGGCCCTCCATGGCGTCCGGGAGCCAGGTGTGGAGCGGCAGCTGGGCCGACTTCGCGAACGCCCCCACGAGGATCAGCAGGCAGGCGGCCACCAGCGTGCCGTCGTTGTGGCCGAACACGTGGTCGGCCTGAGCGAACACGCCCGCGTAGTCGAGCGCGCCGGTCTGGTCGAGCAGCAGGAAGGCGGCCACCACCAAGCCCACGTCGCCGATCACGTTGATCACGAACGCCTTGATGCCGGCGCGGGTGGCGGTCTCGCGCCGGTACCAGAACGAGATCAGCAGGTAGGACGCCGCGCCGACGAAGGCCCAGCCGACGATCAGCAGCACGAAGTTCGACGCCAGGACCAGCAGCAGCATCGAGAAGACGAAGAAGTTGAGGTAGGCGAAGAAGCGCGTGTAGCCGCGGTCGCCGCCCATGTACGCGACCGAGTAGACGTGGATCAGGAACGACACGCCGCTGACCACCAGGCACATGAACACCGACAGCGGATCGACGAGGATGGCGAGGTCCACCTTCACGTCGCCGGTCGCGACGTACGTCCAGGCCGAGTCGACCAGCGAGCGCGATTCCTCGGGCTGGTCCTGGAGCTGGATCAGCGCGCCGATCGCCGACAGGAACGCCCCGAAGATCGCGCCGCTGGCGATCCACCCGGCGGTGCGGCCGCGCAGCCCGCCCAGCCAGCCGAAGGCGATCGCCAGCGTTCCGACGAGCGGGAACGCCAGCACGAGCCAGCCGTAGGAGGTGCCGCTCATCCGCGCAGCTCGGACATCTCGTCGATGTCGATCGGGAGCCGGTTGCGGTACATCGCGACGATGATCCCGAGGCCGATCACGACCTCACAGGCCGCGATCACCATCACGATCAGCGCGAAGACCTGACCGGCCTGGCCGCCGTGCATGCGCGAGAAGGCCACCAACGCCAGGTTGCCGGCGTTGAGCATCAGCTCGAGGCAGAGCAGCACCACCAGCGGGTTGCGGCGGGTGAGCACGCCGGCGGCGCCGATCGCGAACAGGAAGGCGGACAGGACGAGGAACCAGGTGATGTCCACTTAGACGCGCACCTCGAGTGTCGTCTCCGCCGACGGCGGCTCCTTGCGATCGGGCGGGGCTCCGACCTCCTCGAGCGCGCCGATGTCCTCGAGTCCGCGCCTGCGGCGGGCGAGGACGACGGCGCCGACGGCGGCCACCAGCAGCAGGTACGAGGCGGCCTCGAACGGCACGAGGAAGCGGGTGAGCAGCAGCCGCCCGATCTCAGCGGGGGAGCCGAAGCCGGCTCCGACGTCGGCGCCGCGCGTGTCCAGGGCCTCCAGGCCGCTCGCGATGAACGCGACGCACAGCTCCACGCCGATGGCGGCCGCGAACAGCGGGCCGAAGGAGTTGATCACGCCGCCCTCCGGCCGCAGCGGTTCGTCCGCGCCGCCGATGTAGGCGACCACGAAGATGTAGAGCACCATCACGGCGCCCGCGTAGACGACCACCTGCGCCGCGGCGATGAACTCGGCGTGCAGGAGCAGGAACAGCACGGCCAGCGCGAGCAGGTGCACGACGAGCGCGAGCACCGAGTAGAACGGGTTGCGCACCACCACGACGCCGAGCGCGCCGGCAAGCGCGCCGGCCCCGGCGAGGAAGAAGAGGACCTGCTCGAACCACATGGGCCTGGTCCGCTACTCCCCTTCGACCCGCAGCGGCGTGCTCTCGGGGGAATCGGCGAGCAGCATCTCCTTGGTGAAGATGAGGTCCGAGCGGTGGTAGTCGGACAGCTCGTAGTCGTTGCCCATGGTGATCGCGTCGAACGGGCACGCGACCTCGCAGTACCCGCAGAAGATGCAGCGGGTCATGTTGATCTCGTAGACGGCGGCGTAGCGCTCGCCCGCCGAGACCTGCAGCTCGGGCGTGTTCTCGGCGGCCACGACACGGATGCACTTGGCCGGACACGCGGCCGCGCACAGCGAGCAGCCGACGCACTTCTCCAGCTCCGAGTCCTCGAAGCGGTGCAGCTTGTGCCGCCCGCGGAAGCGCGGGTAGACCGGCGTCTTCTGCTCGGGGTACTCGATCGTGTGCGGACCCTCGACCACCCGGCCGAGCGTCGTCTTGAGGCCGCGCAGCGTCTCGCCGAACACGCGGTACACCGCCCCGATACCGCCGGGCTCCGGCCCGCGCTCGATCGGCGCGGCGGCCTCTCTCCAGTCTGTCGGCACTAAGTCACCACTTCCTAGGTCGCCACGAGGACGATTGCGGTTACGAGCACGTTCACGGTGGCCAGCGGCAGCAGGATCTTCCAGCCGAATGACATCAGCTGGTCGTAGCGCAGTCGCGGCAGGGAGGCGCGCACCCAGATGAAGAATGTCGCGCCGAGAATGATCTTCAGCAGCATCCACAGCGGTGCCAGCGCGATCGGGCCCGGGCCGTGCCAGCCGCCGAAGAAGCAGGCGGCGGCGATGCCGGAGATGATCAGCACCTCCATGTACTCGGCCATGAAGAACGAGCCGAAGCGCATGCCGCCGAACTCGGTGTTGTAGCCGCCCACGATCTCGGCGTCGCCCTCGGGAAGGTCGAACGGCGCGCGGGCGGTCTCCGCGAAGCCGGCCACCATGAAGATGCAGAAGCCGACGAACTGCGGGATCACGAACCAGATGCCGTCCTGGTGGTTGACGATGTCCACCAGCGAGAGCGAGCCGGCTGTCATCGCCACGCCGAGCAGCGACAGGCCGAGCGCCACCTCGTAGGAGATCAGCTGCGCGGCCGCGCGCATGGCGCCGAGGAACGAGTACTTCGAGCCCGAGGACCAGCCGCCCAGCACCAT
>JAXDIH010000192.1:0-3592 GCA_034664105.1 Thermoleophilaceae bacterium
CAGGTGTTGGCCAACGTGGTCGCGAACGCGGCGGAGCACGGGGTGGGGCCGGTGGAGGTGTCGACGCGACGGGAAGGGCGTGTGGTGACGCTGCAGCTGAGCAACCGCGATGGGCCGAGTGGGGCCCACCTGGCGGCGGGAAAGGGACGGGGGCGCGGGATCGCGATCGCCAAGCGGGCGGCGCGCGAGCTGGGCGGCCGGCTGACGGTGGAGCACGTGGACGGCAGCACGAAGGCGGTGGTCGAGCTGCCGGCGGACGAGGCGCCCGGGGCCGGGGGCGATGCCGGTCCAGCGGATCGCGCCTCGCCGGCTGACCGGCGTCGCGCCGCATGACCCCCGCGCGGCGGCGCGGCTTGCTCCTGCTCTGCGTCGCCCTCGTCTGCGGTGGCCTTGCCGCCTCGCAGGTGCGCGAGCGCGAGCGCCGCGCGGAGGCTGCCGTGGGACCGGTCGTCTCCGCGGTCGTCGCGAAGCGGGAGCTCTCTGCAGATCACCGCCTTGGCCGCGGCGACCTTGCGGTCGCGCGCGTGCCGGCTCGCTTCCTACCGCCGGATGCCTTGGGGGCGCCCGGTGAGCTTGGCGGCGCCCGGCTCGCGGTGCCGGTCGTCGCCGGCGGCTACGTGACCGCGGCGATGATCCAGGGGGCCGCGGGGCGCGATGGCGGCGGGTCGCTGCGCGCCGGGCAGCGCTCGCTCGAGCTGGCAGTGGCGGGCGGCGGCGCGCTCGCCGGAGCCGAGCCCGGCGCTCGGGTGGACGTGCTCGTCTCGGTGCAGCGCGAGGAGGGCGCCGGCCGCACGTTCGTCGCGCTCGAAGACGTGGAGCTGCTCGGCCTACGGGCGGGAAGCGACGAGGCACTCGCGGGCCAGGGCTCCGAAGGGGCCGCCGCCCCGAGCGCCCTCGCCACGCTGCGCGTCACCGCCCGCCAAGCCGTCTACCTCGCCGCCGCGGCCAACTTCGCCCACGAGATCCGCCTGCTGGTGCGCCCGCCCGGGGACCGCGGACGCATCGGCACCGCTGCCGTCGACGAAGCGGGCCTGTGACAAACGCGGGCTGTCGCGTTACACGCGGGCAGGGTGCGGGTGCCCAACCGCGTCATACGCGCGACGTTGGGAGCCACATCCTCGTCAGCCCGACCGCAGCTCCTCCACAGACCCGTCCGGGTGACCCAGCAGCGCGCGCTCGGCCAGTCCGATGAACAGGCCGTGCTCCACCACGCCCGGCAGCTGCTTCACGTCGCGCCCGAGCGTGTCCAGGTCGCCGGAAGCGGGCAGCGTGCAGTCCAGGATCAGGTGGCCCTCGTCGGTCACGTACGCCTCGCCGTCCTCGCGCAGTCGCTGCTCCGCGTCCGGGACCATCGCGCCGAGCCGCCGGCGCGTGTCGCGCCATCCGAAGCGCACCACCTCGACCGGGAGGCGGCACCCCGAGCCGAGTCGCTCCACCCGCTTGGCCGCCTCGGCCACCACCACGAACCGTCTCGCCGCCGACACCACGATCTTCTCCCGCAGCAGGGCCCCGCCGCCGCCCTTGATCAAGCCCAGCGACGCATCCACCTCGTCGGCCCCGTCCAGCGCCAGGTCCAGCTCGAAGGTCCCGTCCAGCTCGACCACCTCGATGCCCGCCGAGCGGGCCAGCTCGTCGGTGCGCGCCGACGCCGCCACCGCGCGGACGCCGCCAGAGCGCTGCCCCAGCAGCTCCACCACATTCCACACCGCCCGCCCCGAGCCCAGCCCGATCGTCATCCCGGGCTCGACCAGCGCTACAGCGGCCGCAGCGGCGGCCGCGCGCGCCGCACCCGCCGGGTCGTTCACCCGACGAGCTCGGCGTTCAGCTCGATCGTCTCCACCGCCGCCAGCGCCCTCGACACGGGGCAGTTCTGCTTCGCGGACTCGGCCAGGCGCTGGAACTCATCGGCGTCGATGCCGGGCACGCGAGCGCGGGTGTCGAGCTCGATGCGGGTGATGCCGAAGCCGCCCTCGACCTTGTCGATGTGCACGGTGGCGGTGGTCTCAATGCTCTCCGGCTCGTGGCCGGCGCGGCCCAGCTCACCCGAGAGCGCCATCGAGAAGCACCCCGCGTGCGCGCCCGCGATCAGCTCCTCCGGGTTCGTCCCATCGCCCTCCTCGAAGCGCGACTGGAACGAATACGGCCCCTCGTAGGCCCCACTCGCCACCCGCATCGTGCCGTGGCCCTCCGTGAGCGAGCCCTCCCAGCGTGCGTCAGCGGTCCTCTTCGGCATCTCAGTCCTCCGTTTTAGCGTTGGGGCGCAAGCTACTCCGCCGCGCGCCCGCACGGTCGCCTCCCCGTGCTCTAAAATTCCACTTACGAAAGATAAGTCCGCATTGGAGACGACCATGGAAACCTTGCTGTTGATACCGGTAGACGACTCGGTCGTCTTCCCGACCATGTCCGTGACCCTCGCGGTCGACGTCGGCGATGCCGAGCGCGTCGTGCTTGTTCCGCGCACGGGCGACGAGTTCGCCAGCGTGGGCACCATCGCCAACGTGGTCGAGCAGGTTCGCCTGCCCGGCGGCGGCCGTGCCGTGGCGCTGGAGGGCGTACACCGCGGTCGCATCGGGGCAGCCAGCACCGACGCCACCGGCGCACTCCGCGTGGAGGTCGAGCCGCACCCCGACGACGTGCCGGTCGACGGTCGCACCCGCAACCTGGAGCGCGAGTACCGCGCCGTGGTCGAGGAGATCCTCGACATGCGCGGCGACGACGGTCGCGTCTCGGCGTTCGTCCGCTCGATCACCGAGCCGGGCGCGCTGGCGGACACCTCCGGCTACTCGCCGGACCTGACCTACGAACAGAAGATCGAAGTGCTGGAGACGCTCGACGTAACCGAGCGGCTCGAGCTGTCCCTCAAGTTCCAGCGTGAGCGGCTCGCGGAGCTGCAGGTGCGCACGCGCATCCGCGACGACGTCCAGTCGGGCGCCGAGAAGCAGCAGCGCGAGTACTTCCTGCGCAAGCAGATGGAGTCGATCCGCAAGGAGCTGGGCGACGACGACGCCTCGGTGATCGACGAGTACCACACCAAGATCGATGAGTCCGGCATGCCCGAAGCCGTGCGGGAGCAGGCGGAGCGTGAGCTCGGCCGGCTCGAGCGCATGGGCGAGCAGGGCGGCGAGGCCTCGATGATCCGGTCCTACCTGGACTGGCTGATCGCCGTGCCGTGGGGGGAGCGCTCCGACGAGCGACTCGACCCCGTGCACGCGCGCGAGGTGCTCGACGCCGACCACGCCGGTCTCGAGGACGTCAAGGACCGCATCGTCGAGTACATCGCGGTGCGCAAGCTGCGCCTCGAGCGCGGCATCGAGGAGGACAAGCGCTCCGGCGCCATCCTCACGCTGATCGGTCCGCCCGGAACGGGCAAGACGTCGATCGGCGAGTCGATCGCCCGCGCGACCGGGCGTGAGTTCGTCCGCATGTCGCTCGGCGGCGTGCGCGACGAGGCCGAGATCCGCGGCCACCGGCGCACGTACATCGGCGCGCTGCCGGGCCGGCTCGTCCGTGCCCTGCGCGACGCCGGGACGATGAACCCGGTGATCATGCTCGACGAGGTCGACAAGGTCGGCGCCGACTGGCGCGGCGACCC
>JAXDIH010000225.1:0-5904 GCA_034664105.1 Thermoleophilaceae bacterium
GCCTGAGCGCGCAGTAGCCCGTCGGCCACGCGCAGGCCGACGTCGAGCGGCTCGCCGTCGAGCTCCTCGCCCGGCACGGTGATGCCCCACTCGCCGTGGGCGAGCCGGCGGGCACGCAGCGCCGGCATCGAGGTCAGGTAGGCGTCCAGCACCTCCGGTGTTGCCATTCGGTCAGAGTACGTACGCGTGCGCGCGCTGGTGCAACGGGTGAGCGAGGCGGCCGTCGAGGTGGACGGCCGGGAGGTGGCCCGCATCGGCCTCGGGCTGCTCGTGCTGCTCGGGGTGAGGACGGGTGACACCCCGGAGCAGGCCGATCGGATCGCGGGCAAGGTCGCGCGCCTGCGCGTGTTCGAGGACGCCGAGGGCAAGCTCAACCTGTCCGTTCGCGACGTGGGCGGCGAGCTGCTCTGCGTCTCGCAGTTCACCCTCTACGGCGATGCCCGCAAGGGCAACCGGCCCAGCTTCGTCGACGCCGCGCCGCCCGAGGAGGCCGAGCCGCTCTACGAGCGCGTGCGGGCGGGGCTCGGCGCGCAGGGCGGAACGTTCGGCGCCCACATGCGCGTGTCGCTGGTGAACGACGGGCCGGTCACGCTGCTGTTGGAGGCGTAAGGCGCGGCAGAGTAGGCTGGCTGAGCAGCCAAAGAGGGGAGCGGATGGACGAGACGCGGCGACAGGTTCTGCGCGCCATCGCCGACACGGTGGTGCCTGGCATCGAGCGGCCCGACGATCGGGGCGGCTTCTGGGCGCTGTCCGGCAGCGACGTCGGGGCCGCCGACGGCGTGGCCGACGCGATCGCGCTGATGCCCGACCTCCAGCGCGAGGGCCTGGGCCAGCTGCTCGACGGCCTGGCGCAGATGGGCTTCCTCGGCGCCTCGCCGCGTTCGCGCGAGCAGCTGCTGCGCAACCTGGCCGCGCTCGGCCCCCAGGTGCAAGCCGGCGCGCAGGCGCTGGTCGGGCTGTCGCTGTTCTTCGCCTACGGCATGCCGGATCCGCAGACCGGCCTCAACCCGTTCTGGTCCGAGTTCGGCTACCCCGGGCCGGGCGTGCCGCCCCAGCCGCAGCCGCGCTCGGTGGTCCCGCTGGTCCCCGAAGGCGACGAGGCCGTGTACGAGGCGGATGCCGTGGTGGTCGGCTCCGGCGCCGGCGGCGGGGTGATCGCCGCCGCGCTCGCCGAGGCGGGCCAGCGCGTGATCGTGCTCGACGCCGGCGGCCTGTTCGACGAGTCGGAGTTCAACCAGTACGAGCTGTGGGCCTACCAGAACCTCTACTGGCGCGGCGGCCCCAACCCGACCGCCGACATGAACGTGTCGCTCTACGCCGGCTCCGGCTACGGCGGCGGCACCACGATCAACTGGACCAACTGCCTCCGCACCAAACCGTGGGTGCGCGAGCAGTGGGCGAGCGAGCACGGCCTCGAAGGGCTGGACGGGACGGAGTTCGACCGGCACCTCGACGCGGTCTGGGAGCGCTTGTCGGTGAACGACCGCTGCTCGGATCTCAACGGAACTCAAACGCTCATGAAGAAGGGTGCTGAGCAGCTTGGTTGGTCGTTTCGGACGATCACCCGCAACATCGACGAGTCGCGCTACTCGCCCGACACGGCCGGGTTCATCGGGTTCGGTGACCGCTCCGCGGCCAAGCAGTCCACCGCCCGCACGTACCTCGCGGACGCGCGCGAGCACGGCGCCGAGGTGATCGTCCGCTGCTTCGCGGAGCGCGTGCTCGTAGAAGGCGGGCGCGCAGCCGGGGTGGAGGGCACCTACGCCGACCCAGACACCGGGCACAGCGCCCGCGTCACCGTGCGTGCCCCGCGCGTGGTCGTCGCCTGCGGCGCGCTGGAGTCGCCCGCGCTGCTGCTGCGCACCGGCATCGGCGGCCCGGCCGTCGGGCAGAACCTGCGCTTGCACCCCTGCACGGCCATCGGCGGCCAGTACGAGGAGGACACGCGGGCCTGGTGGGGCGCGCCGCATGCGGGACTGGTGGACGAGTTCGCCAACGTCGAGGACGGCTACGGCTTCCTGATCGAGGCCACTCAGTACGCCACCGGCACCGCTGCCGCGGCCACGCCGTTCACGTCCGGCCCCGAGCACAAGCAGGCGATGAGCGAGCTGCGGTTCGGCGGCAACTTCATCGGACTCGTGCGTGACCACGGCGCCGGCCAGGTCACGATCGACGAGAACGGCCAGGCCGTGCCCTGGTACTCGCTGACCGACGAACTCGACGTGCGCAACACGCACCGCGCCCTCGACGCCCAGGTGCGACTGCACGTGGCGGCGGGCGCCCGGCGGATCGTCGCGCTCGCCGAGGGCACGCCCGAGTGGCGCGTGGGTGACGACGTGGATCGCTACGTGCAGCGCCTGCAGCGCGTGCCGCTGCGCGCCGGCGGCTTCCGCCTGTTCGCCGCCCATCAGATGGGCACCTGCCGCATGGGCACCGACCCGCAGACGAGCGTGGCCAACCCCCACGGAGAGCTTCACGACACGCCCGGCGTGTGGATCGGAGACGCGAGCGCGTTCCCGACCTCCTCCGGTACCAACCCGATGATTACGATCATGGCGCTAGCCCACCGCACGGGCGAGGCGATCGTGGCGGGCACTCCCGCCACGGCCACCGCCGCCGCCTAAAAGGAGACTGATTCGATGGCCACCGCAGCTGCTGCACTGACCCGCGACCGCCTGTTCATCGGCGGCGAGTGGGTCGAGTCCGCCGGGACGGACAGGATCGACGTCCTCAACCCCACCACGGAACAGGTCATCGGCAGCGTCCCCGAGGGCACGGCGGAGGACGCCGACCGCGCCGTCAAGGCGGCCCGCGCCGCCTTCGACTCGTGGTCCCAGGTGTCCCCCTACGACCGCGCCCAGTACTGCGCGGCGATCGGAGCGGCCCTGGCCGACCGCGGCGACGACCTGGCGGTTCTGATCACCAGCGAGATGGGCATGCCGATCGGGCTGTCGCGCATGATCCAGGCGGGCCTGCCCTCGCTCACGTTCTCCTCGATGCCCCAGCTCGTGGAGGAGATCCAGTGGGAGGAGGAGGTCGGCAACTCGCTGATCGTGCGTGAGGGGGCCGGCGTGGTGGCCGCGATCACCCCGTGGAACTACCCGCTGCACCAGATCGCCAACAAGGTTGCTCCGGCGATCGCCGCGGGCTGCACGGTCGTGCTGAAGCCGAGCGAGGTGGTGCCGCTGAACGCGTTCGTGCTGGCCGAGGTCTGCGAGGCCGTCGGCCTGCCGGCCGGCGTCTTCAACCTGGTCACCGGCACGGGGCCGGTCGTCGGCGAGGCGATCGTCGCCCACCCGGAGACCGACATGGTCAGCTTCACGGGCTCCACGCGCGCGGGCAAGCGCGTGTCCGAGCTCGCCGCCCAGGCGGTCAAGCCGGTGTCGCTGGAGCTGGGCGGTAAGTCGCCCAACATCATCCTCGACGACGCCGACCTGGAGCAGGCGGTCACCGACGGCGTGGCCAAGTGCTTCCTCAACTCGGGGCAGACGTGCAGCGCCCTGACGCGCATGCTGGTGCCGCGCGACAAGCTGGAGCAGGCCGAGCGGATCGCCGCGGTGGTGGCCGACGAGGCATTCACGCCCGGCGACCCGTTCGCCGACGGCAGCGCGCTCGGGCCGCTCGTGTCCGAGACCCAGCGCGAGCGCGTGCGCGGCTACATCGAGAAGGGTCAGGCCGAGGGCGCCAAGCTGGTGGCCGGCGGCGCCGAGTCGCCCGAGGGGCTCGACACCGGCTACTTCGTGCGACCGACCGTGTTCTCCGATGTCACGTCCGACATGACGATCGCCCAGGAGGAGATCTTCGGGCCGGTGCTGGCGATCATGCCGTACGACGGCGAGGAAGAGGCCATCCGGATCGCCAACGACACGATCTACGGGCTCGCCGGCGGGGTCTGGTCGGCGGACGAGGATCGCGCCAAGCGAGTGGCCGCGCGCATCCGCACCGGGCAGGTCGAGATCAACGGCGGAGCCTTCAATCCGATGGCTCCGTTCGGGGGCTACAAGCAGTCCGGCCACGGCCGCGAGCTGGGGCGTTACGGCCTCGAGGAGTTCCTCGTTGCCAAATCGCTACAGCTCTGAAATAAGCGCCTATACTCGGCAGTCGACTTTCAGTAGTACGCCGCCCCGACCCGGGGCGGCGCCTGAAGGGTGGGCCTCGCGGTCCACCTTTTTTTCGACCTCATGCCGACCATGCAAAAGAACCCACTCCAGAGCGACATCGAGCAGCGACTCGCCTCCGCAGAGCCGGAGGTCGAGGTGCTGGACTGCGAGCGAGTGGGCAGGGAGCGGCTGCGGGTCTTCATCGACCACCCGGACGGGGTCGACGTGGAGCTGTGCGCACGGGTCACCGAGCACCTCAGGGACCTGCTGGCGCAGTACGCGCTGGAGGTCTCCTCGCCGGGTCCTGAGCGCCCGCTCACGAAGCCGGACCACTTCCGGCGCTTCATCGGCCGCAAGGCGCGCGTGCGCCTGCGCGAGCCGCGCGACGGCCACAAGAGCTTCACGGGGGAGCTCGTCGGCGCCTCCGACAACGAGGTGACAGTGGCCGCGGAGGACGGGGTGGTCGCCATTCCGTACACCGACATCAACCGCAGCCACTTGGTGGAGGGAGACCGATGACCAAGGAGATCGTCGAGGCCGTGGGCGTTCTCGAGCGCGAGAAGGGAATCTCAGCCGATCGCCTGATGGAAGCCCTGGAGGACGCGCTCCTCTCGGCCTACAAGAAGACGCCCGAAGCGGCCAAGTACGCGCGCGTCGAGGTGGACCGCGACAGCGGCGACTTCCGCGTGTATGAGCTGATGCTGCCGCCCGACCTCGAGGAGCAGCTGCTCGACGAGGTCGAGGAGGAGGCGGGCGAGCCGAGCGTCGACCCGGAGACGGGCGAGCTCGTCTACCCGGAGCCGCCCGAGATCGATCAGGAGCGGCTGATGCAGTACCGCGACCAGATCGACGAGCGCGACGTCACACCCGAGAACTTCGGCCGCATCGCGGCCCAGACCGCCAAGCAGGTGATCCTCCAGCGCATCCGCGAGGCGGAGCGGGACATGATGTTCAACGAGTACCAGGACCGCGTGGGCGAGCTGATCACCGGCATCGTCCAGCAGTCCGACTCGCGCTACACGCTCGTGCAGCTGCGCGAGCGCGTGGAGGCGCTGCTGCCGCGCGGCGAGCAGGTGCTCGGCGAGCGCTACGACCACGGCGCGCGCGTGAAGGCGATCATCACCGACGTCTCGGCCCAGGCCAAGGGTCCGTCGATCATCGTCTCGCGCCGCTCGCCCGAGCTGATCCGCAAGCTGTTCGAGCTCGAGGTGCCGGAGATCGCCGACGGTCTCGTGGAGATCCAGAACGTCGCGCGCGAGCCCGGCTACCGGTCGAAGATCGCGGTCGTGTCGCATGCGAGCGGCGTCGACCCGGTCGGCGCGTGCGTCGGCCCGCGCGGCTCACGCGTGCGCATGGTGGACTCAGAGCTGCGCGGCGAGAAGATCGACATCATCCCGTTCAACGAGGAGCCCGCCCGCTTCGTCGCGAAGGCCCTGTCGCCCGCGCGCGTGCGCGAGGTGCTCGTGGACGACGACTCGAAGCAGGCCACCGTGGTGGTGCCGGACGACCAGCTGTCGCTGGCGATCGGCAAGGAGGGCCAGAACGCCCGCCTCGCCGCGCGGCTCACCGGCTGGCGGGTCGACATCCGCTCGGAGACCGAGTTCGCCGAGGAAGAGCAGGACATGGGCTACGAGGACGAGGACTTCTCGGGCCGCTGCGCCGCCATCCTCTCGAACGGCAAGCGCTGCCCGAACGCGGCGCTGCCGCAGTCGCGTTACTGCGGCCTGCCTGCGCACCAGGCGCTCGAGCACCAGGAGGGCGACGAGGTGGAACCCGCCGCGGGTGACGAGGGCGCCGAGGCTGA
>JAXDIH010000234.1:0-14233 GCA_034664105.1 Thermoleophilaceae bacterium
GAAGGCAGACCACCACGGAGTCGCCCGCATCGATCGCCTCGTCGGCCTCGAAGCCGAAGTCGTCGAAGGCGGAGGCCCACTCCTGGAGGAACCTGGCGACCGCCGCGGGGCCGTGGTAGGTCACCGCCTCGGGGAACGCGCCCACGTAGTCCCACTCGACGTCTTCATCGAGCAGGGCGAGCAGAGCACTCGGGTCCGACCCCAAGGCCCGCCGCAGGGTGTCGACGTTTGCTTGGGACACGGCCCGGCCATTATTCCGCCGTATGACGGTCGTGGCTAGGCCGTCAGGCGCTCCGCCGGCTCGGCCGTGGCGGCGTGCCGCAGTGCCATCTCGATGCTTGGGATCGGCCAGCTGAACGCCTCGCCCAATAGGCGGGCGTAGGCCCTCGCGCCGGTGGGCGTGAGGTGCATGCCGTCCCAGCTCCACCCCTTGCCCGCGCTGCGGGCCACCCAGTCGAGCACCTTCACGCGCCGCTTCCAGCGCCGCCCCGCGGCCCGCATCGCGGCCTGGTCGGCGCTCGCGACACCGCCCGACTCCGGCGGGGTCACGAGCCCCAGCACGCGGTTGGGGCCCAGGATTCGCAGCGCGGACCGGATCTGCGTTGTCGTGACGGTCCAGTTCGTCCCGAGGCCCACCACCACCACGTCGGGCAGCGAGCCGGCGCGCGCGGACAGCACGCCCAAGCCCTCGCTCATCTGGCGACAGCCGCGCACGTCCACCTCGAAGCCGCGGCGCTGGAGCTGAGGGGCGGCTCCCAGCATCACCGAGTCGCCCACGGCCAGCGGCGGGGCACCGGAACGGCCCAGCTTGGTCGGCTGGAAGTGCCGCACACCGCCGCACGCCGCGTCGGCGGCGGGCGGCACTACGGCCACGGCCGCCGCCAGCGCGCCTACTATCGCCGCGCTAAGTGGTCTTCCCGTCGTTCGAGTTCGCATTCTTCTTTCCGGTGGTGCTGGCCCTGTCCTGGGCCCTGATGCCCCATCCCCGGGCCTGGAAGCCGTTCGTCCTGGCGGCGAGCTACCTCTTCTACGCGGCCGCCAGCCCCCGGTATTGCATCCTGCTCGCCGGACTTACCCTTGCAAACCAGGCCGGCGCGATGCTGGTCCACCGCACCTCGGACGAGCGCCGGCGCAAGTGGATCGTCGGCGCCACGGTCGCGATCGACCTCGGCGTCCTGGGCCTGTTCAAGTACTACGGCTTCTTCGTCGACGAGATCGGCGCCTTCCTCGACGGGCTCGGCCTCGGGATGCCGCTGCCGCTGCTCACGATCGCGCTGCCGATCGGCCTGTCGTTCATCACGTTCCAGGCGATCTCCTACGTGGTGGACGTCAAGCGCCGCCTGCTGCCGCCCGCCTCGCTGATCGACTTCGGCCTCTACCTGAGCTTCTTCCCGCACGTGGTGGCAGGGCCGATCGTGCGAGCGCGCGAGTTCATCCCCCAGCTGTCGAAGCCGCGCGACCCGCGCGACGTCGCCGTGGGCGCCGCCGTGGTGCTGATCGCACTCGGCCTGGTGAAGAAGGTCGCCCTCGCCGACTACCTGGCCCGGGAGGTTGTCGACCCGGTCTTCGGGGTCCCGGAGGCCTACTCGGCGCCGGACGTCGCGCTGGCCGCCTACGCCTACGCGGCCCAGATCTACTGCGACTTCTCGGGCTACACCGACATCGCGATCGGCGTGGCCCTGCTGATGGGCTTCGTGTTCCCGCAGAACTTCAACAGCCCCTACCGCGCCACCAGCTTCCGCGACTTCTGGCGGCGCTGGCACATGACGCTGTCGCGCTTCCTGCGCGACTTCCTCTACATCCCGCTGGGCGGCAATCGCGGCGGCAAGTGGAAGACGGCGCGCAACCTGATGATCACGATGGTGCTGGGCGGCCTGTGGCACGGGGCGGCGTGGGGCTTCATCCTCTGGGGCACCCTGCACGGGCTGGGCCTCGTGGTGGAGCGTCTCCTACGCGGCCGCATCGACGCCCCGGCCTGGCTGCGCTGGGCGATCGTCTTCAACCTCGTGGTGTTCGGCTGGATCCTGTTCCGTGCCGAAAACCTCGACCTGGCCGGCAGCTTCATCTCCCGACTGGTGGTCCCGGGCGACGCCACGCTGTGGACGCCGGTCACGCTCGCGGTGGTCGTTGGCGTGATCGGCTTCCAGCTGCTCCCGCCCGATCCGCTCGAGCGCCTGCGCCTGCGCGTGACCCAGCTGCCCGACTATGCGCTCGGCTTCGGCCTCGCCGCGGTGGTGGCCATCGTCGGCGCTACGGTGCCCAGCCAGGGCGTCCCGCCCTTCATCTACTTCCAGTTTTGACGACCGGCGACGACGCATCCATCCCCCAGCCCCCGCGCGGGCCGCGCAGGCGCTCGCGCGACGCGCTCGTGGTGGTCTTCCTGGCCGTGGTGCTGCTGGTGCTGTTCGAGGGCGGCTCGGTGCGCACCGCCGGCGACGAGATGCAGCCCGGCTTCGAGCGCGACGTGGTCGTCGCCGTGGGCAAGCCGTCGGGCTGGGTGGCTGACCGCCTCCCCTTCGACGAGGTCGGCGACGACGCGCTCGCGTTCCTCGAGGACGGCGGCGTTGGCGACGAGGGCGGCTTCGACTCCACACCGACCGCGACCCGGGGCGGAGTCCCGCCGGTGTCGCCCGACTCGTTCGACCCGGCCGACCTGGGCGCGAAGCCCGATCCGCCCCGGCCGCTCGCGACGCTGCTCGTGACCGGCGACTCGCTGGCCATGCCGCTGGACGTCGAGACGGCGCGCCGTATGGCGCAGCGCGACGAGGGCGTGGACGTGCAGCGCGACCCGCACGTGGGCACCGGACTCTCCAAGAGCGACCTGCTCGACTGGGGCAAGCTCTCCACTCAGCACGTGCGCGAGCGCGAGCCCGACGCGGTGGTGGTCTTCATCGGCGCCAACGAGGGCTTCCCGCTGCCGGGCCCGGACGGCGAGAACATCGACTGCTGCGGGCTGGCCTGGGCGGCCGCGTACGCCACTCGGGCGCGGCTGATGATGAACACCTACCGGCAGGGTGGCAGCGCGCGCGTCTACTGGCTCACGCTGCCGATCCCGCGCGACGACGACCTGGCCCGGGTGGCTCGCACGGTGAACGCCGCGATCGAGGTGGCCGCGCAGCCGTTCCGGGCCCAGGTGCGCGTGCTCGACATGACCGAGCTGTTCACGCCGGGCGGGCGCTACCGCGACGCGATGACCGTCGACGGCCGGCGCCGGATCGTGCGCGAGGCGGACGGCATCCACCTCAACAACGCGGGCGCGGCGGTGGCGGCCGACGTCGTGCTCGCGGCGGTGCGCCGCGACTTCGGCGACTAGGTGTACTGCGTGTAGACGTGCTTGACGGTCTTGCCGCCCTTGGTGCACGTGACCCTGGAGTCGTACTGCGTAGCACCCTTGGTGCGCTTCTCGGAGCAGGAGTAGCCCTTCACGCTCGGGCACTTGCCGGACTTGCCGGGACGGCAGTCGTGGTAGGCCCGGATCAGGCTGCGACCGGCGCGACAGCTGGTCCCGCTGACGTTGATCGTGATCACGTAGGTGGTGCCGTAGCTGCGTGAGTCCCCGACCGAGCAGGACTTCGACGCCGTGGCGACCGGATCGGCCGAGGCGAGCGGCGCCGCCAGCGTGGCGGCGACCGCGAGCGCGGCAAGCGTGCAGGTGAAGCGCATGGGCGGGCATCCTAGCCCGCGGATCCGTCAGCTTCGCGCGGCCGCGACGCTGCGCACGAGCTCCACGATCTCCGGCGCGGCCTTCTCGACCGAGCCGGCGTCGAAGGGCGGCTGGGGGTCGTACTCGATTCCCAGCTGGATCGCCTGCGCGACCTGGGGGCCGGCGATCTTGGCCACCAGCACAAGGGCCATGTCGATGCCCGATGACACCCCGGCGGCGGTGATCACCTTGCCCTGCTCCACCACGCGCCGGCCGGTGGGGCGGGCGCCGAAGGGCTCGAGCTTCTCCATGTCGAGCCAGTGGCACGTGGCCTCCAGGCCGTCCAGGATGCCGGCGGCGCCGAGCAGCAGCGAGCCGGTGCACACCGAGGTGGTCCACTCGGAGGTCTCGTGGGCGCGCCGGATCCAGCCGACGAGGCGCTCGTCGTCGAGCACGGCGTCGGTGCCGGTGCCGCCGGGGACGATCAGGATGTCGGGGTCGGGCAGGTCCTCGTACGCGGCGCCGGCGTACAGCTGGAGCTGACCGTTGTCGGTGCCGACCGGACCGGGCTCGGGCGCGAGCCAGGTGATCTCGGCGCCGGGGAGGCGGTGGATCACCTCGTACGGGCCGACGGCGTCGAGGGCGGTGAAGCGGTCGTAGAGCGGGATGGCGACCTTCATGGTGAGCCTCCTGGGGTCAGGCCGCTTCCGAGCGGAAGCGGCCGCGGTAGCCGGCCGGGCTGACGCCGACGCGCCGCCGGAACGCCCGCCGCATCGTCTCGACCGTGCCGAAGCCGGCCCGGCGCGCGACGGCCTCCACGGGCAGGTCGCCGGTCTCCAGCGCGATGCGGGCGCTCTCCACGCGAGCCGTCTCGACGTAGGCAGCCGGGGTCATGCCGGTCTCGTCGCGAAAGGCGCGGGCGAAGTTCCGCTCGCTCATGCAGGCGCGGCGGGCGAGGGCGGGGACCGACAGGTCCTCGCCGAGGTGGTCCGGCAGCCACTGCTGCAGCTCGCGCAGCGGCTCGCGCTCGGCGATCTGCGCCGCCAGCTGGGCGCTGAACTGCGCCTGCCCGCCGGGGCGCTTGAGGAAGAGCACGAGCCAGCGGGCGGTCTGCAGGGCGATCTCGCGGCCGAGGTCCTCCTCCACGAGCGCCAAGGCGAGGTCCATGCCGGCGGTCACGCCGGCCGAGGTGATCACGTTGCCGTCGCGCACGAAGATCGGGTCGGCCTCGACCTGGACCTCGGGATGGCGGCGAGCGAGCTCGCCGCACGAGGCCCAGTGCGTGGTCGCGCGGCGCCCGTCGAGGAGGCCGGCCCGAGCGAGCAGGAACGCGCCGGTACAGACCGAGGTCACGCGCCGCGAGCGCTTGGCGGCGTCCGCCAGCCAGGCGACCAAACGCTCGTCCTGGACGGCGTCGTTGACGCCACGGCCGCCCGCCACGAGCAGAGTGTCGATGCGGCCCCGACACTCGTCGATTGTCCGATCCGGGTGGAGGGCGACGCTGGAGGTGCGCAGCGGCCCCGCGTCCGGGGCAACCACCTCGATCTCGTAGCCGTCCCGGCCGCCCGTCAGCTGCGTCGCGGCGGCGAAGACCTCGGCTGGCCCGAGCACGTCGAGGGTCTGAACGCGGGGAAAAGCAGCGAGGACAACCCGTCGCATGCCGCCATCGTCTCCGTTCTCCGCGTTGGCCGCAAGGACACGTACCGGACGATTTCTGCCAGACCGAGGGCAGTGTGGGCACCGAAACGGGTGCCATAGCCACCGTTCCGGGGCCCACACTCAGCGGCCGGGGCCGCCCTGGTTGCTGCCGTTGGCCGGCGGAGCCGGAGCGCCGAGGGAGCCGGAGCGCCGGCGAAGCCGGAGCGCCGGGGAGTCCGAGCGCCGGGGAGTCCGAGCGCCGAGGGAGCCGGAGCGCCGGGGGAGCCGGAGCGCCGGGGGGTCCGAGCGCCGGGGGGCCCGCGCGCCTAGCTCGGCGTGAACCGGAACGTCACGACGTCGCCGTCGCGTATCTCGTAGTCGCGGCCCTCCACGCGGGTCAGGGCCTGCTCGCGGGCCGCCGTGTAGCCGCCGACTCGCACGAGGTCCTCCCACGACGTCACCTCCGCCGCCACGAAGCCGCGCTCCATGTCGGTGTGGATCTCGCCGGCCGCCCTCCGGGCCGGCGTGCCGCGCTCGATCGCCCAGGCGCGTCCCTCCTTGCCCTGGCCGGCCGTGAAGAACGAGATCAGATGCAGCAGCTCGAACGACTCGCGGATCACCGTCGAGAGGCCGGACTCGTGCAGCCCCAGCTCGGCTCGCATGGTCGCCGCCTCGTCCTCATCGAGCTCCGCCAGCTCGGCGTCCAGCCGCGCGCTCACGGCCGTGGCCCGCGCTCCGCGCGCCTCGGCGTACTCCACCAGCGCCGCCGGCGGCTCGAGCGGCTCGCCCTCCGCGACATTCGCCACGTAGAGCACCGGCTTCGACGTGAGCGCCGTCAGGCGCATCTCCGCGCCCGGCGCGCCCGCGGGCGGCGGCACCGTGCGGACCGCGCGCCCCTCGCGCAGCGCCTCGATCACCTGTCCGAGCCAGCGCTCCTCGGCGATCGCCTCCTTGTCGCCCGACTTCGCCTGCTTGGCCACGCGCTCCAGCCGCCGCTCCGCCTGCTCCAGGTCGGCGTACAGCAGCTCGGTCTCGATCGTGTCCACGTCGGCGAGCGGGTCCACCCGGCCCTCGGGGTGCACGACCTGAGCGTCGTCGTGCGCGCGCACCACGTGCAGGATCGCGTCGGTCTCGCGGATGTTGCCGAGGAACTGGTTGCCGAGTCCCTCGCCCTGGTGCGCGCCCCGCACGAGACCGGCGATGTCGTGGAACTGGATGACCTCGTGGACCAGCGGCGTGGCGCCCACCGTCTCGGCCAGGCGATCGAGCCGCTCGTCGGGCACCCCCACCACCGCCACGTTCGGCTCGAGCGTGGTGAACGGGTAGTTGGCCGCCGGAGCGTCCGCGCGGGTGAGCGCGTTGAAGAGCGAGGACTTGCCCGCGTTGGGCAGCCCGACGATCCCGATCTTCACAGCAGCCTCTCGACCGCGCACCCCAAGGCCGCACCCGCCACGATGTCGCTCGGGTAGTGCACGCCCAGGTAGGGTCGCGTCAAGGCCATCGCGCCGGCCGCCGCGTACAGCGGCAAGGACGGCAACGGGAGCGCCCTGGCGGCCGCGAACGACGTGGCGGCGTGTGCCGAGGGATAGGCAAGCGAAGAGATCGTCGACGCGAGCGGCGGCAGCTCCGGACCGAGGTCCGGCCGCGGGCGGCGCACCACCTGCTTTACCGCCGTGTTCGCCATCAGAGCGGCAAGCACGACCCGAAAAGCGCGCCGGTCGCGCAAGAGCGCCGCCAGCAACAGCCACAGCGCCCCGTTCTCACCCGCCCGCGCGCAAGCCCGAGCGAGACGATCGAGGGTCGGTGTATGGCCACGCGTGCGCAGCAGTCGCAGGAGCGCGAGGTCCACGGGACGGCCTAGAAGCCGACCCGCTGCTCTTCGGTATCGATGCGGACGTACACCACCTGCGAGAGGTCCAGCGAGATCTTCGCGTCGAGCGCTTCGAGCTCGAACCACCGCTCCGAGCGATCCGCCGAGAGTCCCTTGTGCAGCTCTTGGTAGGCGCTGTCCTTCACGCGCGCGCCCAGCACCGCGCCGCCCTGGAACCCGATGTCGATCCGTCTGGTGTCGTTAGCCATCAATGCCCTTCCGCAGCTTGAACTAGTTCTGTGAGGACGCCGCCGGTGGATTTCGGGTGCACGAATGCAACCCGGCTGCCTCGGATGCCCGCGCGCGGGTGCTCGTCGAGCAGCTGGAGACCGGCCGCGCGCGCCGAGTCGAGCGCCGACTCTATGTCGTCCGTGCCATAGGCCACGTGGTGAAGCCCCGGGCCGTTGCGTTCGAGGAACTTTCCGACGGCCGTGTCCGGGCCGAGCGGGCTGAGCAATTCGACGTGGCTGTCGCCGACGCCGAGCAGCACGGCCTCCACTCCCTGCTCCTCGATGGTCTCGCGGTGCTGCACCGGCATGCCGAATCGCTCGGAGTAGAGCGTCACGGCGTCGCCGAGGTCAGTTACCGCAACACCGATGTGATCGATCCGCCCAAACACGGGCGCCGATTCTAGTTGCGCTGATCGTCCGCCTCGGCGGCCGCGATCTTGGCGGGGCCGGGCTCGGCCCCGTTGAAGGCGTCACTCGGGCCCTTGTAGGCGGACACCAGCCGCTCGATGTCGTCGCGCTCCAGGACCTCGTTCTCGAGCAGCGTGGACGCGAACGCCTCCAGCAGCGTCCGGTTCTCCGCCACCAACTTGGCCGCCCGCCTGTGGGCGAGGTCGGTCAGGTACTGCTGCTCCTCGTCGACCATGCGGCGCGTGTGGTCCGACATCGAGTAGTCGTCGGCCGGCAGCTGCTTCGAGGCCAGCTCGGTGCCCATGCCGTACATCGTGATCATGCCGCGGCTGATCTCGTGGACCTTGCGCAGGTCGTCCGAGGCGCCCGTGGTCACCGAGCCGAACACCAGCTGCTCGGTCACCCGCCCGCCCAGCAGCACGACGAGGTAGTCGAGCAGCTCCTCCTTGGTCTTGAGGTAGCGGTCCTCCTCCGGCAGGTTCAGCGTGTAGCCGAGCGCCTTGCCGCGCGGGATGATCGAGATCCGGTGGACCTTTTCCACCGAGGGCAGCAGCTCCGAGCAGAGCGCGTGGCCGGCCTCGTGGTAGGCGACGACGCGCTTCTCGTGCTCGGTGATCACACGGCGCGACTGCACGCCGGCGATCACGCGCTCGAGCGCGCTCTGGAAGTCGCCCGTGAGCAGGTGCTCGCGACGCTCGCGGCCGGCGAAGATCGCGGCCTCGTTGCAGAGGTTGGCCAGGTCGGCGCCGGTGAGGCCGCTGGTCTGGCGCGCGACGATGTCGAGGTCCACCTTGTCGGCGAGCGGCTTGTTGCGCGTGTGGACGTCGAGGATCGCGCGCCGACCCTTGAGGTCGGGCGGCGAGACGAAGATCTGCCGGTCGAAGCGGCCGGGCCGCAGCAGGGCCGTGTCGAGCTTGTCGAGCAGGTTCGACGCCGCGATCACCACGACCTCGTCCCGGTCCGAGAACCCGTCCAGCTCCACCAGCAGCTGGTTGAGCGTCTGGTCCTTCTCGCCCGAGATGTCCTTGCCGCGCGTGGCGCCCACGGCGTCGAGCTCGTCGATGAAGATGATCGCCGGGGTCTCCTTGCGCGCCTGCCGGAACAGCCGCCGGATCCGGGCCGCCCCCAGGCCGGCGAACATCTCCACGAACGAGGAGGCCGACTGGGCGAAGAAGGTCGCGTTGGACTCGTGCGCGACGGCCTTGGCCAGCATCGTCTTGCCGGTGCCGGGCGGCCCGTGCAGCAGGATGCCGCGCGGCACGCGCGCGCCGAGCTTGCGGAAGCGCTTGGGGTCGCGCAGGAACTCGACGACCTCGCGCAGCTCGTCCTTGGACTCCTCCACGCCCGCCACGTCCTCCCAGCTCACCGCGCTGGCCGAGGAGGGCTTGATCTCCTGTGGCTTGGTGCGCGGCATGTAGCGCAGCATCCAGAGGATCGCGAAGGCGACGACCCCGAGGAAGATGATCGGCAGCCAGAGCACCGCCCAGTTCTGGATGCCGTCCCAGGAGAGGCCGCCGTCGCCCGCCGTGGCGGGGGGCGGGATGATCGCCGCGCTGAACGAGTCACTGCCGTCCTTGCGCACGAAGGTCCGGCTGGGCAGGTCCACCTGCCAGCCCGTCGGCACCCTGCCGCCCGGCGCCGCCAGGATCTCGCGGAAGTACTCGCGGGCCTGGTCGCAGGTGAGGTCGCCGGTCTCTTCGACGGTGACGCGGTAGCGGCCCTTGGCGAGCGTCAGTCCCGAGATGAGCTGATCGGAGGCCAGCTTCACGGGCTGGCGGCACTGGGCCGCGCCGCCCTGGGCGAACGCGGGCGGGGCGGCGCACAGCAGCGCCGCGAACGCGCACAGGAGGGTCGCTCGCTTCATCTTCTAACCCAATCGGACACGTTCGGCGAAATATTGAGTTTCTACGTCACTCGTTCTAGCCGCGGGTTCGGGTTGTAGCGCCGTCCCGCCTTCGCGGCATGCCGTCCCTCCAGACGTACCACGTCCGCGGTGAAGTCGTTCTCGCCCCGCACCAGGGAGGAGCCCACGCCGTACGCGTCGACCGGCGCGCCCAGGTCCTCGAAGCGGCGGATCTTGGAGGCGTCGAACCCGCCCGAGACCACGATCTGCACTCGCTGGAAGCCGGCCTCGTCGAGGGCGTCGCGCACCAGCCTGACCAGCTCGGGGTTGACCCCGGTGGGCTTGAAGTCGCCCATCCTGTCCAGCAGCGCCTTGTCGACCATGCGCTCCGAGGTGTCCAGGCGCACGCCCCACAACCGGTCGCCCAGCGCCTCGGCCACCTCGAGGGCGGTCTTCACGGAGTCGTTCTCGAAGTCGACCAGCACGGTCACGTTCATCTCGTCCGCGAAGCGCTCGGCGAAGGCTCGCGAAGCCATCACGGTGTCCCCGCCGAAGGCCGCGATCAGGCCGTGCGGCACCGTCCCCACACCGCGGCCGCCCCACCACGAGGCCTGGGCGTCGGTGGACACGCCGATCGCGCCGGCCACGTGCGCCGCCCAGCCGTCGCCGGTCTGCACGAGCCAGTGGTCGTGACGCGCCGGGAAGAACAGGATCGGCTTGCCGTGCGCAGCCTCGACCACCTCGCGCACGTTGCGCATGATCAGGCTGCGGCGCGCCAGGCAGCCGACGTAGACGGTCTCCAGGTGGGCGAACAGCGAGTAGTCGCCCTCGATCGTCATGACGGTCTCCATGGGGGCGATCTCGTCGCCCTCGTAGAGCGCGTGGACCTCCAGCTGCTCCCAGTCGTCGCTGCAGTGCTTGAGCACCGCGATCGCCTCGTCGATGCCGCCCAGGATCGAGTGCCGCTTCTGGAAGACCTGCATCGTCACGCGCGGATGGCGACCGAGCTCCTGGAGCAGCTGCCGCGTGAAGTTGAAGTAGGCGTCCGAGTAGTAGCCGGACCGGATCCGCTCGACCGGCAGCCGGAAGACGCTCGGGTTAAGGCGGGTGCGGCGCCCCGTGTCGATGGCCATGGTCAGGCCGCGGCGCCCTCGACCCTGAGGATCTCCGCCAGGGCGGCGCGTCCCACCTCAAGCTGCTCGGCCGTCGGCTCGCGCGTGCCCACGGCGCGCTGGATCTCGTGGCCCGGTCGCCTGAGCGCGCGGGTGAGCGGGCTGTTCGGATGGCGCTCCGACCAGGCGAACACCTCCACCGCCACGGCGGTGCTGCCGAGTCCGACTACCGCCTCGGCGGCGGGCCCGCGCAGCCCGGCCCGGCGCGCGGCCACGTTGCCGAGCGCCGCGGCGGTGAGCATCGGGACGACGAGGTGCGAGCCACAGCGGTCGTGCTCCTTGAGCGCGTCGGCGGCGTCGCCGTCCTCCTCGTAGGCGGCGATCGCCTTGTGCTCCACACCGTGGTAGGCCGCCAGGTCCCCGGTGCGCAGGGCCATCAGCGCCGGCGTGAGGCTGATCACGGCGACGGCGGTCTCGCGCGCCGCCACCGAGCGGGCGACGCTGCGCACGGCCTGGCCGGCGAGCGCCGCGGCGCCCATGGCGCCGAGCGTCTTGACGTCCTGCATCGGCAGCCGTGCCTGCGGCAGCGCCCGCTTGACCAGCGGGATCACCACCATCGCCTCGGCCAGCTTCACCACGCCGCGAACACCGGGCAGGCGCTCGACGGCGCGGCCGCCCAGGTTCGGCTTGCGACCCGACGCGACCGCGATGTTTCCGTCGCGGGTGCGCACCGCGGCGGACCAGTGCGTCGGCCCGTGCACGAGCAGGCCGTTGCGCAGCGCCATCCCGCCGAGGCGCAGCTTCTCGTCGGTCATCGCAGCGTCTCCATCACAAGCTCAGAGTAGAAGCTGGCGGCCAGCCCCAGGTCCTCCACCGGCACCCGCTCGTCGGCACCGTGGATGAGCGAGTACTGCTCCACGGCGCCCATGGCGCGCTGGGGGAAGAAGCCGTAGGCCACGCAGTCCGGGAAGGCCGCGCGCCACCAATGCGAGTCCGAGAACCCGGGCATCGCCATCGGCGCGACCGCGGCGCCGGGGTCCTCGCGCTCGACGAAGCGGCCGATCGAGTCCATCAGCGGCGTGTCGATCGGGGAGCGGTTGCCGACGACCTCGTAGATGAACTCGAGCTCGTAGCCGTCCTCGCCGAGCACCTCGGCCACGGCTTCGAGCACGTGCTCGTGGCCGAGCTCGGGCGGCACCCGGCAGTCCACCTGCAGCTCCGCGCGCGACGGGATCACGTTGATCTTCTCCCCGGCGCGCATGATCGTCGGGGTCATGCTCACGCCGAGCATCGGCTCCAGCAGGGCGGCGAGCCCCGGCTCGCCGGCCTCCACCTGCCGGAGCGCTCCTTCGAGGTCCGAGGGATCCAGGCCGAGCGCCTCCAGCAGCGCCTCCGGCTCGGGCGTGAGGTGGAAGGACGGTCGGCGGTCGCGCAGGGCGGCCAGCAGCGGGGCCATCTTGGTCAGCGCGTTGTCGCCGATGCGCGGGACCGACGCGTGGCCGGCCCGTCCCTCGGTGGTGAGCTTGAAGCGGAACACGCCCTTCTCGCCCACGCAGACGGGGTAGACGCGCCGGCCGTCGTAGTGCACCACCGGACCGGCGCCCTCGTTGACGACGAGGTCGCAGCGCACGCGGTCCGGGTGCTCGCGGCACAGCCACTGCGCTCCGTCGGCGGCGCCCGTCTCCTCGTCGGCCGTGAAGACCAGCATCAGCTCGCCGGCCTCCGGCCGCCAGCCCTCCTCGACCAGCGTGAGCGCCGCCGCGGTCTCGGCGGCCACCTGGCTCTTCATGTCGAGGGCGCCGCGACCCCAGACGAAGCCGTCGCGCAGCTCGCCCGACCAGGGGTCCACGCTCCACTCGGCCGGGTCGGCGAGCACGGTGTCCACGTGGCCGAGCAGGCAGAGCGCCGGGCCGTCGGATCCCGAGCGCAGGCGCGCGACCAGGTTGGGGCGGCCGGGCACGGACGCGAGCAGCTCGCACTCGAAGCCGGCCGGCTCGAGCAGGCCGCGCAGCCACTCCTGGGCCGCGGCCTCGTTGCCCGGGGGGTTGACCGTGTCGAACCGGATCAGCCGCTGCAGCAACTCGGTCGTGCGGCGCTCGAGATCGCTGCGCTCGGGCACGCGGGAAGTATCCCAGGGCCGAGTGTGGGCCCCGAACGTCAGGCATAACCCCCAAACGAGGGCCCACACTCGCGATCGCGCCGCCCTGGTTGCTGCGGTTGGCGCGGGGGCGAAGGCGGCCCGAGGCCTACGAGGGGAACATCCGTCGCGCCCGCCACAGCCAGCGCAGATCGCCCTTCGGGCGCAGGCGCCGCAGCGCGGCCAGCTTGAGCGGGTGCTCGCGGCCGCCGAGCAGGTCGGTCCAGTCCTCGTAGCGGCACTGGATCGTGACCGTGGGGGCTTCCGCGCGGCCGGGCGCCACGCGGGTGCTCCCGTTGGCCACGACGAGGTGCCACGGGTCGGCGTCGAGGAAGTCCCACTGGATCGTGCCGGGCTCGTTCGGGATGCCGCGCGTGTCCAGGCCGCCCAGCAGCATCTGGAAGATCGCGTCCATCGTGTCGGGGTCGCGCCGCGGCGGCCCGGTCTTCTCGCCGAGGATCCCTCCGTACACGAGCCGCTGGCCCAGCTTCGCCCGCTCCATCGGCTGCATGCCGGGGGAGAAGATCGGCGGCCCCGGCAGCTCCTCCATCGGCAGGCCGGCGCTGCGCAGCTTGGTCTCGAGCGAGGCCGCCCCCTCCGCCCCGATCTCCTCGAGGGTGAAGCCGAACACCTCGGTGTAGCGGCGGTCCCACCCGGGCGGCACCAGCACGGCCGCGGTGTAGGGGATCACCTCGCGCAGCATGTCGGCGACCGCCTCCTTGCACGCGGGGTCGTCGCGGCACAGGTCGGAGAGCAGCTTCACCCCGAAGCCGATGTGGCGCTGCTCGTCGAGCGCCACGTTCTCCATGCCGGCGCGGAAGCCCGGCAGCCGGTCGCTGCGCTCCAGGTAGGCGGCGATGAAGTGCTGGCCGGGCTGGGCGAGAGTCGCCTCGATCACCAGGTGGTAGAGCGTGATCGCGGCGGCCAGGTTGGTGCGAGTGGGCTTGCGGCGCAGCTTGTCGCTCATCAACTCGAGCTGCTCGAAGGTCTTGCGGAAGCCCCAGGTCAGGCGCGGCTCGATCGCCGCCAGGCGTTCGCCGATGTCCTTGCCCTCCACGCCGGCCACCTCTGACATGAAGCGGCTGAAGAACACCGCGTGGCGGGCCTCGTCGACCTGCTGGGTGGCGAGGAAGTACTTCTGCTCCTCCAGCGGCGCGGCGTCGATGTACGGCGAGAGGTTGTCGGTGACCGAGTCCTCCCCGTGGAAGAAGAGCGTGTAGAGCCACAGCGCGCTGCGGCGCTGCTCGGGCGTCATGCGCTCGTGCCAATCGATGCGGTCCTGCGTGAAGTCGATCTCCGTCGCCGACCAGTTCCCGCGCTCCCAGCGGGCGTAGAGATCGGCGTAGTCGATC
>JAXDIH010000011.1:0-6886 GCA_034664105.1 Thermoleophilaceae bacterium
CACGTAGATGCCGAGCCGCGCGGTCGCCTCGTCGGCCGCCGTGCCCCAGTGGCGCAGGACGGTCGCCAGGAAGTAAGCGCCTCCGGCCAGGCCCGCGAAGAAGAAGTAGAACAGGATGTACCAGGTCCATCCCGGGTCGCCGGCGAAATGCTGCGCGTCGGCGACGAAGGTCATGCCTCTTCTCCCTCCTGTCGCCTGCGCTCGCGCAGCGCGATCACGGTGCCGAGCAGGCCCAGGACCGCGGTGACCGCCGCCCCCAGGTACCCGCCGATGTTGTTGCGGCTCGGCAGGACGGCGTTGGCGGCGTTCGGCAGGTTGTAGGCCTCCGGCTTGTCCATCAGCAGGAAGAAGGCGTTGAGCCCGCCGTAGACCTCGTCGTCGTGCCCGTAGAGGTTGGCCTCCTTGAGGCCCTGCGCGTGCAACTGCTGCTCGCGCTTCTTCGCCCGCTTGCGCAGGTCGTCGAGCGGCCCGAACTGGATCGAGTCCGTTGGGCACGCCTTCGCGCACGCCGGCTCGAGGCCGCCCTGGAGCCGGTCGTAGCAGAGCGTGCACTTGCGAGCGACGTCGCGCTCCTCGTCGATGTCGATCACGTCGTAGGGGCAGGCCGCGATGCAGTCGCGGCAGCCGTTGCACACGTCCTCCTGGATGAAGACCGTGTCGAACTCCGTGCGGATGATCGCGCCGGTCGGGCAGACCTCCAGGCAGCTGGCGTGCTGGCAGTGCTTGCAGACGTCCGACATGAGCAGGAACGCCTTGCCGTCGCCCGGGCTCATCGTCTCGTCGGGGACGTTGTCGATGAACTGGACGTGGCGCCAGTTGGAGCCGTTCAGCTCCCCGGTGTTGTCCAGGCTCTTGCCGAGGAACCCGAACTCGTGCTCGTCCTCCGGCAGCTGGTTCCACTCCTTGCACGCGACCTCGCATGCCTTGCAGCCGATGCAGACGCTCGTGTCGGTGAAGAACCCGTACGCCTTGCCCGGAGTGATCTCGGTAGCCATGTCTAGAACCCCATTAGGTTCGGAGTCACTTTCGTCAGCCCCTGGTCCGCGGCGTGCAGGTCGAGCGGGATTGCCACCAGCTCGTCGACCTCGGGTACGGCGCGCTCGTCGCGCGCCATGTCGACCTCGATCAGGTAGCGGTCGCAGGTGGAGCAGCCCGCGATGCGCAGCTGCGGGAACACGGGGTCGGCGTGGTCCTCGCCGTTGCCGTTGCCGTTGCCCGACACCGGCCCCTCCAGGCGCTCCGCGAAGACCTGGAGCTTGTCCTCACCGCCCTCGGCGCACGCGGGACAGATGCTGCGCGAGCAGCTCCAGCTCGCCCCACAGCGCGAGCAGAGCAGGCTGCGCGATCCGCTCACGAGCGGGTCACCGGAGGAGGCGAGGCAGGAGAGCTGGGGCAGGCCGCCGCAGCGCTCGCACAGCTCTTCGCCCTGCTCGGGGGTGCAGGCGGCGCCCGCCCGCTCTCCCAGCCCCTCCAGCACCGGGCCGAGCGCCGCGCGCGCCAGGTAGCGGTCCACCGGGTCGAGCTCCGCACCCGTGAGCCAGCCGGCCAGGGCGCCCGCGGAGGCGCCGTCCCCGAGCCGGCTCTCGGCGGCCGCGGCGAGCGTCGCGGGGCCGGCGGCCACGGTCGCCTCGACCACCGCCGGCAGGATCCACGCGGTCGCCCACGGCGACAGCTCCTCTGGATCGGACGGGCTCTTGGCCGCGCTGCGCCACGCGGCCTCCTGAACCGGCAGGAGCGCGAGGTAGAGGGTCAGCACGTCGGCGGCGAACGGGTAGCGGTTGCGCAGCTCCTCGGCGCGCAGCCGGCGCCCTGCCCACGGGCTGGTCACGGCCTCCATCGGGGCGGGCCCGGCGCTCACATCTTCTCCATGTTCACGAGGAAGGACTTGAACTCCGGGGTGCGGACGGTGGCGTCGCCGACGAACGGCGTGAGGGCGTTCGCAAGCCAGTGGTCCCCGGTCTTGATGCCCACGTAGCCCCAGTGGATCGGGATGCCGATGTGGAACGTCTTGCGCCCGTCGATATCGAGCGCGCCGAGCCGCTTGGTGGTCAGGGCGCGCACCTCGATCTTGCCTCGCTTCGACCACACCCGAACCATGTCGCCGGTCTTGATCCCCTTCTCGCGCGCGAGCTCCTCCGGGATCTCGACGAAGGCCTCGGGCTGGAGTTGGACCAGGCGCTCGACGTGCTGCGTGACGTAGTGCTCGTGCTCGGTGAGCCGGTAGGTGGTGCCGATGTAGGGGAACTCGTCGACCTTGCCGAAGCGGTTGGGCCGCCCGGCCGCCTCGTCGTAGTAGAACGTCGCCGGCGAGGTCGAGACCGCGGGGTGCAGCGGGTTCTCCACGGGCGACTCGACCGGCTCGTAGTGCTCCGGGAAGGGCCCGTCGGCGAGTCCGTTAGAGAACAGGCGGCCGGTGCCCTCGCCGGTCATGATGAACGGGAGCGGTGACGCCGGGTCGCTGGGGTCGGCGTCGGGCGGGTAGTCGGGCACGTCGCCGACCCAGAGCTTCTGCGCCGGGTCCCATTCGATGCCGGGACGGCTGGGGTCCCAGGGCTTGCCGGCGGGGTCGGCCGAGGCACGGTTGTAGAGCACCCGGCGGTTCAGCGGCCAGCACCAAGCCCACTCCGGGTAGTAGTCCATGCCCGTGGGGTCGTTGCGCTTGGGGTCCTGCACGCCCTTGCGCCGCTCCATCATGTTCCCGCTCTCGGGATACGAGCCCGCCAAGATCCAGTTGCCCGCGCTGGTGCTGCCGTCGTCGGTCAGGTCGGCGAACGTCTCGAGGCGCTTGCCCGTCTTCAGGTCCTTCCCGTTGACCTCCTTGGCGATCTCCTCGAACTCCGGCCTCTTTGGATCGCGGTAGGGGAAGGTCAGGTCCATCACGGGGTCCGGGAACTTCCCGCCCTCGCGCTTGTAGAGCTCGCGCACGCGCAGGAACAGCTCGGCCAGGATCCAGTGGTCGTGCCGGGACTCGTGCTGCGGAGGCAGTACCTGGTCCTTCCACTGCAGCCAGCGCCCGCTGTTGGTGAACGATCCGGCCTTCTCGATCCAGTGCGTGGCCGGCAGGACGAACACCTCGGTCTTGATCTTCGCCGGATCCGCGCCGGGGGCGTGCCAGAACTCCGAGCTGGTGGTGGGCAGGGAGTCCATGACGCACAGCCACTTCAACTTGCCGAGCGCTTCCTGCACCTGGTTCGCGTCCGGCCCGATGCTGGACGCGGTCATCCCGCTCAGCATCACGCCCTCCATCTTGCCCTGGAGGGCCTGGTCGAAGATGGTGATCCACGAGGCGTTGCCGGCCGGCTTGGGAAGATGGTCGAAGGCGTACTCGTTCTCCTTCGTGGCCTTGTCCCCGTACCAGGTCTTGAGCAGGCTGACCAGGAACTTGCCGTAGTTCGTCCCGAAGTAGTTGAGGGCGTTGGGATGGGCCTTCTTGGGCGCGCTCTCCTCGAAGTAGTCCGCGACGGTGCGCTGGCCCGGCGCCGGGACCTTGAGGTAGCCGGGCAGGACCTCCCACGAGATCGCGTTGTCGGTGTTGCCCTGGATGTTCGCGTGGCCGCGCTCGGCGTTCATCCCTCCACCGGGCCGGCCGATGTTGCCGAGCAGCAGCTGGAGCACCGCCCCGGCGCGGATCATCTGCGACCCGGTGGTGTGGTGCGTCAGGCCCACGGCGTAGACCTGCGTCATCACCTTGTCGGGCCGGCCCATCTCCCCGATCTGCTTGGCGACGGCGAGGAACTGCTCGCGCGGGATCCCCGTGATGCGCTCGACCATCTCGGGCGTGTAGCGCTCGTAGTGCTTGCGCATCAGGTTCATGACCGAGCGCGGGTGGTTGATGTCGAGGCGGGCGAGGGTCTCGCTCGGGCCGGCGCTCCAGGTCAGTCCCGTAGCGGCCTTCGCGCCCTTGCCGAGCCCCTTGGGGGACTGCTTGCCGTTCGTACCGCTCCCGGCCGCCGCCTCGTACGTCCAGGTCGTGGCGTCGTACTGGCGCGTCTCGGCATCGAAGCCGTTGAACATCCCTTCCTTGAACGAGTAGGCCTTGTCCACGACGAACGCGGCGTTCGTGTACTCGCGCACGTACTCGTCATGGAAGAGGTCGTTCTGCAGGACGTAGTTGATGAGTCCGCCGAAGAAGGCCGCGTCCGTGCCGGTCCGGATGCGCAGATGCGTGTCGCAGACCGCCGACGTCCGAGTGAAGCGCGGGTCGACGTGGATCAGCTTGGCCCCGCGCTCGACCTTCGCCTTCATGAACCACCTGAAGCCCACTGGATGCGCCTCGGCCGGGTTGCCGCCGTTGATCAGGATCAGGTCGGCGTGGCGGATGTCCCGCCAATGGTTCGTCATCGCCCCCCTCCCGAACGTGGCGGCCAAACTGGCCACCGTGGGGCCGTGTCACACCCTCGCTTGTTGCTCCAGGTAGACGAGCCCCAGACCGCGCATCAGCTTGCTGGCGAGGTAGCCCTCCTCGTTGCTGAACGCGGCGCCTCCGGCGAAGGCCAGGCCTTCTACCCGGTTCACGACGTTGCCGTCGTCGTCCTTGGCCACGAAGGTGCGGTCGCGCGCGTCCTTGATCTTGCGCGCGAGCTTGCCGAGCACGAAGTCCCATGAGACACGCTTGAACTCGCTCGCCCCGGGCGCCCGGTAGAGCGGATGCTCGAACCGGCGGCGCGACACCGCAAGCTCCATCGAGGTCGCGCCCTTGGGGCACAGCGTCCCCTCGTTGACCGGGCTGTCGGGGTTGCCCTCGATCTGGAGCAGCTCGGTGGAGCCCTTGCCGTTGCTGCGGGTGTAGGCGAGCAGCGAGCAGCCGACGGCGCAGTAGGGGCAGACCGAATGGGACACCTTGGCGCCCGCGATGCGCAACCCCTGCTCGACCGTGCGCGCCTCCGCCACTTCGAAGCCGAGAGCCGAGACGCCGAGGGTGGCCGCTCCCGCGGCCCCGACCTTCATGAAGTCGCGTCGGGTGAAGTCCGTCATCCCTCTTACGGCGCCTTATGCCCAGAACCGGGCGAATCCAGACCTTGCTTATGATCGACAGCGGGAGTCCAGCCGGAGTCCAGCTCGGTGAAGCGGTCGCCACCACAGCCCAGCAGCAACCACGGCCCGCTCACGCTCGGCACGGCGGGCCACGTGGACCACGGCAAGACGGCTCTGGTGCGTGCGCTCACCGGGGTCGACACGGACCGGCTCAAGGAGGAGAAGGAGCGCGGGCTGTCGATCGTGCTCGGCTACGCGCCGCTCCGGCTGCCGTCCGGGCGGCAGCTCTCCGTGGTGGACGTCCCCGGGCACGAGCGTTTCGTGCGCACGATGGTCGCCGGCGCCACCGGGATCGACCTCTTCCTGCTCTGCGTCGCCGCGGACGACGGGGTCATGCCGCAGACGCGCGAGCACGTCGCGGTGCTGCGCGCCCTCGGTTTGAAGCGCGGCGTCGTGGCGATCACCAAGAGCGACCTGATCGAGCCAGAGCTGGCCATCGAGGAGGCCACGGAGCTGATGCCGGGCGTGGAGACCGTTCCGGTGGCCGCGCGGGAGGCCGAGGGCCTCGACCTGCTGCTGGCGGCGCTGGACCGCCAGGCCACGAGGGTGCCGGGACGCAGCCAGGCGGATGGTCCGGTACGCCTGCACATAGACCGGTCCTTCACGATCAAGGGCATCGGGACGATCGTCACCGGCACCCTGTGGTCGGGACGGCTGACCACCCGCGACAAGGTCCGCGTCCTGCCCCAGGGACGTGCGGCGCGGGTCCGCTCGATCCAGGTCCACGGAGCGCAGGTCGACGAGGCGCTGGCCGGCCAGCGCGTGGCGCTCGCGCTCGCCGGCGTCGGGCACCGCGAGGTGCGGCGGGGCGACGTCATCGGCGGCGAGGACTCGGACCTGCGCGCCGCCTACACGATGACGGCGACCCTGGCCCTGGACCCGGGATCCCCCCCGCTCGACCGCGGTGCGCGGGTGCAGGTCCATCACGGCACGCGCGAGACGGCGGCGAGGATCAGCCCCTTGGACGGCGACCGGGTGGAGCCGGGCACCCCGGTGGCCTGCCGCCTCAGGATGTGGCGGCCGCTGATCGCGTGCGCCGGCGACCGGCTGGTGCTGCGCCAGATCTCTCCGCCGACCACGATCGGCGGCGGCGAGGTGCTCGACCCGGCGCCGCCCAAGCGGCGCGCGCCGCGGCCAGCCGAGCCAGCCGCGCCTCGCCGCGACCAGCCGGCCCCGCTCGGCGAGCCTGAGCTGCGCCTGGCGGCGCTGCTGCAAGGCGACGGGGAGCAGCCGCGCGCGGACGGCGAATTGCAGGAGGCGGCTGGGCTCGAGGTGCCCGCGGCGGCCAGGGCCTGGCGCGCGCTGGAGCAGGCGGGGCTCGCCGTGCGGACCGGCCGCAACCTGCACTTCCATAGCGAGCCGCTCGAACGGCTGCGGGAGCGGGTGGTGGAGGCCTGCCGGCGCGATGGCAGCGTGACGATCGCCTCGGTGCGCGACGAGCTGGGCACCAGCCGCCGCTACGCGCAGGCGCTGGTCGAGCACCTCGACGCGCTCAAGGTGACCGTTCGGCGGGGCGACGAGCACGTGTTGCGCGCGACTCAGCGGTAGCCGGTCGGGTCCGCCGGGCGGCCGGGGTCCTGGACCTCGACCATGTAGCGCCAGCAGTCGGGCTGGGAGCCGTCGACGTCGGTGAACCCGTACTCGCGCGCCAGCCCACCCGAGGAGAACGAGCCACCGTTGCGCCGGTGGACGTCCGGGTCGGCGGCCAAGGCGGCGACCGGCGGGCAGGCCGTGACGCTGCTGCCAGAGCTGGTGCAGCCGGAGAGCCACACGGGCGTCGCCGTGCGGGCGATCGCCGAAGGCTCGGTGCACCGAACGATCTTTGCGGCAACCCGCAGCGCGGATGCCGCGC
>JAXDIH010000059.1:0-7619 GCA_034664105.1 Thermoleophilaceae bacterium
CAGGGGGGTCCCGGAAGAAAGTCAACGCATAGTTGACTAACTTCCGGGACCCCCCTGAAAAGCGCCACGCAGGGCGGCGGGGGCGGCGGGGCCGGCGGGAGACCAACGAGGCGGGGCGCTCCCCTTGGTCGCGGCCGTTGCGCGGGAACCGCAAGGCGGCCGAGGGGCGTGGAGCGGCGCCGGGCGGCCACGGAGGGGCGCCGGGCGGCCACGGAGCGGCGCCGGGAGGGCGAAGCCGCGGAGGTGAAGTGGCCGCGAGGGATGCAGCGACGCGGCGGCCAAGGCGCGCCGGCCGCGGAGCCGCCCTAGCTCACGCGCTCCGCGTGCGTGTACACGTTCACCCGTCCGCCTCGGGCGAAGCCGGCCAGCGTGATGCCTCGGTCCTCCGCCAGCTCTACGGCCAGCGAGGTTGGTGCTCCCACTCCCACGAGGATCGCCGCTCCGGCTCGGGCCGTCTTCTGCACCAGCTCGAACGCCAGCCGCCCGCTCACGCACAGCACCCGCTCGGATAGCGGCAGCCCGCCCGACAGCAGCGCGTGGCCGATCACCTTGTCCATCGCGTTGTGGCGTCCCACGTCCTCGCGCACCACCAGCAGCTCGCCCGCGGCGTCGAACAGCCCGGTCGCGTGCAGCCCGCCGGTCCGCTCGAACGTCGGCTGCCGAAGGCGGTCCGGCAGGTCCGCCAGCAGCTCCCGGGCGATCGACGGCCCGCCGGTCACCACCGGCGCGATCGCCTCCACCTCCTCCAGCGCCCCCTTCCCGCAGATGCCGCACGACGACGTCGTGTAGAAGCGCCGCGTCGCCGGCGGCAGCGCGCCCGGGGCGATCGCGTCGACGGTGTTGGCGGCCAGGTCCTCCGGCAGCGTCATCTCGGGCGGGTCGGTCACGATCCCCTCCCCGTACAGGAAGCCTGCCGCCAGGTCGAAGTCGTGTCCCGGCGTACGCATCGTCACCGCGACAGCGGATCCGTTCAGCCTGATCTCCAGGGGCAGCTCGACGGCGACCTCGTCGGTGCCGTCGCCGAGCGCGACCTGCTTGAGCATTCCCGACTGGCTAGGCGGGTACTGCGCCAACGTCCACCGGCTGCCGGGCCCGGTCCGCGACCGGCTCGACCGAGACCGCAACCACCTTGTACTCGGGGCACGAGGTGTTGACGTCGGACGACTGCCCGATCAGCAGGTTCGTTCGCACCTCGGGGAAGTGGAACGCCGTGAACACGTGTCCGGGCTCGATGCGCGTGGTGATCTGAACGGGCAGCTGGATCTCGCCGCGGCGACTGCGCACCGTGACGTTCTCCCCGTCGCTCAAGCCCAGCTCCGCCGCGTCGTCCGGGTGGATCTCCAGCGAGTCGCTGCTCATCAGCGTGAGGTTGCCGGTGCGGCGCGTCATCGTGCCCGCGTTGTAGTGCTCGAGGCGCCGGCCCGTGACGAGGATCAGCGGGAAGTCGTCGTCGGCCTGGTCGCCGGGCGGCTTGTACGGCAGCGCGGCGAACTGGGCGCGCCCGCCGGGCAGCTCGAACTCGCGCTCGTACAGGATCGGCGTGTCGGTGCCGTCCTTCGCCACCGGCCACTGCAGCCCGCCGCGGCCAACCCGCTCGTGGCTGATGCCCGCGTAGCGCGGGGTCATCTCAGCGATCTCGTCCATCACGTCGCTGGGCGTCTCGTAGCCCATCTCGTGTCCGAGCGCGCGCGAGACCGTGGTGAGGATCTCGAAGTCCGTCTTGGCCGAGCCGGGCGGGTCGTTGGCGGCCTGCACCAGCTGCACGCGCCGCTCCGCGTTGGTGAACGTGCCCGTCTTCTCCAGGAAGGACGACGCCGGCAGGATCACGTCCGCGAACTTCGTGGTCTCGGTCTCGAAGATGTCCTGGCAGACCAGGAAGTCGAGCGACTCGAGCGCGTGCGTGACGTGCGCGACGTCGGGATCGGTCTGCGCGACGTCCTCGCCGAAGATGTACATCGCCTTCAGCGAGCCCTCCACCGCGGCGTCGAACATCTGCGGGATCGTCAGGCCGGGCTCGCGCTTCATCGACACGCCCCAGCGCTCCTCGAACTGCGAGGCGACCGCCTCGTCGGACACGGGCCGGTAGTCGGTGAACGTGTCCGGCAGCGCCCCGTGGTCGGACGAGCCCTGCACGTTGTTCTGGCCGCGCAGCGGCAGCAGGGCCGCGCCCCGGCGCCCGACGTTGCCGGTCAGCAGCGCCAGGTTGCAGATCATCCGCACGCACTCGGATCCGTAGAGGTGCTCGGTGACGCCGAGCCCCCACAGGATCGAGGCTCGGTCCGCGCTCGCGTAGAGGTGCGCGGCGCTCACGATGTCAGCGGCCGGCACCGTCGTGATCTCCTCGACCGCCTCGGGCGTGTACGCCTCGACCAGCTCGGCCGTGGCCTCGTAGCCCTCGGTGCGCTCGTCGACGAACTCGCGGTTCACCAGGCCGTCCCGGATGATCACGTGCGCCAGCCCGTTCAGCAGCGCCGCGTTGGTGCCGGGTCGGTTGCCCAGGTGCAGCTGCCCGTAGTCGGCCAGCTCGATCCGGCGTGGGTCCGCCGTGATCAGCTTGAGCCCCTTGATCGCCGCCTGCTTGATGCGAGCGCCGACTACCGGGTGGCCCTGCGTCGGGTTGACGCCGATCAGCAGCGCCACCTCCGCCGCCTCGATGTCGTCGAAGGAGCCGGTGGCGCCGGACATCCCGAACGACCTGCGCATGGCCCACGAGGTGGGTGAGTGGCACACGCGCGAGCAGTTGTCGATGTTGTGCGTGCCCACAGCCGCGCGCATCATCCGCTGCATCACGTAGCAGTCCTCGTTGGTGGCGCGCGAGGAGGCGAGCCCGGCGATCGCGTCGGGGCCGTGCTCCGACTTGATGCGCCCGAAGGCCTCGACGATCCGGTCGATCGCCTCCTCCCAGGAGGCGAGCCTGAAGCCGCCGCTCTCGCGGACGAGCGGAGCGGTCAGCCGGTCGCGCGAGCGCGTGAACTGGTGCGCGAAGCGGCCCTTGACGCACGTGTGGCCCTTGTTGGCGGGGCCGTCCGAGGCCGGGCTGATCGACATGATCCGCCCGCCTACGCGGTGAGCGTCGAGCCTGCAGCCCACGCCGCAATAGCCGCAGGTCGTGGTTGTCGTGGCGTCGAAACGGGTGCTCACGGGGTGCCTCCTTCTACTCCAGTGTACGACGACGCCATGTCTAGCAGGGTGTGCTCGGTGATGGCGTCGGTGGGGCAAGTGTCGGCGCAGGCGCCGCAGGACACGCAGGTCGAGTCGACGAAGCCGCTGTCCAGCCCGGCGGTGATGCCGGAGTGGAAGCCGCGGCCGGTGGCGGTGAGCGCGAACGCCCCCTGCACCTCGTCGCAGGCCCGCACGCAGCGGCCACAGGAGATGCACAGCTCGTGCTGCAGGGCCAGATACGGATGGCGTTGGTCGTGGGCCGGGCGGCGCACCTCGCCCTGCCAGCGCGGCTCGCCGATGCCGAAGAAGCGCGCCACCGTCGCGAGCTCGGTGTGCTCGCCGGGCGGCTCGGGCAGCTCGGACATGACCAGCTCGACGGTGGCGGCGGCGATCCGCCGCGAGGTCTCGTCCTCGGTCTGGACCTTCATGTCCTCGCGGCACGGCGTGGTGCAGGCGGCCACCGGGCCGGCCGCGCCCTCGATCCCGACCATGCAGACGCGGCAGGCGCCGAACGGCGCCATGCGGTCGTCGAAGCAGAGCGTGGGCACGTAGCGGCCTACCGACTGCGCGGCCTCGAGGATCGTCGTCCCCGGCTCGACTTCGACGGCCTGCCCGTCGATCTCGACCCTCACGAAGCGTCTCCGTTGGTGGTCGGGCCCTCGGCCGGGCGCTCGCCCGGATCGTCCTCGAGACGCTCCTCGGGCCGGCGGAGATAGGGGTCGTCCGTGGGGTCGGGCCCGGCGGCCACGCCGAGCTCGTCGGCAAAGTGGGCGATCAGGCTGCGAATCGGCGCGGGCATGCCCCCGCCGTGCGCGCACAGCGAGCCGAGCTCGAGCGTCTCGAGCAGCGCCTCCAGCCGGCCGCGGTCCAGGTCGCCGGGCCGGTCGACCATCTCGAACGCCCGCTGGAGGCCGATCCGGCACGGGAAGCACTTCCCGCAGCTCTCGTGCGCGCCGAACTCGAGCAGGTGACGCGCCAGCGCGCGGGCGTCGGTGCGCTCGTCGAAGGCGAGGATCCCGCCGTGGCCGACCATGCAGCCCTCGGCGGCCAGCTCGTCGAAGTCGAAGGGCGTGTCGAGCTTCGAGCCCGGCAGGATGCCGCCGAGCGGACCGCCGATCTGAATGGCCTTGATCGAGTGGCCGTCGCGCAGCCCGCCGCCGAGCCCCTCGCAGATCTCGGACATCGGGGTGCCGAACCGCACCTCGTACATGCCCGGCCGCTGGAAGCGGTCGTTCAGGCAGACGAGCTTGGTGCCGGGCGTGGCGCCGGGGCTGAGCTGCTTGTAAGCCTCGGCTCCGTTCAGCGCGATAAAGGGGATGTTGCAGAGCGTCTCGACGTTGTGGACCACGGTCGGCTTGCCGTGGAAGCCGCGCTCCGCCGGGAACGGCGGGCGAGCCGAGACCGTGCCGCGGAAGCCCTGCACCGAGGCCAGCAGCGCGGTCTCCTCACCCACGACGTACGACCCGGCGCCCTCCACGATCTCGACCTCGAAGTCCCCGAGCTGGCCGCGCGACCGCTCCACCGCCTCACGCAGGATCGGCGTGGCGAGCGGGTACTCGGAGCGGACCAGCACGTACCCCTGGCGCGCCCCGACGGCGTAGGCGGCGAGCGCCATGCCCTCCAGCAGCAGCTCCGGGTTGCGCTCCATCAGCAGCTTGTCGATGTAGGAGCCCGGGTCGCCCTCGTCGCCGTTGACGACGATCACCCTGTCCGGGTCCGCCGACCGCGCCGCGAACTCCCACTTGGTGCCGGCCGGGAAGCCGGCGCCGCCGCGGCCGCGCACGTTGGCTTCCTTCACGCTTTCGAGCAGCTCCTGCGGGCTCAGCGAAGCGAGCGTGTGGCGCAGTCCCTCGAACGAGCCGCGCTTGAGCAGCACCGGCTCGTCCAGCATGCTCTGGGACTCCGGCTCCTCGGCCTGGCGCACGTCGCCCGCGAGCACGCGCTCGACCACGTCGGCGCCCGCGTCCACGACGTCCCCGTCCCGGACGGCGCCGGCCGTGTGGCAGAAGCCGAGGCAGACGGTCTGACCGAGGGAGACCGAGCCGTCCTCCGCCCGCTCACCCATCGCCAAGCCCAGCCCGGACTCGACAGCGGCCACGTGCTCGCCGAAGTCAGCGGCCCAGCAGGCGGTGCCGGTGCACACCGACACGTGCCGGCTCCCGCGCGGCTGCACCAGGTCGTCGTAGAACGTGGAGACGCCGTAGACGGTCGCCTCCGGGAGACCCGAGAGAGCCGCGGCCCGGCGGCGGTCCTCGTCGGTGATCTCCCCGCGCTCGTCCATCGCCTCCTTGAGCACGGCCAGAGCGGTCGGGCGAGCTTCCTGCTCGCGCGATCGCAGTATGTCGGTCAGGTTTCGAGACATTGCGCGCCGGCTTAGAACAGCCCGACGGTTCTTCCTTCCCCATCGATGTCGACGTTCAGTGCCGCGGGCGTCTTGCCCAGCCCCGGCATCTGCTGGATGTCGCCGCACAGCGGCACCAGCCAGCCAGCGCCCGTGTACGCGCGCATGTCGCGCACGGGGAGCGTGAAGTTCTCCGGTGCGTTGCGCAGCGCCGGGTCGGCCGACAGCGAGAGGTGCGTCTTCGCCATGCAGATCGGCAGCTTGTCGAGGCCGGCTTCGGTGTACTGCTGGATCTTGCGCTCGGCGTCCAGGTAGAACACGACGTCGGACGCTCCGTAGACCTGCTTGGCGACCTTGCGGATCTTCACGTCGATTGGATCGTCGTCCTCGTAGGCGAACTTGAACTCCGAGGGCGCCTCGCAAGCGTCGGCAACGGCCTGCGCCAGCTCGGCCGCGCCTTCGCCGCCGCGGGTGAAGGCGTCGTTGATCTCGGCCGCCATCGCCCCACCTTCGAGCGCGAGCGACCGCAGCAGCTCGACCTCCTCGTCGGTGTCGCCGGGGCGCCGGTTGACCGCGACCACGCAGGGCAGCCCGAAGCTGCGCACGATGCCGAGGTGGCGGTGCAGGTTGGCGGCACCGGTGGTGATCGCCGCCGTGCCGTCCTCCTGCTCCGCGTGCGGGTCGTCCTCGATGCCGCCGTGGTGCTTGAGGGCGCGCACGGTGGCCACCAGCACGACAGCGTTCGGCCGCAGCCCGCCGCCGCGGCAGACGATGTCGAAGAACTTCTCCATGCCCATGTCCGAGCCGAAGCCGGACTCCGTGATCACGTAATCGCCGAGCTTCAGGCCGATCAGGTCCGCCACCAGCGACGAGTTGCCGTGCGCGATGTTCGCGAACGGACCCGCGTGCATCAGGCAGGGCTGGCCCTCAAGCGTCTGGATCAGGTTGGGCTTGATCGCCTCCTTGAGCAGCACCGTCATCGCTCCGGCCGCACCGAGGTCCTCGGCCGTGACCGGCTTGCCGCCGTCGAACGACTGGGCGACCGTGATCGCGCCGAGCCGCTTGCGCAGGTCGTGCAGGTCACGTGACACCGCGAGGATCGCCATCACCTCGGAAGCGGCCGTGATGTCGAAGCCGGACTCGCGCGGGTAGCCGTTGGCGCGCCCGCCCTGGCCGAGGGTGATCCCCCGTAGCGCCCGGTCGTTCATGTCCAGCGCGCGCTTCCAGCCGATCCGCAGCGCGTCGATCTTGTGCGGGTTACCGTGCAGGATCGAGGCGTCCAGCATGGCGGCGAGCAGGTTGTTGGCAGCGCCGATCGCGTGGATGTCGCCGGTGAAGTGGAGGTTGAGGTCCTCCATCGGCACGACCTGCGCCATGCCGCCACCCGCGGCGCCGCCCTTGATGCCGAACACCGGCCCGAGCGACGGCTCGCGCAGGCACAGCAGCGGCTTCTTGCCGATGTGGCCGAGGCCCTGGGTGAGCGACACGGCCGTGGTGGTCTTGCCCTCCCCCGCCTTGGTCGGCGTCACGCCGGCGACGCATACGAGCTTGCCGTCGGGCGTGTCCTTGAGGCGATCCAGGATGCCCAGCGACAGCTTGGCCTTGTAACGCCCGTACGGGTCGACCTCTTCAGGCAGCAGCCCAGCCTGCTCGGCGATCGACTCGATCGGCCTGAGCTCGGCCTCCTGTGCAATCTCCAGGCTGCTCTTCATGTGTCCTGCCTCTCCTCTGCCGTGAACTCTAGCCGTGATATATCAGTGACTGACGGCCGCTGCGGCGAGCTCGGACACGAGGTTGTCCTCGTAGAAGCGCTCCAGCGTGAACGGCGCGATCAATTCGGGCGTGCGATCGGTCGCCGTGAGCTCCGCCAGCGTCTTGCCGACGATCGGCGCCGCCTTGAAGCCGTAGGTGCCCCAGCCGGCGCTGATGTGGAAGCCCTCGACCTCGGTCTTGCCGAGGATCGGGCTGTAGTCCGGGCTGAGGTCGCACAGGCCGGCCCAGCTGCGCAGCATCCGCGCGCGCTCCAGCTGCGGGAACAGCTCGAGCGTATGCCGCGTGACCTCCTGGAGGAAGTTCAGCGTGCCCTGCATGCGGTAGGTGGTCCAGGGCTCGATCT
>JAXDIH010000036.1:0-13770 GCA_034664105.1 Thermoleophilaceae bacterium
TGATGGTCGGCGACGTCGTCGGCCAGGGGCCCGAGGCGGCCACGCTGTCCTCGCTGGCCCGCTACACGGTGCGCGCGGCGGCTGAGCTCACCGGCGACCCGGCGCGCGCCATCGGCCATCTCAACTCGGTGCTGCGCGAGCAGCCCGGCCTCCCGCTGTGCACGGTGGTGTGCGCGAGCATCGAGGAGCTCCCGGGCGGCGACGCGCGGCTGCGCCTGGCCAGCGGGGGCCATCCGGCGCCGCTGCTGGTGCGCGGGGAGAAGGTCACGGCGGTCGGGGAGCCCGGCACGATCGCGGGTGCGTTCGACGACGGCGGCGAGTGGCCGGTGACCGAGATCGAGATGCGTCGCGGTGACCTGCTGGTGCTCTACACCGACGGCGTGCTCGACGCGGTCGGACCCGACGACCGCTTCGGCGACGACCGCCTGCGCGCGGCGCTCGCGGAGATCTCCGGGGACGTCGACGAGCGCCTGGCCCGGTTGACCGCGCGCCTGGAGGCCTTCCGGGACGGCGAGCGCCGGGACGACCTGACCGTGCTGATGCTCGAGTACCGCGGCGCGCCCGAGCTCAGCGGGCCGCAGCGGCCAGCCGCCGGGCAGCCTCGTCGATGACGTCCGCGCGCTTGCAGAACGCGAAGCGCACGAGCGAGCGCCCGGCCTCCTCGTCGTCGTAGAAGACGCTCGTCGGGATCGCGACGACGCCGGCGCGCTCGACCAGCTCGCGGCAGAACGCCGCGCCGTCGCGCTTGCAGTCGACGTTGGCGAAGTACGTCCCGGCGGGGCGCAGCACCTCCAGGCCGGCCGCCTCGAGGCCGGCGCACAGGTGGTCGCGCTTGACGCGCAGGTCGCGCGCGAGCGCCGCGTAGACCTCGTCGCCGAGCCCGAGCGCGACGGCGCCGGCGTGCTGGAAGGGGGTCCCGCCGGCGAAGGTCAGGTACTGCTTGGCCGTGCGCGTGGCCGCCACCAGCTCCCGCGGCCCGACGGCCCAGCCGGTCTTCCAGCCCGTCACGGAGAACGTCTTGCCGAGCGAGGAGATCGTCAGCGTCCGCTCGGCCATGCCGGGCAGCGTCGCGAGCGGGACGTGCTCGCCGTCGTAGACGAGGTGCTCGTAGACCTCGTCGGTGACGGCGATCAGGTCGTGCTCGATGCAGGCCGCCGCGATCAGCTCCAGCTCAGCGCGCGAGAGCACCTTGCCGGTCGGGTTGTGCGGCGAGTTGAGCAGCAGCAGGCGCGCCTTCGGCGTGATGGCGGCCGCCAGCGCGTCCGGGTCGATCGCCCAGTCCGGCGCGCGCAGCGTCACCGGCCGCCGCACCGCGCCTGCCATCGCGATCCCGGCCGCGTACGAGTCGTAGTAGGGCTCGAGGCAGACGACCTCGTCGCCCGGCTCGCAGAGCCCCAGCAGCGCGGCCGCGATCGCCTCCGTGGCGCCGAACGTGACCTGGACCTCGGTCTCCGGGTCGACCTCGATCCCGTAGAAGCGCGCCTGGTGGGCGGCGATCGCCTCGCGCAGCGGCGGGACGCCCGGCAGCGGCGCGTACTGGTTGTGACCGTCGCGTATCGCGCGCACCGCGGCCTCGAGCACCTCGGCGGGGCCGTCCTCGTCCGGGAACCCCTGGCCGAGGTTGATCGCGCCCGTGCGCTCGGCGAGCGCGGACATCTCCGTGAAGATCGTCGTGCCGAATCCCTGCCACCTGGCCGCCGCCCGGGTCATCGGCGTGTGAAGCTACGGGATATGCCAACCGAACATCGCTTCACCTTCGGGCTGTGGACCGTCGGCAACCCGGGTCGCGACCCGTTCGGGGAGCCGACCCGCGCGCCGCTCGACCCCGCCGACTCCGTCCGCAAGCTCGCCGAGCTCGGCGCCTGGGGGGTCAGCCTCCACGACAACGACCTCGTGCCCTGGGGCTCGAGCGCGCAGGAGGAGGAACGCATCGTCGCGCGCTTCGAGGCGGCGCTGCAGGAGACCGGGATGGGCGTCGGCATGGCGACGACGAACCTCTTCGGCCATCCGGCCTTCAAGGACGGCGCCTTCACCTCCAACGACCGTGCGGTCCGGCGCGCCGCGATCGGCAAGGCGATGCGCGCGATCGACCTGGGCGGGCGCCTGGGCGCTGAGGTGTTCGTCTGCTGGGGTGGGCGCGAGGGCACCGAGGTCGGCACGGCCAAGGACCCGCGCGACGCCCTCGAGCGCTACCGCGAGGCGATGGACTCGCTCGTGGACTACTCGCTCTCGCAGGGCCACTCGATGCGCTTCGCGCTCGAGCCCAAGCCCAACGAGCCGCGCGGCGACATCTTCCTGCCGACCGTCGGCCACATGCTCGCCTTCATCGATCGCCTCGAGCACCCCGGCATGGTCGGCGTGAACCCCGAGGTGGCGCACGAGACGATGGCCGGGCTGTCCTTCCTCCACGGCGTCGCGCAGGCGCTCTGGGCCGGCAAGCTCTTCCACATCGACCTCAACGGGCAGCGCGTTGGGCGCTACGACCAGGACTTCCGCTTCGGCGCCGTCGGCCTCAAGGATGCGTTCTTCCTGGTCAAGCTGCTCGAGGACTCCGGCTACGACGGCGTGCGCCACTTCGACGCCCGGCCGCTGCGCGTGGAGTCGAACGAGGGCATCTGGGACTTCGCGGCAGGGTGCATGCACACCTACCTCGCCCTCAAGGAGCGGGCGGCGCAGTGGGGGTCCGACGCGGACATCCGCGCCGCGGAGGCCGACGCGAAGGTGCCCGAGCTGGCGCTCGACACGGTCGGCCCGTACTCGCCCGAGCTGGCCGCGGAGCTGCTCGCCGAGCAGCACGACCTCGAGGCGCTCGGCGCGCGCGAGTGCCGCAACGAGCGGCTCGACCAGCTGGCGGTCGACCTGATCCTCGGGCTGCGGTGAAGCCCGTCCGCGAGCACAACCTCGGGCTGGTGCTCAGCCGCGTGGCCGAGCAGGGCCCGCGCTCGCGGGCGACGCTGGCGCTGGAGACCGGCCTCAACAAGAGCACGGTGTCGAGCCTCGTAGCCGACCTGATCGACGCCCGGCTGCTGCGCGACTCGCCGGTCGAGGAGCGGCCGGTGAGGGTCGGGCGGCCGCCCCAGAGCGTCGAGCTGCACCCGGACGGGCCGTTCGTGCTGGGCCTCGAGATCAACGTCGACTACCTGGCGGTGTGGGCCACCGACCTGGCGGGCGAGGTGCGCCACCGCTCCTTCGTGGCGAACGACAACCGCGGCGCCTCGCCCGAGGACGTGATCGCCGCGCTGGCGCGGCTGGCCGAGGAAGCGCTCGATCAGCCGTTCGCGGCGAGTCGCCACCCGATGATCGCCACCGTGGCCGTGCCCGGCCTCGTGGACCCCGACGGTGAGCTCGCCGTGGCCCCGAACCTGGGCTGGACGGACGTGCCGGTAGCGCGCCTGCTCAACGAGGCGCTCGAGGATCCGCCCTACTCCGTGCGCGTGGAGAACGAGGCCAACCTGGGAGCCGTCGCCGAGCTGGTCGAGGGCGCCGGCCGCGGGCTCAGCGACTTCGTGTACGTGTCGGGGGAGATCGGGATCGGTGCCGGTGTGGTGCTGCGCGGTGAGCTGTTCCGCGGCGCGTCCGGCTTCGCGGGTGAGTTCGGCCACCTCACGATCGACCCGTTCGGACCGCCCTGCGGCTGCGGCGGCCGGGGCTGCCTGGAGCGGCTGGCCGGCCAGGACACGCTGCTGCGCCTGGCGGGCTGGGACGGTCGCATGCGCTCCGAGGGAGCGCGGCCCGAGTGGCCCGGTGCGATGCTCGCGGACAGCGCCCGCGCCGGTCACGCGCGGACGCTCGAGGCACTCAGCCAGGTCGGTCACACTCTGGGCATCGCAATTGCCTCGCTGGCGAACCTGCTCGACCCGGAAGCCGTGCTGCTGGGCGGCTACCTGGCCCCGCTCTCGCGGTGGCTGCGGGTGCCGATCGAGGGCGAGCTGGAGACGCGTGCGCTCGCCGGGCGCCGGATGCAGTGCCGCGTGCTGCCGGCGCGCCTGGGCGGCGAGGCCGCCGTGCGGGGAGCCGTGGCGCTGAGCCGGAGGGCTGCGCTTGAGCAGGCCGCCGCGCTGCCGGCGGCGGCGCGGTAGCGGGTGACCGAGCCCGGGCGCATGGCGCGCTACCGGCCCGGGCTGCGCGCCGGGGTCGGCTTCGGCGCCGCGGCCTTCGTGGTCGGCATCTCGTTCGGTGTGGTCGCGGAGCCGGTGATGGGGAAGGTGGCGCCGATCGTGATGTCGGCGCTTCTGTTCGCCGGCGCCTCGCAGTTCGGCGCCGTGGCGGTGCTCGCCGCCGGCGGCGACGCGGCGACCGCGATCGCCACCGGCGCGATGCTGAACGCGCGCTTTCTCCCGATGGGCGTGGCCGCCGCGTCGGCCTTCCACGGGAGCAGGCTGCGGCGCGCGCTCGAGAGCCAGGCGATCGTCGACGCCTCGTGGGCGCTGGCGTCGCGCGGGGACGGCGAGTTCGACCGCGAGGTGATGCTCGGTGCGACCGTGCCGCAGTACCCGGCCTGGTTGGCGGGCACGGTTATCGGCGTCCTGTTCGGCGACACGCTGGGAGACCCGCAGACGCTGGGGCTGGACGCCATCTTCCCGGCCTTCTTCCTCGGCCTGCTGGCCGCCGAGCTGCGCCGGCCGCGCGCGGTCGCGACGGTGGCGCTCGCCGCCGTGATCGCGCTGGGCCTCACGCCGCTGCTGCCGCCCGGCCTGCCCGTGCTGGTCGCCTCGAGCGCCGCCCTGATCGGACTGTGGCGCCGGTGAGCGACGTGTGGATCACGATCGCCGGACTCGTGATCGCCACCGCGGTCATCAAGGCCGCGGGGCCGGTGCTCCTCGCCGGGCGCGAGCTGCCGCGCGGCGCCTACGCGGTGATCTCGCTGCTTGCCCCGGCGCTGCTCACGGCGCTGATCGTCACGGACACGTTCGCGCGCGAGCAGGAGCTGAGCGTCGACGCTCGCGCGGCCGGCCTCGCCTGCGCCGGCGTGGCCGTGGCCCTGCGCGCCCCGCTCGTGGTGATCGTGCTCGTCGCGGCCGTGGGGGCCGCCGCGGTTCGGGCGGTCACCTGAGCACGGTGCAGCCCGCCTGATCGAGCCCGAAGGGCAGCTCCTTCTCGGTCAGCGCGGCGCGCGTGCGCTCGGGGTCGGGCGTGTACACCAGCAGGAAGCCGCCGCCGCCCGCCCCCAGCGAGATCGCCCCGCCCGCGCCGGCGCGCAGGGCGCGGTCGCGCAGGGACTCCATCTCCGGGGTGACCGTCCCGGGGGCGCGCCGGCGCTTGGCCTCCCAGTGCTCGTCCATCAGCGCTGCCACGCGCCCGAGGTCGTCGGCCTCGAGCGCCGCGCGGGTCTCGCCCGCCAGCTCCTTCAGGCGGTGCACCGCGTCCTCGTCTTGGCCGGCCCCGAGGATGTCGGAGGCGGAGCGCTCGCGGCCGGTGAAGAAGAGCAGGAAGCGGTCGCTGAGCGCGGCCCGCATGTTCTCGGACAGCCGCAGCTCGCGGACGTCGACGCTCCCGTCGGGCTGGAAGGAATACGCGCGCACGCCCCCGAACGCGGCGGCGTACTGGTCCTGTTTGCCGATCGAGCGCTCGAGCACCTCGATCTCGAGGTGACAGGCCGCCTCGGCCAGCTCGCCCGGCCCGAGCTCCCGGCCCGACAGCGCCGCCAGCGCCTTGATCGCGCACACCGCGTACGCGCCCGACGAGCCCAGGCCGGTGCCGGGCGGGGCGTCGCCCACCGAGGCCAGCTCGATCGGGCCGCCGTCCCAATGGTGCGCGAGTGCAGCGCGCAGTATCGGGTGGCGGACCTCGCCAGGCTCGTCCACCTCCTCCCACTCCAGGTGCTTGAGCACGAAGCGGCGCTGGAACCGCGCCGAGACCGTCATGTGCACGTACCTGTCGATCGCGGCGGACACGACCAGCCCGCCGTGCTCGCGGTAGTACGAGGGTAGATCGGTGCCACCTCCACCGAGGGCCACCCGCAACGGCGCGCGCACGACGACGGCTCCCATGCGGACCGAAATCTATGCTGCCCCCACGTGCGCAGGCGACTCCGTCAGCTCGGCTACTCGGTTGGCCGCTTCCCGACCGGCCAGCGCAACGCCATCGTCGACGTGCCCGGCGTGCTGGTCGGCCACCGCACGCTGGTGGAGGGCGACCGGCTGCGCACGGGGGTGACGGCGATCCTGCCGCACGCGGACAATCTCTACACCGAGAAGGTGCTGGGCGCCTGCCACACGATCAACGGCTACGGCAAGCCCGCCGGGCTGTCCCAGCTCGCGGAGCTCGGGACGATCGAGAGCCCGCTGCTGCTCACCTCGACGCTGTCGGTCGGCCCGGTCTGGGAGGGCGGCCTGCGGCACCTGCTCGACGCGAACCCCGAGGCCGCCGTGGACCGCGACACCGTGAACGTGATCGTGGGCGAGTGCTTCGACGGCTGGCTGTCGGACGCGCGCGCCCTGGCGGTGCGGCCCGAGCACGCGCTGGAGGCGATCGCGGCGGCGTCGCCGGACGAGGTCAGCGAGGGCGCTGTCGGCGCCGGCACGGGCACCACCTGCTTCGGCTACAAGGCCGGCATCGGCGGCGCCTCGCGGAAAGCCGGTGGGCACCAGCTCGGCTGCCTCGTGTGCACCAACTACGGAGGCCGGCGCGACCTGCACCTGCTGGTCGGGCCCGGCGCTCCCGGCGAGGACGGCGCGCCTGAGCCGCCGGCCACCGGCGGCTCGATCGTGATCGTGCTGGCCACGGACGCGCCGCTGTCGGAGCGCCAGCTGCGGCGGCTGGCCGGGCGCGCGACGTTCGGCCTGGGTCGCGCCGGCGGCTTCGGGGCGAACGCCAGCGGCGAGTACGCGCTCGCCTTCTCGACGGCGCAGCGGGTGCCGCACCGCGCCGACGCGGAGCACCTCTACCAGCTCTGCCTGCGCGACGACTCGGATCGCGTGCGCGAGCTGTTCGAGGCGGCCGTGGAGGTCGTGCACGAGGCGGTGCTCAACTCGCTCTGCGCGGCCGAGCCGATGGAGGGCCGCGACGGCCACCGCGTGGAGGCGCTGCCGTACGAGCTGCTGGAGCGAGCGCCCGGCGTCTGGCGGCCGTGACGCCCACCGTCGGCGAGCTCGCGATTGCCGCCGCTCCCGACGCCTGGGCCGCCGCGGGGTTCGAGGTCGAAGGCGACGTGTGCGACGTCGGCACGGTCCGCCTGCGCTTCGGCGGCGCGGGCCGCGGCATCGTCGGCTGGTCGGTCCGCGACGCCGCCGCGCTCGAACTGGACGGCCTGCCCACCACCGCCTCGACGGCGCCGGCGCCCGCCGCCGGCCCCCATCCGAACGGCGCGCTCTCAATCGACCACCTCGTCGTCATCACCCCCGACCTCGACCGCACCTCGGCCGTCCTCCAGGGTGCCGGCTTCGATCTGCGCCGGCTGCGCGAGGGCGCGACCCCGGGCGGGTCGCAGCGGCAGGCCTTCTTCCGCATGGGCGAGCTGATCCTCGAGGTGGTGGACGCGCCCGCCGGCAGCAAGGTCGCCGCCGACCCGAGCGGCCCCGCGCGGCTCTGGGGCATCGCCTTCCTCGCGGAGGACCTGGTCGCTCCGGCGGCCATCCTCGGCGACTCGCTGAGCGAGCCGCGCGACGCGGTCCAGCCGGGCCGCCAGATCGCGACGGTCGCGACCGCGGCTGGGCTGGGCCCGGCAATCGCGTTCATGACCCCCGGTCCCGGGGCAGTCTGACTGGGTGAGATATCGCAGGCTCGGCAGAACGGGCATCGAGGTTTCGGAGATCGGCTACGGCGCATGGGGCATCGGCGGCTCGCAGTGGGGAGGCGCCGACGACGACGAGTCGATCCAGGCCCTCCACCGGGCGATCGACCTCGGGCTGAACTTCATCGACACCGCGCTGGCCTACGGTCAGGGTCGCAGCGAGCGGCTGGTCGGCCAGGTGGTCCGCGAGCGCCCCGAGCGGATCTACGTGGCCACCAAGGTGCCGCCCAAGAACCTGACCTGGCCGGCGCCCCCGGGGATACCCGTGGAGGAGGCGTTCCCCGCCGATCACATCAAGGCGTGCGCCGAGCTCAGCCTCGCCAACCTCGGCCTCGAGCGCATCGACCTGCTCCAGCTGCACGTGTGGAGCGACGAGTGGGTCGACCAGGGCGACTGGCGCGAGGCCGTCGACGAGCTGCGCGCCGCCGGCAAGATCGGCTTCTTCGGCGTCTCCATCAACGACCACCAGCCCTCCAACGGCGTGCGCCTCGTCCAGAGCGGCGCCGCCGACACCGTGCAGGTGATCTACAACGTCTTCGACCAGTCGCCGGAGGACGAGCTGTTCCCGGCCTGCCGCGAGCACGATGTCGGCGTGATCGCGCGCGTGCCGCTCGACGAGGGCGGCCTCACGGGCAGGATCGGCCCGGACACGGAGTTCGCGGAGGGCGACTTCCGCGAGAACTACTTCCGCGGCGACCGCAAGCGCGAGGTCCAGGAGCGGGTGCGCGCGATCGCCGCCGACCTCGGCATCTCGGAGGACGAGCTGGCCGAGGTCGCGCTGCGCTTCGTGCTCAGCGACCCGACCGTGTCCACGGTGATCCCGGGCATGCGCTCCCTGCGCAACGTGGAACGCAACGTCGCGGTGTCGGACCGGGACGGTCTGCCGGACGACTGGCGCGAGAAGCTGCGCGCCCACCGCTGGGTGCGCGACTTCTACAGCTGAGCGGGCACCGCGTACTCGCGCACGTCGTCCAGCGCCGCCCGGCCGCCGATCTCGACGTAGCCGTCGTCGAGCGGTCGCGCCCGGATGCGTGACCCGCGCCCCTGGCGGATGTCGATCTCGCGCCCGAGCCGGGCACACAGCAGCGCCGCCGCCGAGCCCGTGGCCTCGTCCTCCGCGATGCCGTAGCGCACGGGGAAGACGCGCGCGCGGACCGTCCCGGACGCCTCGTCGAGCCAGGCCCAGGCGCCGATGTGGTCGTGCCCGCCCGGCGGGCCGCTGAGGGCGTCGACCTCGGCCGGCGAGTCCAGCCGCTCCCAGTCGAACTCCGGCGACCATTCCGGCCGCGCCGCGACGTACGAGATCCCGTCCTCCTGGCGCACGCGCACCTCGCCCGCCGGCACGCGCAGGGTCGCGACCTGGTGGCCCTCCTGCGCCAGCAGCCAGGCGGTGCCCACCGTCGGGTGACCGGCGAATCTCATCTCCACGGCGGGGGCGAAGATGCGCAGCTCGCCGCGGTCCGCGTCGTCCACGAACACCGTCTCGCTCAGCCCCAGATCCGCCGCCACCGACTGCCGCGCGGCGGCCGCAACCTCACGACCTTCGAGGAAGACACCGAGCGGGTTGCCGCCCGACCCGTCGTCGTCGCAGAACACGCGCAGCAGGTGCAGTCGTGACACGGGCGGTCAGGGTAGCCTGCTTCATCCTGTGGACCAGATGGAGTTGCGCAACCGCCTTGTCATGGCGACCCAGATGTGGCGCGAGGCGACCGTTGACCCGCTGCCGCGCATGGCGCCCGGCAACCCCGTGGAGCAGCTCGAGGCCTTCGAGATCAAGCTGGTCGACATGCTCTGGGAGCGCGCGACGCCAAAGACCGCGCGCGACGTGGCCGACAAGACCTGGGATCTCGTCCACGACCGCAACGACGACGACGCGGTCAAGCGGCGCGTCGTCGAGTGTCACGAGGCGCTGGCCCGGCTCTCGGCTCGCAGTGGGGGCTTGGAACCCTGAGGTCGCGTTAGGCTGGTTTCAACGGTGAAGGGGCTGCCGGAGCTCTTCAACCTGCGTCTCAAGGCGCGCTCGCTTGCCTACCTGTTCACGGCCGGGGCGGGGCTGGGTGCGCTGAGCCTGCTGCTGCCGCACGACGAGGCCGTCCGTGACCTCCAGATCTGGATCGTCGTGGGCTGCGCGCTCGCGATCGGCCTGGTCCTCTACTGGACCGCCGAGCGTGTGCGCGAATGGCACCTGCAGCTCGCGTTGGCCGCCGGCACGACGCTGATCACCTTCGCCAACTACTACACGGGCACGGTGAACCTGTACGCGCTGCTCTACACGTGGGCGGGGCTGTACGCGTTCTACTTCCTCGGCACGCGGGCGGGGCTGGCCCATCTGGTCTACATCGGCGTTGCCTACGCGATCGTGCTGGCGCAGCGGGAGCCGCCCAGCCCGGCGATCCGCTGGCTGCTCGGCGTGGGGACCCCGCTGATCGCCGGGTTGCTGATCTCCCGCGTGCTCGACCGCCTGCGTGCCGAGCGGACCGAGTCCGAGGAGCGCGCCGTCGAGTTGCGCGAGAGCGAGGCGCGCACCAGGTTCGTGCTGGACGCCGCGCCGGACGCGTTCGTGACGCTGGACGCCGAAGGTGTCATCCGAGGCTGGAACCGCGCCGCCGAGCGCATCTTCGGGTGGACCGCGGAGGAGGCCATCGGCCAGTCGATGCGGACGCTGGTCACCCCCGAGGAGTTCCGCGATCGCCACGACGAACGCCGCCAGGCGCTCGTCGACAGCGAGGGCTACGTGGAGCCGGCGCACTTCGAGGTCGAGCTCCAGCGCCGCGACGGCAGCCGCTTCCCCGCCGAGTCGACCGTGTCGAAGGTGGACGTGCGCGGCGAGATCCTGCTGGCCGGGTTCATCCGCGACGTGACCGACCGGCGCCGCCAGCAGGACGAGCGCGAGGCGCTGCTGCGCGAGCAGGCGGCGCGCGCGGAGGCCGAGCGGGTCGCGGAGATGGTCAGCGGCATGCAGCTGCTCGTGGACGCCGCGCTCGCGCACCGGACGCTGGACGACATCCTGGTCGACCTCGTGGCGCGCGTGCGGGCGGTGCTCGACGCGGATGCGGCCGTCATCTACCTGGCTGCCGATCAGGCGCTCACGCTGGCCGCGGCATCCGACGGCATGCCCGACGACCAGCCGGACGAGCCGCTCCCGTTCGGCGAGGGGTTCGCCGGGCGCGTGGCCGCCGAGCGCCAGGCCGCGCTCGTCCAGGACCCGTCGGTCGACGAGTTGCCGTACGCGGCGCTGGGCGAGCTGGGGATCGATTCGCAGATCGGCCTGCCGCTGCTCGCCGAGGGCGAAGTGACCGGGGTGCTGGTGGTGTGCGCCGCCGAGCCGCGCCACTTCACGGCCGACGACGTGAACCTGCTGCGGCTGGCCGCCGACCGCGTTGCGCTCGCCGTGGACCACGCGCGCGTGTACGAGCGCGAGCACAAGATCGCGGAGACGCTCCAGCGCAGCCTGCTGCCCGAGCGCCTGCCGCAGCTGCCCGGCCTGTCCGTGGCCGCTCGCTACCTGCCCGCGGCCGCCGAGGCGGAGGTCGGCGGCGACTGGTACGACGTGCTGCCGACCCCGAACGGCGGCGTGGGCCTGGTGATGGGCGACGTGGCGGGGAAGGGTCTGACAGCGGCGTCGATGGTCGGGCGGCTGCGCAGTGCGCTGCGCGCCTACGCGCTCGAGGGGCACGCCCCCGAGCGCGTCGTCGAGCAGCTCAACCGCCTGATCTGGACAGAGGAGGACGAGAGCCAGATGGCCACGCTGATCTACGTGGTCGTGGACCCCGCGGCCGGCGAGCTGCGCTGGGTCAACGCCGGGCATCCGCCGCCGCTGCTCCTGAGCGATGGCGGCGGGCCGCAGTTCCTGGAGGGCGGCAGCTCGGTACCGCTCGGCGTGCTGCCGTTTCCGGATTTCTCGGAGGTGTCGATGCCGATCGACCAGGGCTCGACCGTCGTGCTCTACACGGACGGCTTGGTGGAGCGCCCGGGCGAGAACATCGATCTGGGTCTGGCCCGGCTCGCCGACGTCGTGCGCGGGGCCTCCACCGACCCGCAGCAGCTCTGCGACAGGGTGCTGCGCGAGCTGGTGCCGGGCGGGGCGGCGCCCGACGACGTGGCGCTGCTCACGCTGCGCACGATCCCGATGGCCGATCGCTTCAGCGTGGAGCTGCCCACCGAGCCGGAGGCGCTGGCCGCGATGCGGTCGCTGCTGCGGCGCTGGCTGATGCACGCCGACGGCTCCGAGCAGGAGATCGCCGAGGTGGTGACCGCGTGCGGGGAGGCGGCCACGAACGCGATCGAGCACGCCGGCGTGGGCGCTCCGTTCGAGATCAGCGGCCACGTGGACGGCCGCAGCGTGGAGATCGCGATCCGCGACCACGGCGCCTGGCGGGCGCCTCGCGAAGGCGACCACGGCAGGGGTATCTCGCTCATGCGGGCATTGATGGATACGGTTGAGGTTGTGCCGAGCCCAGACGGGACTACGGTCCGGATGCAACGGACTCTGCTGGACACCAACGGGAACGGAGATCGCCAATGATGGACCTGGTTCAACTCGCGATCGAAGAGCGCGGAGACGTGGTGATCGCCCGCGTGACGGGTGAGCTGGACCTTGCCGGCGCGCCGTCCACGGGAGACGCGATCGCGGAGGCTGTCCCGACGTCGGCGCGCGCCCTGGTGGTCGACTTCAGCGGCCTCGAGTTCATCGATTCGAGCGGGATCGCGATGCTGTTCAACCTCGCCCGACGGCTCGGCAGCCGCCGGCAGGAGCTGCGCGTGGTGGCCCCCGACGGAAAGCCGGTCGCGCGCGTGCTCGACATCGTCGAGTTCAATCGCGCCGCGCCCGTGCACCAGACGCTGGAAGAGGCGCTGGCCCAGGTCTCGCCCGACGGCGCCGGAAGCTAGGCAGCCGCCGGCGCGCGCTCGGCGATGAAGTCGAGCACGGAGCTGTTGAACTCCTCCGCTCGCTCCACGTTCGCGCCGTGAGGTGAGGCCGGCAGCACCGTGAGCTGGGCGTCCGGGATCAGCTCGGCCAGCTCGCGCGACTTCCAGATCGGCACCAGGATGTCGTGCTCGCCGCCGATGACGTGGGTCGGCACGCGCAGCGAGGGCAGGCGCTCGCGGGCGTCGTGGCGGCCGCAGGCCTCGAGCTGGCGGATGAACGCCTCCGGCGGCTGCGGGCGCGGGTTCTGCAGCATCATGCCGCGCACGAACGCCGCGCCCTCCGCGTTCTCGAAGAACTCCTCGGAGAAGTTGAGCAGCATCAGCTCGTCCACGTGCGACTCGCGCGAGATCTTCTGGACGCGCTCGGCCCAGACCTCGCTCAGCTTGCGCGCCCACGCGCCGCCGGCAGGGAACGTGACCGCGAGAGTCAGCGTGCGGACCCGCTCGGGCGCCGCGAGCGCGATCTCCTGAGCGATCGCGCCGCCCATCGAGACGCCGAGCAGGTGGAACGAGTCCAGCTCGAGGGCGTCGGCCAGGGCCAGCGCGTCCTGCGCCATGTCGGTGATCTCGTACGGGCCGTGGGCCATCGAGGACTGGCCGACGTCGCGGTTGTCGAAGATGATCGTCTGGTGGGTGCCGGAGAAGGCGGGCACCTGGAGCATCCAGGCGAGCGTGTCGGCCGACAGCCCCATCACGCAGAGCAGTGGCTCGCCCTCGCCGTGGACCTCGTAGTAGAGCGTCTGTCCGTTGACCTCGACGGTGGGCATCGGGGAACCCTACCGGCCCTGGCCGGCCGGCCAGCCAGCAACCGCGAAGCACCGGGGTTGCGCCGCGCGCTGGCATGCCCGCGCGCCGGCTGGCCGTTTTCTGCGAGCCCGCGCGGGCGGAACGCGCCAACATCGCGGCCACGACCCAGACCGCGGGGGCGGAACGCGCCATCATCACGGCCACGACCGACAGCGCGCGGGCGGAACGCGCCAACATCACGGCCACGACCGGGACCGCGGGGCTCTCCGAGCCCAAGCGCCAGCGGTGGGGCCAGGGCGTGGCCTACGTGCGCGACCCCTTCGGCACGCTCGTGGAGCCGGCCTCGCCCACCGACTGACGGC
>JAXDIH010000046.1:0-36244 GCA_034664105.1 Thermoleophilaceae bacterium
GGGGCCGAAGGAGGCCACCTGCAACGATCCAGCCGATGATCGACGTCACCCATTTCACGGATCCCGGCTGCCCGTGGGCGTACTCCGCCTGGCCGGCCCACACGACCCTGCGGTGGCGCTACGGCGATCAGTTGCGCTGGACGCTGGTGATGATCGGGCTCAGCGAGGACGCCGCTCAGTACGCGGCCCGGGGCTACACGCCGACGCGGTCAGCGCTCGGGTACGAGCGCTTCCGCCGTTTCGGAATGCCCTTCCAGATCACCCCGAAGCCGCGGCTGAGCGCCACCTCTCCTGCCTGCCGCGCGATCGTGGCCACGCGGCTCGACGCGCCCGAGCTCGAGGACCGCGTCCTGCGGGCGCTCCAGTTCGCGCAGTTCACGACCACGGGCACCCTGGAGGACCCCGACACGCTGCGCTCGGCGCTCGCGGGCGTCGAGGGCCTGGACGCCGACGCCATCGTGGGGCGCATCGACGACCCCGAGGTCGTAGCCGCCTACGAAGCCGACCGTGCGCATGCGCGCGCGGCAGCAGGATCGCCCACCGAGTTCCAGGGTCGGGCGGCGAACACCGACGGAGCGGTGCGCTACACCGCACCGTCCCTGCTCTTCGACGAAGCCGGCGGAAACAGGTTGGAGGCCGGCGGCTTTCAGCCGCTCGAGGCCTACGACGTCGTCATCGCCAACCTCGACCCCACGCTCGAGCGGCGCCCACCCGCCGAGGACGCGGTCGAGGTCCTGAACGCCTTCCCCTACCCCCTGGCTACCGCCGAGGTGGCTGCCGTGATGACCGAGCACCTCGGCGTGCCCGACGTGGGCGCGACCGAGGCGGAGCTGATCACCGCAACCGGCGAGGGGCGCGTCGAGCGCCGGCCGGTGGGTGACGGCTCGCTGTGGGCCCGCGCCGCCTGACCTCAGGCGCCGGCGGGCCGCCGGATCGTCCGGAAGTCGCTCGCAAGGTTGGCGTCGAGCAGGTAGGTCCACGGCATCAGGAAGTAGCCGGCCATCCCCCACCCGTCGCCCCACGAGTTGCGCACCAGCCCGTAGTTCACCTCCTCCTTGAGGTACCCCACGAGCAGCACCTCGTGGCCGCCCACCATGCGCTCGTCACGCGAGGGCATCGGCATGATGCCGCTCTGCGCGACCTCGGCTGCCTCGAATGACTCGTAGACGGTGAAGCCGAACGCCATCGTCTGGCGGTTCGACAGCACCGCCTTGATCCCGTCGAGGTTCCGGGGCACCGAGCGATAGTTCGAGATGCGGTGCTGCGCGGCCTCCTCCGCCAGGTCGGCCGGCGGCTCCTCGGCGAACTGCGAGATCTCGTACGGCCAGCTCTGCTCGAGCGGCACGCCGAGCTTCTTGCAGACCTTGAAGCCGTCGCGCCCGTACGCGCCGATGTCCTGGTCGGGCGGCGTGCCCTCCAGCTTGCGCTCGTAGTAGTAGATCCAGAGCCGTGACAGGAGGCCGGGATCCGACCCGTTCAGGATCGCGTCGTACTGGACGGCGGCCGCGACCGCGTTCGCCGTGCAGCTGCCCAGCTGACCCTGGTCGAACACGGGCGGCAGCTCCCCGCGCGGATCGACCTCCTCTCGGACAGGGAGCTCCGAGGCGTCCGCGATGTGGTCGCGAAGGTCCGGCAGCGACGGCTTCCAGCCGTAGTGTTGGACCCTTCGAGGCTTAAGGTCAGCGCCTTCCAGGACATCTGGCATCGCCGTCCTCCTCGATGTAGAACCGTGTTTACGGAATGCCGCGAGCATCCTTCACCGGAGGACCCAAGTCAAGCGCGATGATGGGGGCCTGATGACTGGCGATCGACAAGCGACAAGCGTCGTCCTGCGAGCCGGCGAGCAGCGCGTCATCCCTCTTCGAGCGCTCGCCACGGCGGGCTACCGCTGGTTCGCCTCCGTCGGCGGGCCCCAGCCGGAGGCGGTCGAGGTCGAGCTGCGCCGTGGCGAGCTGCCGCCGGCGTCGCCGCCGGGTCAGAGCGTGCCGGAGGAAGCACTGCTGAGCGGCCGGAGCCCGGGGCGCGCGAGCGTCCGGCTAGAGCTGCGCCGCCCCTGGGAGACCCTGCCGGTGGAGACGATCGAGCTGGAGGTCGAGGTCCGCGCGTAACAGCGCGGAGGCTTGGCCTACCCCCTCAGGAAAACCGGCTGCCGCATGTCATCGGCGAGGTGGTAGCAGACGCAGCGCGTGGACCCATCCGGCATGAGGACGGCACCGCAACCGGCCATGGCGCACATCTGGTACCACTCCTCCGGCGAGATCGGTATGGCCGGGGCGATGCGCCCGGCAGCCTCCGCATCGGAGTGCCGTGACCGTTGCCTGTATGAGGCGGGCGCTTTAGTGGTACAGCGCTCTGCGGTGAACCCAGGCATACCCATGTAACCGCCTCCTCGTTGGGATCGTGACAAACGCTACCAATTCGGAGAGACTCGTCTCCGGAGGCTCATGAGCTCAAATCGAGACGCGTTGGCCATGGTCCGGTTGGAGGCGCTGACCGAGCGCAGCAGCGGCGCTGGGAGCGTGGGCATCGGTCTCGTGGACGGGCCGGTGGCGAGCGACCATCCCGACTTTGCCGGCGCGAGCATCCTGCCGGTGGCCGGCCGCGGCGCCGCGTGCCAGCGCTCCGGCAGCGGCGCATGCGCCCACGGTACTTTCGTGGCCGGCATCCTGGTCGCGAGGCGAGGCTCACCGGCGCCGTCGATCTGCCCCGGCTGCACGCTGCTCGTGCGGCCGATCTTCTGGGAGACCGCCGACACGAGCCGGCCCCCGACGGCGACCCCAGAGGAGGTTGCCCGAGCCATCTTCGAGTGCGTGGACGCGGGGGCACGAATCGTGAACCTGAGCGCGGCCACCGGGGAGCCCACGACGCGGTCGGAGCGCGCGTTGACGCAGGCGCTCGACCACGCCGCGGCACGTGGCGCGCTGGTCGTGGCCGCCGCCGGTAACCAGGGCACACTGGGGAGCTCGGCGATCACGCGCCATCCGGGCGTGATCCCGGTCGTCGCCTACGACCGCGCCGGCCGGCCCTTGGAACAGTCCAACCTCGGCAGCTCCCCCGGCAGACGCGGACTCGGTGCGCCCGGAGACGCGATCGTGAGCCTCACATCCAGCGGCCCGCCGGTCACCCACGGTGGCACGAGCTTCGCGGCAGCGTTCGTAACCGGCGCGATCGCGCTCCTCTGGTCGCTGTTCGCCACGGTCGACGCAGGCAGGCTTCGGTGGGCGCTCGCGCAGGGCCCCGGTCGGCGCAGCGTCGTGCCACCACTGCTGGACGCCGAGCGCGCTTACGCCACGCTGGCCGGTCAGGGTTGACCTCCGCGCCCGGCCGGAGTTAGGCTCGCCGTTAGTTCAGTCGTGGACGAAGACTCAGCAACCCCCGCGGTCGAAACGCTCGACGAGTCACCGGCCGATTCTGCCGTGGCGGCGGCGGCCCCGCCGCCCGTGGCAATACCTCCGGCCGCGCCCGCGCCCGTCCCGATCACACCCACGCCCCCCGCGTTCGTCTACGCACTCGGACGCGTCGAGCCCCGGTTCCCCAGCTTGGCCATCGAGAAGGAGTTCGCCCAGGCGACCGGCAACGCCGACTATCGAGGCCTCGACGATCGCTACACGTTCAAGGCCGCGATCAACGAACACCGCTACCTCGCCCGCAGCGTCTGCTGGATCCTCGTGATCCAGGGGCTCGAAACCTACATCCTCGCCCCACGCGATCCGGCCGATCTTGATCTGCTCAAGGCTTCCTTCCGCGAGGAAGCCAGCACCGACGATCTGGACACCGTGATCGGCTTGCGCCGGCATATCGCCCCGCCCGAGCTGTGCAACGGGCTGGCCCTCCCGGTGGTCGAGTTCGACCAGCTCTATTCGTTCGATCGCGAGTCCCTGGTCGGGTCGATCCCGAGGCCGGAGTCGGTCCCGGCGAAATCCGAGAGCCGCTTCCGCTCGACGGCCGCCGGCCTGTTCGATCAGCTCGTGCAGCTGGCGGACAACGCTGGCGCCACCGACGAGCACCGCGCGCTGAACTACCTCACGGTCCGCTATCCGCGCATCTATGCGGCCGCGACCGAGCAGTACGACCGCAACTTCGCCTTCACCGGTGTCGAGGTACTCCCGTCGCGATTGAGCGGCGTGCGCTCGATCGTCGACGTCGTCTTCGGCTTCAGGCATCGCGAGACGGATGTCGTGGAGAAGCTGTTCGCGCGCGTGGACGTGACCGAGGAGTTCCCCTTCCTGGTCACCAAGCTGAGTCCCTTCTACGAACGTCCATGAGCGAGCGCCAGCCACGCCAGGTGCGGCTCCCGGGATTCATCTCCGACGAGCCGATCGGGTTGGGCGACGCCATCAAACGCGCCACCTCGGCGGTCGGGGTCAAGCCCTGTGGTGGGTGCGCAGAGCGGGCGGCGCAACTCAATCGCCGGGTCGTCCTTACCGGCAGAAAGGGTGGTCGACGATGACACCGCCAGCCAGCATGCCCGGCTTCACCGCCGACGTCACGCTCGCCCCGGTCGCACGGTCCTATGCGCCGAGCCGGCGCGCCGCTCGGCCCGGGAGCGACGGAATCACCGCGCAGATGCTGAGGTTCAAGCTGCCGTCGGAGGGCTGCAACCCCGACTGCGTGTGCGTCTATCCGGAGGGCTGTCCCTGCTGCCAATCGTTGTTCCCCCCGACCCTCCCGAAGCGGCGCAGGCGGGGGTGGAGGTAGCCATGCCGGCGCCAGGATTCACCGCCGAGGCCGCTCTGAGCCACCCGCGGCGCGGGTACGGCGGGCTCTCCGGCAGCCGTGCCTCGAGCGCTCGTCTGCTCACGCCCCAGGAGGTATGGGAGCACTGCAGCGAGGACGGCCAGCTGTGCTATTTCTGCGACGAAGGCCCTGACGGTTGCGGTTGCGACTGGTACTACGGCGACTACTACCTCGCGTCCAGCGATTGCGGCAGCGACTGGCGCTGACCAGCGCCGGCACTGTTTTCCAAGTAGCTGTCAATTTCGCCGTTTCCCGTTTGTCCTATGGGCGACCATTCCCATAAGGAGGAATCGATGAAGTACATGCTGCTGATTCACCAGGGCACCACCCCGACCCCGCCGTCGGAGGAGTGGGACCGCCTGTCGGCCGAGGAGAAGGGCGCCATCTACGCCGACTACCAGGGGATCAACGAGACCCCCGGCGTCAGCCCGGGCGCCCAGATGCAGTCGCCAGAGACCGCGACCACCGTGCGGGTGCAGGACGGTAAGACGCTCACGACCGACGGGCCGTTCGCCGAGCTCAAGGAGGCGATCGGCGGCTACATGTTCCTCGAGGCCGACGACCTGAACGCCGCCATCGAGCTGGCCGCGCGCATCCCGGCGGCCCGCCTGGGCGGCGCCATCGAGGTGCGCCCGCTCGTGGAGCGGTAGCCATCCTCGAGGTTCCGCTGATCTGGAAGACTCGACGGCGGTGAGCGGCAACGGAGCGATCCCCACCAGCCTCGTCGGCTCCTACGCGCAGCCCAGCTGGCTGATCGACCGCGACCGGCTGCGCGACCGCTTCCCGCCGCGGGTGCGCGCGACCGACCTGTGGCGGGTGGATCCGGCCTACCTGGAGGAGGCTCAGGACGACGCCACCCGCCTGGCCATCGCCGACCAGGAGCGCGCCGGGCTGGACATCGTCACGGACGGGGAGATGCGCCGCGAGAGCTACTCCAACCGCTTCGCCACCGCGCTCGAGGGGGTCGACATCGACAACCCGGGCGAGGCCCTGGATCGCAGCGGACATCCGAACCCGGTGCCGCGTGTGGTCGGGCCGATCGCGCGACGCCACCCGGTTCAGGTGCGCGACCTCCAGTTCCTGCGCGCGCACACGAGCCGCATGACGAAGATCACCGTGCCCGGCCCGTTCACGATGTCGCAGCAGGCCCAGGACGACTACTACGGAGCCCCGGACAAGCTGGGCATGGCCTACGCGGACGCGGTGCGCGAGGAGATCGTCGACCTGTTCGAGGCCGGCGCCGACATCGTTCAGGTCGACGAGCCATACATGCAGGCCCGCCCCGACGCCGCGCGCGACTACGGCCTCGCCGCGCTCCGCCGGGCGACGGACGGCATGGCCGGGACGACAGCGGTCCACATCTGCTTCGGGTACGCCGCGATCATCCACGAGCGACCCAGCGGCTACTCGTTCCTACCTGAGCTGGCCGCGACCGAGTGCGACCAGGTCAGCATCGAGACCGCGCAGTCGGGCCTCGAGCTCGACGTCCTCGACGCGCTCTCGTCGAAGACGATCATCCTCGGCGTGCTCGACCTCTCCACCGACGAGGTGGAGACGCCGGAGACCGTGGCGGACCGCATCCGCCGCGCGTTCCCGCACGCCGGCCCGGAGCGGCTCATCGCCGCCCCGGACTGCGGCATGAAGTACCTCCCGCGGGACGCTGCCTACGGCAAGCTCGAGGCGCTGGCCGAGGGCGCCCGCCTCGCCGCCTAGGCCTGCGACTTGGCCTGAGCGACGAAGCCGCGCACGTCGGCCGCCGGCTCCGAGTAGGCGTCGCCGAGCGCGCTCTCCACGTTGCTCATGTACTCCTCGGCCCAGGCCGGGAAGTCGTAGTCGATCGAGTGCAGGAACTCCAGCGACGCGGCCAGGCGGATGTCGGCGATCGACGGGGCGTCGCCGCCGATGAACTGCTTGCCGTCGAGGAAGAACGCGCGGTAGGCCTCGAGCGGCTCCGCCAGCGCGGCCTCGGCGTCCTTCTGGGACTGCGCCTTGGTCTCGTCGTCGGCGCCTGAGGTGGCGGCCTCGCCCGGGTACTGCGGGAAGCCGAGCGCCGGATAGGTCGCGCGCGCGAGCAACGGGTAGAGCGTGCCGATCAAATAGAACATCGCGCTGTCGACCATCGCCCGCTGGCCCGGATCGGTCGGGTAGAGGTGGTCCAGGCCGTGCTTGTTGCAGAGGTACTGCATGATCGCGCAGCTCTCCCACAGCGAGCCCTTGGGCAGGCCGTCCGCCTCGAGCAGCGGCGTGAGGTGGGCGGGGTCCTTGGCCAGGAACTCCGGGGCGGTCGTCTGGCCCCAGACGTCCACCTCCTCGAAGTCGAGTCCGGCGGCTCTGACGAAGATCCGGGCCGTCAGGTTGTTCACGCTCGGGGTCAGGATGCTGAGTGTGTTGTCTGCCATGTACTCCTCCTAGCCGTAGGGGTCCTTGGGCGAACGGTCGTCCGACAGCGACGGCCGCGATCGCTCCACGAGCGTCTCGATGGCGTCCGCCAGGTGAAGGCGGTCGATGTTGTAGTCGCCGCGCTCCACCCGGAGCTTGTGCGCCTCCAGGAGCACGTCCGAGTGGGTGTAGCCGAACGGCGGCTCGAAGCGATAGGACGCGAGCTCGATCAGCAGGCCCAGTGGATCCTCGAAGTAGATCGAGTCCATGAAGCCGCGGTCCTTGACCCCGCTGTGGCTGATGCCGCGCTCGTCGAGCCGCTCGACCGCCTGGTGGAAGGTGGCCTGCGATACCGCGAACGCGAGGTGGTGCACGCAACCGGGGTCGGTCGGCGTGCGGGTCGGATCGGCCCTGCGGTCCTCGTTCGTGAAGACCGTGATCAGCCGCCCGTCGCCCGGATCGAAGTAGAGGTGGCTCTCCGACTCGTTGTCGAGGTTGGGCTGGTCGAAGACGAAGGGCATGCCCAGCACGCCCTCCCAGAAGTCGATCGATGTCTGCCTGTCGGCCCCGACGATCGTGATGTGGTGCACACCCTGGCTCTGGAGTTTTCGCATTCCTACCTCGACCTAGCGCTCTACGAGCTTCGATTTGTATTCGCTGCGCCCCAGGCTGCCCGGCGGCACCAGCTCGACCTTCGCCTGCACCACGAGGACCTCGCGCAGCCTCGCCCGGATCGCCTCCGCGAGCGCGGCGTCGGCCGGCGCGCCCGGCGCAAGCTCGACGCTAACGGGCAGCGGCGGCTCCTGCTTCACGCCCTCCGCCTGCGGCTTGACGCGGATGTGGCCGCTGACCTGGGGAGCGAACGAGCTGACCACCTCGCGCACGGCCGACGGGAAGACGTTGACCCCGCGGACGATCAGCATGTCGTCGGTGCGGCCGATGCAGCGCACGCGCGGCCCGGTGCGGCCGCAGGGGCACGGGCTGGTGCGCACCTGGACGTGGTCGCGCGTGCGGAAGCGCAGCAGCGGAGCCGCGCGATGCTGGAGATGCGTCAACACCAGCTCGCCCGTGGCACCGTCGTCGATCTCCACGGCGGCCCCGGTCTCGGGATCGATCAGCTCGGGGTGCACGAAGCCGCGGGCGCCCAGGTGCATCCCGTCCTGGTGCTCGCACTCGCCCCAGAGCGACACGCCGATGTCGCCGATGCCCATCGCCTCGGTCACGCGCGCGCCCCAGGCCGCTTCGAGCTTGGCGCGGAAGGACGGCTCGCCGCCGCCGGGCTCGCCGGCCACCAGCAGCCGCTGGACGCTCGACCCCCGCAGGTCGAAGTCGCGCTCCGCCGCCCACTCGACGAGGTGGGCGGCATAGGAGGGAGTGAGCACCGCGGCGTCTGGGCGAAGCTGCTCGATCACGCTCATCAGGCGCTCGGTGTTGCCGGTGCCGACCGGAACGTGGCAGACGCCGATGCGGTCGAAGGACGCCAGCGCCGCGCCCGCGACGAACGGACCGGCGTTGTAGGTGCTGACCACGCGCTGGCCGGCTGCCACGCCCGACGCGGCGTAGCTGCGCGCCGAGCCCGTGACCCAGTTGTCGAGGTCGCCGGCGGTGAGCGGGATGTAGCTGGGCGTGCCGGTGGTCCCGCTGGTGGAGTAGATCCGAACGAGCTCTGACGGCGCGGCGCACACGTGCGTGCCGATCGGATTGTCCGGCGTGCACGTTTCCCTGAGCTCGCGCTTCTCGGTGAGCGGCAGCCGCCCGATGTCCGCGAGCCCGCCGGCCGCCTCCGCGGAGGTGAACCCCGCCTCGGCGAGCTTGTCGCGGTAGAACGCGGAGCGGTCGAACAGGTACTCCAGCTGCGACCCATACGTCGCGTCGTCGGCGGCGAGCTGCTCTGCCCAGGGCCGGGTTTCGATCTCCGACGGCGGCATCACCCGGATTCGTCTTCGGGCGCGTAGTCGATCGCGTCTTCCGCGCGCGCGGCCATCAGGAAGCCGATCGGAAGCTCCTGCTCCTCGGCCAGATGAGCGAGCAGACCGGCGGTGCGGGCGAGGATCGGCACGGTCTTGACGGTGGCCGGCGGAAAGCCCAGGTCCAGCATCACGGCCGCGATCGGCAGCGAGACGTTCATCGTGAGCGGCTTGCCCCAGGCCTCTCCCACGGCGTCGCGCAGGCGCCGCGCGAGCAGGACGTGGGGGCCGCTCACGCCGCGGGCATCGGCGAGCTCGAGGATGCGCTCGGCGCGCGGGTCGAGCGGCCGGTGGACGGGGTGGCCGAAGCCGGGCACCTTGTCGCCGGCAGCCCGGAGGTCGCCTGCGATCTCCGCTGTGACCGCCTCGGGGGTATCGCCGGAGGCCACCTTCGCCTGGGCCGCGGCGAGCAGCCGGGCGCAGGACTCGGCGGTGCCGAGGATCACCGGACCGCAGCCGAGGATGCCGGCCGCGACCGCCCCGTGCAGCGATCCCGGGTCGGCCGCGAGCGTCATCCGCGCGGCGACGTTGGTGGGCATCATCCCGTGCTCGGCGATCGCCACCAGCAGCAGGTCGAGGAAGTAGCGCTGCTCCTCGGTCGGCTCGGCGCCGGTGAGCAGCAGGTGGAAGTACTCGGTGAAGCTGAGGCGGCCCATCAGGTCGCCGGTGAGGTCGCGCCCACGCACCTCCACCCTGTCGGGGTAGGCCTGGCTGATGTGGCTGACGGGCGTCCCGGCCCTACCGATCTGCATCCGGTCGACGCTATGGACCGGACGTGCGGCCGTCAAGGCTGGCGACGACCCGACCGTTTCGGTGATCCCGCGCGGAAGTACGGGGCCTTTGTTCGTTCATGAGCGGACTTCTGTTTGACACCGGGCAAAACTGCGGTTAGGTTCCGCCCCGTTCTACGAGCGGTCCTGGGAGAGAGGAACGAGCATGGACAAGGTGCCCGCAATCACCGACGCGCGCCTCACTCGGGCGCAGGTCCTGAAGAGGGGCGTCGCCGCGGCGGGCGCCCTCAGCTTCGCGCCGACCGTCCTGGCCGCGTGCGGGGGTGGAGGCGACTCGAGCTCGGTCACCAAGACCGTTGCGAAGCCGAAGACGGTCGGCGGAAAGCTCGACTTCGGAGGAGTGGAGATCAAGGGGCTGGGCGACGAGTTCCTGGGCCCGATCTACGAGTGGTACGGAGACGACCTCGAGGGCGAGGCGAACATCAAGATCGCTCCCGCCTCTCAGTTCCCGTTTGGCACCGAGTCGCAGGAGATCACGCCGAAGCTGATCGGAAAGTCCGACGCGCCGTGGCACGTGATCACCTTCGCGGCCTACTTCCTGGGCGACTTCGTCGCCACCGGCAACCTCGAGCCGCTCGAGCCGTACCTGCGCAACTTCGACGGCTACGACCAGTACATCGACGGCGTGTCGCCGGCCTACCGCGAGCTGTACACGAAGTCCCGCGGCAAGATCTACGGCCTCATGGCCGACGGCGACTCTCACGGCTTCCACTACCGCAAGTCGGTGTTCGCCGAGCCGGCCCTCCAGCGTGCCTATCGCCAGCGCTTCGGGCGCGAGCTCGGGCCGCCCGACACCTGGGACCAGTACATCGAGCTCGCCGCCTTCATCACCGAGCAGATGAAGGGCGACAACGTCTTCGGCACGCAGTGGGGCAGCGAGCCCGCGGTGAGCTGGGCGTACTGGATGGACACGGCCGGCTCGCTCGGCGTGCGCTACTTCGACGGTGACATGAACCCGACGATCAACTCGCCCGCGGGCGTGGAGGGCCTGGAGATCCTGCTGCGGCTGGCGGAGTCGGCGCCCCCTGGCATGGACAACATGTCGAACGACGACACCATCTCGAACTGGACCAGCGGCCGCGTCGCGACGTCGGTGTGGTGGCAGGACCTCACCGAGTTCGACTCGCCCGTCTCGCAGAACGACTCCGTCGACTCGCCGATACCGGGCTCGATGAGGGACGGGAAGCTCGTGCGCCGTGCCGCGCTCGCGTTCAGCCGCTGCTTCGCCGTGCCGAAGAACCAGCCGGACGAAACTCGGCAGGCGGCGGCCTGGGTGGCGTACCGGCTGTCGCACCCGGACTACAGCGTCTACAGCGTGACCGACCCGTTCTGCGGACTCGAGCCCTACCACGACGCGCACTTCACCGACGAGGCGATCGCGCAGTTCACCAAGCCGAACCCCAAGCGCGGGACGGCGAAGAACTACGAGAAGAACAACGGGATCTACCGCTCCCTGAGCCGGGCACGCAACCACGCCACGGCGATTCGGGACGCGGCGAAGAACGGCTTCCCGCAGCCGAACTGGCCCGGGGCGGGGGAGTACATCCGCGTGCTCGGCACCGAGATCCAATCCGCCGTGGCCGGCCAGAAGACCTCCAAGGAGGCGCTGGACGCGGTGGCGGAACAGTGGTCGGAGGTCGTGGACAAGCGCGGGCGCGAGGAGCAGAGCGACTTCTACGCCGGCTTCCTGGCCTCGTCGGAGCGGCTCGGGCTCTGATCGGCCCCTGGGGGGTGTGGGACGGTGAGCTTCTCACTGCGCGGTCCGGCGGTGGTGCCGCGCCTGCTGGTGCTGCCCGCCGTGGCGGTGGTGGCGGCGAGTGTCATCTACCCGGCCGGCTGGTCGCTGTGGATGAGCCTCCACTCGTGGTTCCCCGCCACGGGGACCGAAGCTCGCTGGGTCGGGCTCGAGAACTACGGAGACGTGCTGTCCTCCAATCGCTTCTGGCACGCGATGAAGAACCTCGCGTACTACGTGGTCGTAGGCGTGGGGGTCGAGATGGTGCTCGGGATAGCGCTTGCCCTGGCGCTCTGCGAGCTGGTGCGGCGCAACTGGATCCGCATAACGCTGCTGACCCTCTTCGTGATGCCGATGATGCTCGCGCCGGCGGTCGTGGGCGACGTCTGGCGGTTCATCTATCAGCGCCAGGGCGTGCTCAACCACCTGATCGGGAGCGTCGGCCTGCCGGAGCAGACGTGGACCAGCGCCAGCCTCGGGCTGTGGTCGGTGGTCGTGGCGGACATCTGGCAGTGGACCGCCCTGCCCCTGCTGATCGTGTTCGCCGGACGGGTCGCCCTGCCGGAGAGCCTCTTCGAAGCGGCGCGACTGGACGGTGCGTCGTGGTGGTACCGCACCACCCGCGTCACGCTGCCCATGCTCAAGAACCTGATCATCATCGCGCTGCTCCTGCGCGTCATGGACAGCTACAAGCTGATCGACTCGCTCTTCATCATCACCAACCAGGGCGGACCGGGCACGTCGAACGAGCTTCCCGGCCTGCTGGCCTACGTCACAGCGTTCCAGGACTTCGACATCGGGACGGCGGCGACGGTGACCTGGCTGCTCGGACTGATCGCCCTGGTGCTGATGCGGCTCTTCTGGGTGGCATTCCGGAGGCGGGCGTGAAGGCCGCTGGGCGTGACCGCTGGCGGCTCGTGCGCTGGCTGCTCAGCGTGGGCCTCGTGGTCTACGGGATCTTCGTGATCTTCCCGTTCTACTGGACCATCAACACGTCGCTGAAGCCCAGCGCCGAGGCGCTGGCGCAGCCGCCCACGCTCGTGCCGAAGGACCTCACGGGGGACTCGTACTCCTGGCTCACGGACGGGCAGGCGCTCGGCGCGTTGGCCGACAGCCTGATCGTCACGGTCACGGCCACCGTGCTCGCCGTCCTGATCGGCGCGATGGCGGGGTACGCGTTCGCGCGCTGGCCGCGCGAGACTGGCGGTGAGGAGGTCGCGTTCTTCCTGCTCTCGACGCGGATCTTTCCGCCAGTGGCGATCGTCCTGCCGATCTACTTCGCGTTCGACGACCTCGGGCTGCTCGACACGCACCTGGGGCTCGCCCTGCTGTACCTGTCGTTCGGCATCCCGCTGGCCACCTGGCTGATGCGGAGCTTCTTCAACGAGGTCCCGCGGTCCTACGAGGAGGCGGCGTACCTCGACGGATACGGCAAGCTCGAGACGTTCTTCAAGGTCACGCTGCCGCTGGTGGCGCCGGGCATCGTGGCGACCACGATCCTCACCGCGCTGTTCTGCTGGAACGAGTTCCTGTTCGCGCTCGTGATCGGCGGCGACAACGTCCAGACCTACACCGCCCTGATCCCGAACCTGGCCGTGGGCTTCCAGGTCGACTGGGCTCGGATCACCGCGCTGTCGGTCGCCGCGATGGTGCCGCCGGTGATCGCCGTGATCTGGCTGCGCAAGCACCTCGTGCGCGGCATGTCCCTGGGAGCCGCGAAGTGAAGGCCGCGAACGGCACGGGCCGCATCGAGCTGCGCGACCTGACGAAGGAGTTCCCCGGCGGGACCGTGGCCGTGCGCGACGTGACGCTCACGATCGAGCCCGGCGAGCTCATGGTCTTCCTCGGCCCGAGCGGCTGTGGCAAGACCACGACGCTCAGGATGATCGCCGGCCTGGAGCAGCCGACCAGCGGCGAGATCCTGCTCGACGGCGTCTCCATCCAGCACCGGCCGCCCGAGCAGCGCAACATCAGCATGGTCTTCCAGGATCTGGCGCTGTACCCGCACATGACGGTGCGCTCGAACATCGCGTTCCCGCTCCGTGCCCGCCGCCGCGAGACGAAGCTGCCGGCGGCGGAGATCCAGCAGCGGGTCGGCGACCGGGCCCGGATGCTCGGCATCGGCGAGCTGCTCGAACGGCGGGTGAGCCAGCTCAGCGGCGGGCAGCGCCAGCGTGTCGCGCTCGCCCGTGCACTCGTGCGCGAGCCGGTCGCGTTCCTGATGGACGAGGCGTTCGCCAGCCTCGACGCCGTCCTGCGGCGGGAGTTCTGGACCGAGTTCAAGCGCTTCCAGCGCCGGACCGGGCGGCTCATGATCCACGTGACCCACGACCAGGAGGAGGCGATGATGATGGCGGACCGGATTGCCGTCTTCTCCGACGGCGGGATCGTCCAGGTGGACACGCCCGACGCGGTCTTCCACCGCCCGGTGTCGCGTTACGTGGCTGGCTTCGTCGGCAGCCCGCCGATGAACGTGCTGCCCCTGACCGCGGCCGAGCGCGATGGCAAGCTCGTGGCTCGAGGTCTCGGCCTCGAGCTCCCGCTCGACGGCGACGACGGCCTGAGGCCCGGCGACGAGCTGGCGCTGGGCGTGCGTCCACAGCGGGTCCGCTGGGGCGCCGCGCGGGAGTCCGACGACGTGGAGATCCCCGCCGAAGTCACCCTCGTGGAGTCCCTCGGCGCCCACAAGATCCTCTCCTGCCGTCCGCCGGAGACAACGGCGGCCTCCGAGCTGAGGGTCGTCGTCGACGAGGACGAAGCCCCCGCGGAGGGGACCTCCGGGCGAGTCTGCTTCCGGCTCGCGCACGCACTCCTGTTCGCCGGCTCCCATCCGACGGCGCCGGCACGCCCCTGGCGCCATGACTGACTCGGACTTCCCGGCACTCGCCTCGCCGTTCTCGATCCGGGACGTCGAGCTTCGCAACCGGCTCGTCTTCCAACCGCACTTCACCGCGCTGGCGCACATCGACGGGATGCCGAGCGAGGACCTCGAGGCCTACCACGTCGAGCGCGCCCGGGGCGGCGCCGGCCTGATCGTGGACGGCAGCATGGCGGTGATGGAGGAGGGGAAGATGTCGCGGCGCTTCCTCGCCATCTACGACCCGCGCGCGGTGGAGCCGTACCAGGCCATGACGACCAGGGTGCACGAGCTGGGCGCGAAGATCTTCGGCCAGCTCACGCACGGGGGTCACACCTCCCTCGAACATCCGCCGAACGTGATGTGGGCGCCCACCCAGATGCCGGAGCCGTCCAGCAACTTCACGACCAAGGCGATGGACGAATCGGACATCCGGCGAACGGTCGCGGGCTTCCGCCAGTCGGGCGCGAACCTGATCGCCGCCGGGTTCGACGGCGTGGAGGTGAAGATCGCCCACGACGGCCTGCTGCGCAGCTTCGCATCGCCGTTCTTCAACCGGCGCACCGACCGATACGGGGGGTCGTTCGAGAACAGGATGCGCCTGCCGCTCGAGTGCCTGAGCGCGATCCGCGAGACGATCGGGGAAGACCGTCCGCTCGGCGTCCGGCTCTGCCTGCACGAGTACACGCCGTTCGGATACGACCTCGACTACGGCCTGCGGATGGCGGAGTCGCTCGAGGGCTCCGGCCTCGTCGACTACTTCAACTGCGACGCGGGGTCCTTCTCCAGCTTCTGGATGGAGATCCCTCCGGCGGCGATCCCGCAGGGGCACTTCCGCCCGCTCAATCAGGCGTTGAAGCAGGCCAGCGATCTCCCCGTGGTGGCGTTCGGGCGGCTCAAGCAGCCCGATCTCGCCGAGCACATGATCGCCACCGGCGAGGCGGACCTGATCGGCATGGCGCGTCAGCTGATCGCCGACCCCGAGACGCCCAACAAGCTGCTCTCGGGGCGAGCCGAGGAGATCCGCGCGTGCATCGGTTGCAATGACGCCTGCCTGCATCAGGTGGTCCAGGAGAAGGGCGTTCGCTGCGTCCAGAATCCCGCGGCGGGGCGGGAGCGCTTTCTCGGCGAGCGCCTGCTGGTCCCGACGGCCGAGCCGCGGAACGTCGTGATCGTGGGAGGCGGCCCGTCTGGCATGAAGGTGGCCGAGATCGCGGCCAGGCGCGGCCACCACGTCACGCTGCTCGAGCGCGAGGACGTGCTCGGTGGCCAGGCCAGGCTGGCCGCGCGCCAGCCACTGCACGAGGAGTTCGCGGAGGTCACGGCCTACCTCGAGGGCGCCCTGGAGCGCCTCGGCGTCGATGTGTGGCTGAACGTGGAGGGCGACGCGGAGCAGCTGCTCGAGCTCGATGCCGACGTGCTGGTCGTCGCCACGGGATCCCAGCCGAACCTGCCCGCCGAGCGCTCGCCCGAGCACGACCCCGACGCGGGCGCGATCGCGCGGGAGCGCGGGCTGCAGGCGGTTACGCCGATCCCCGGGCTGGAGCTGGACCACGTGCTCTCGGCCGACGAGGTGCTGCGTGGCACGCATTCGCCGAGCGGGCGGGTCGTGGTGGTCGACGGAAACGGCCACTGGGAGGCGGCCGGCACGGCCGAGTTCCTGGCGGACGCCGGCTGCGAGGTCGAGGTGCTGACGCACCGCCCGATGGTGGGCCACGACCTCGAAGCCACCAACTTCGCCCTGTTCGTCCAGCGCGCCGGGGAGAAGGGAATCTCGTTCTCCGCCTTCACCGAAGTGCGCGCGGTGGAGCCGGACGGCGTGCGCGCCGTCCAGACGCTCACGGGCGCCGAGCGCTTCATCTCGGCCGAGGCGGTCGTCCCCGTGTACCCCCGTCGCTCGCGCGACGACATCTACTTCGACCTGTTCGACAAGCTGGACGGCCGCGAGGGCGTTCGCCTCGAGCGCCTCGGCGACGCCGCCGCGCCGCGGCTCGTCCAGAGCGTGCTCTCCGAGGCGCACGTCTTCGCCGCCGAGATCTGAGGGGCGGCGGGAAGGTGAGGCTGTGCGTCTGCGTCAAGGAGGTGCCCTCGTCGCTCGTCTCGCTGCGGCTCGATCCCGACAGCCGCAGGCTGGTACGCGGCAAGGGTCGCCTGAACGCACCGGACGTGCACGCGCTCGAGGAGGCGCTGCGACTCCGGGACGAGGCCGGGGACGGCGAGGTCGTGCTGGTGAGCATGGCGCCGGAGCACGCCGTCGACGCGCTGCGCCACGGCCTTGCCATGGGCGCCGACCGGGCATCGCTGATCGCTGATCCCGCGCTGGCCGGATCCGACCTCGTGGTCACCGCCCGCGTGCTGGCCGCGGCACTGGAGCGCGAGCGCCCGGACCTGATCCTGTTCGGTTGGGAGAGCAGTGACTCCGGCGGCGCCATGCTGTGGGCCGCGGTGGGAGAGCGGCTCGGGCTGCCCGTGCTCTCGCGGGTGTGGGAGCTGCGCACCGACGACGGCACCGTGTGGGGCCGGCGCCAGATGGAGTACGGATTCGACGTGGTGCAGGCAGCACTTCCCTGCGCCGTGGCGATCTCCGGTGCGATCAACGCCCCGCGGCATCCGTCGCTCAAGGGGCTCGTGGCGAGCAAGCGAACAGAGGTCGACCGGCTGTCGGTGGCCGACCTCGGTCTCGCGCCGAGCGACGTCGGTGAGACCGGGGCGCGTACGCGCGTGCTCGGGCTCCGGCGTCCGCCCGAGCGCGAGCACGGCACCATGATCGAGGACGACGAGCATGCGGCCGAGCAGCTCATCGAGCACCTGATCGAGCGAGGTGTCCTGTGAGCCCGTCGACGCTGGTCTTCGTGGAGGAGCGCGAAGGCGAACTCGTCCCGGGGTCACTCGGGCTCCTGGCCAAGGCCGCCGAGCTCGGTGGCGAACCGGTCGCGCTGCTGTGCGGATCGGGCGTCCGCGACCTGGCCGAGGAACTGGGGAACTGGGGCGCGGCCCGTGTGCTGGTGGCCGAGGCTCCCGAGCTCGACGGGCCGCTGGCGCAGCCGCGCGTGGATGTGCTCGCGGGCGTGCTTGAGCGGGGCGGGTACGACACGGTGCTGTTCGAGAACTCCGCACTCACAGCCGACGTGGCGGCCGCGCTCGCCGCTCGCCTGTACGCGGGCGTCAACTGGGACCTCGTCGACCTCCGGATGGAGGACGGCGAGCTCGTAGGCGAGCGCCTCGCCGTCGGTGACACCGTCCTCGTCGACGTGGCGTGGACCGGCGAGCCGCGGATCGCGGTGGTGCGCCGTGGCATCCTGGATCCGTCCGCTGAGGGTGCCCGGACCGCCGACATCGAGTCCGTCGATGTCGCCGTGGACGAGCGGTCCACGCGCGTGGCCCTGGTCGAGCGCTCGTCCGATCGGTCCCAGAAGACCTCGATCGAGACCGCGGAGGTCGTAGTCGCGGGGGGCCGGGGCATCGGAGAGCGCGACAACCTGCGGCTCCTCGAGGAGCTCGCGGAAGCACTGGGAGGGGCTGTGGGCGTGACGATGCCGCTGGTCGATCGCGGCTGGTACCCCTACGCGCACCAGGTCGGCCAGACCGGCCACACGGTCCGGCCGCGCCTCTACCTGGCGTGCGGGATCTCCGGCGCGGTCCAGCACCGCGTGGGCATGGAGAAGTCGGGCACGATCGTGGCCATCAACAGCGACCCGACGGCTCCGATCTTCAGGTACTCCGATGTGGGGGTCGTGGGCGACATGCTGGAGATCGTCCCCAGGCTCACGCAGCTGATCCGCGACCGCGGCCTAAGCGCCTAGCCGCCGAGCAGGTTGTTCCTGACGGCGGTGCCCCAGGTGGTCGGGCTGCCGTTCGCGGCCGTCATCGCGTTCGCGTCGTACCACGGGCCGAACAGGAACGCCGCCGAGCCGACGTAGTTCTGCTGGGCGTCGAAGCGCTTGGCGAAGAAGCTCGCCGCCGCCGCGGCCCAGGCGTTGTCGACCGTCGACGGGCTGCCGTTGTAGTTGCCGAACTCGGTCTCGAAGATCAGGTGCTTGGTCTGCGAGCCACCCTGGGCGCCGGCCCACGCGCCCGCGTTCCAGGCCTTGTTCGCGTAGCTGTTGGCGTAGTCGTGCTTGGCGAAGACGAGCTGGTGCGAGGTCATGCCGGGACGGGCCGCGTCGAAGGCCTCGAGCGCCGAGTAGCGGGCGTCGTCGTAGCCCTGTCCACCGGTGCCCGAGTTGGCCCACCAGATCGGGTCGATCACCAGCAGGCCCTTGTAGCCCATGGTCTCGCGGAAGTGCCTGATCGACGCCTGCATGTTGGCCTCCCACGCGCCCCAACTGACGTTGTTGGGCTCGTTGGTGACCTCGTAGATCACCATCGGGTCGTCGCCCAGCGCCGCGCGGATGTCCGAGAAGAGCTGGTGCACGCGGTGGCCGTTGCCGGCCCAGTTGGCGTCCGAGTAGGCGCCGTCCAGGGCATCCCACGAGCAGGGCATGAAGTACATCCCCTGCCCGACGACGGCATCGCGCCAGTCCTTGATGCGCTGGATGATCTGCGCTTTGGTGAGGTTGCCGGTGGCCGCGTTGGGGGCGGAGTTGTACTCGTCAGCGAGCACGCGGAAGCGCACCAGGTTGGCGCCCCAGGACCTGATCGTGGTCGCGATCGAGCCGCGGTTGGCGTACTGGCCGGCCCCGAAGCTCTGGGTGATCGAGTCCTGCAGCCCCCACACGTTCACGCCGCGCAGACGCAGTCGCGGCCCGTCGGCCGAGCCGGTCCGCAGCGTGGCCGGCGTGGCACCCGAAGCAGGCACGGCCACGGGCTTCTGGCCGCCGCCGGTGGTGAACGGGGTCGAGGCGGTATAGAGCAGCGGTCCGCCATTGGGCGGCAGGTCCACTCCCACCCGGTACTCGTACACCACGCCGGCCCGCAGCGCGGAGACGCTCTGGGAGATCCGCATGGTGCCGGGGGAGCCGGAGCCGGCGTCGCAGGAGACGCTGTCCTTCGTGCCCACGGTCTTCCACTCCGACGCGCCCCACTGGCGCAGCTCCCAGTACACGGGACCGTAGGCCTCGGAGCTGCAGCTCACCTCCGCGTTGAGAGCGACGGAAGAGGCGGTCACGTTGGACACGCCCCTGGTCTCCACGCCGCAGCCGACCGCAAGCGCCGCCAGCGCGATCGCGAGCGCGAGGACGATGGTCCTTGGAATCGCGCGTGGGCAATTGCAGGCGAACGCGGGCATAGAGGCGTTGTCGTTTCCTTCGGGCGGCGAGGCAGGCGGACTTAGACGCGGGCGCGCACATGCATGGCGCGCACGGCGCGCTGGCGCATCCCGGCGCGAGACCCTACACCGTCTAACTTTGGGCGCTCATGGAGCTCGGCCTCTCAACGTTCGGCGACGTCAGCCCCTCCGTGCCCGCGGACCAGCGGCTGCGCGACCTCGTCGAGGAGGCCACGCTGGCCGACGAGCTGGGCCTGGACGTGTTCGCGGTCGGGGAGCACCACCGGCCCGACTACTCCATCTCCTCGCCGGCGGTGGTGCTGGCCGCGATCGCCATGCGCACCGAGCGGCTGCGGCTGTCGAGCGCCGTCACCGTGCTCAGCTCGGACGACCCCGTGCGCGTCTTCCAGGACTTCGCCACGCTGGACCTGCTGTCCGGCGGGCGCGCCGAGATCATGGTGGGCCGCGGGTCGTTCGTCGAATCCTTCCCGCTGTTCGGCTACGACCTCGACGACTACGACGAGCTGTTCGCCGAGAAGCTCGCCCTGCTGCTCGAGCTGCGCGAGCGCACCCACGTCACCTGGTCCGGCCGCCACCGCCCGCCGCTCGACGAGGCCGGCGTCTGGCCGCGGCCGCTCCAGCAGCCGCTCCCTGTGTGGGTCGCGGTTGGCGGGACCCCCGCCTCGGTGGCCCGCGCTGGCGCGCTGGGCCTGCCGCTCACGATCGCGATCATCGGCGGCGAGCCCGCTCGCTTCGTTCCGCTCGTGGAGCTCTACCGCGAGGCCGCGTCGCGCGCCGGCCATGACCCCGCGCAGCTGCCCGTGGCGATCAACACGCACGCCTTCGTGGCCGAAAGCGGCGAGCAGGCCGACGCCGCCTTCGCCCCGCCGTACATGACGGTGATGAACCGCGTGGGGCAGGAGCGCGGCTGGCCGCCGATGGGCCGCGCCCAGTACGAGGCGCTGCGCGCACCGCGCGGCGCCCTCGCCGTGGGCACGCCGCAGGAGGTGGCCGAGAAGATCCTCTACGAGCACGAGCTGTTCGGCCACCAGCGCTATCTCGCTCAGATGAGCGTCGGCCCCGTGGCCCACCCGGACGTCATGCGCTCGATCGAGCTGTTCGGAACCGAGGTCGCCCCGGTGGTGCGCGCCGAGGTCGAGCGGCGCACTGCCGCCCTCAGCGGCTAGCCCCCGGCGGGCTCGGACCGCGACGAGATCCGCTGGACGGCGGCCGCACCGAGATGCACTTCGAGCAGCGCGGAGGCATGTCCGCGCAGCAGTACGAGCGCGCGGACGCCGGCTGGTCGACGTTCTTCGATCGCATGGACGAGCGCCTGACCGGCGACTAGGCGCGGGCCTGCTCGAGCCCGGCCCGCGCGAGTGCCAGCAACAGCTCGGCGGCTGCCTCGGCAGGCACCTCCGGGTGCGCCAGCCACCAGTTCGCCAACGACTCCCCCGCGCCCACGAACGCGTGGGCCACCGCGTCGAGAGCGGGCGGCGTCTCCTCGGCGTCGCCAAGGCTCTGCTTCAGCAGGGCGGCCACGATCCCCGCGATCCCCGCGCGCAGGCTCGCGACCTCCTCGGCCAGCGGGCCACCCCGCGCGGCCGCCACCGAGTGGAGCACGCGCCACCCGTCCCGGTGCTCCTCGACGAAGCGCAGGAACTCGAGGACGCCGGCCTGGAGGCGCTCGCTCGGCGGTGCGCCGGGGTCGGCCGCTCCGCGCATCCGTGCGAGCAGCTCACCACCGGACCACTCGACGTAGGCGACGTAGAGGCTCTCCTTCGACCCGAAGTACGAGTAGACGAGCGGCTTGGTGACGTCGGCCTGCGCGGCGATCTCGTCCATGGAGGCCGCGTGGTAGCCGCGAGCGGCGAACACCCGCCCGGCGATCGCGAGGATCTGGGGCTCGCGGACCGCCCTCGGCACACCGCGAGATCCGGCCCTGCGAACCGGGGTGGAACGCCTGCCCGTAGCCATGAGTCAAAGATGCTACTCGGGGGTAATATCGACCTCCCATGGCTTACGACTTCGTCGACCAGATGATGGAGCAGACCAGGGCGGGTCAGTTGCGCTCCCCGGTCTCTGAGACCCTCGACATGCGTCTCGTGGACTTCGGTCGAGGTGAGGCCACCTACGAGATGGACGCGCGCGAGGAGCTGGGCAACCCCCTCGGGGTGATCCAGGGCGGAGTGGCCACCGCCCTCGCCGATGCCGCGATGGCCGCGGCCACCACGACGATCCTCACCGACGAGGAGATCCGCAAGAGCGCGATCACCACGATCGACATCTTCGCCCGCTTCATCCGCCCCGTGAACGCGAAGCAGATCGAGCGGCTGCGCGCCGAGGCGAAAGTGGTGCGCGCCGGCGGGCGGCTGGTGTGGGCGGAGGCCGACGTGCTCGCCGACGGCGAGGTGGTCGGCAAGTTCGCCTCGACCGGCATCCGCGTGGCCTTCGACCCGCAGGCCTACATCGCCAAGCAGGGGGCGTCCGATGAGTGAGCCCGGCCCGGAGGTGATGGCGCGCTACGTCGGAGAGGAGAACGTGGAGCCCGGGCGGGCGTACCTCGAGCAGCTCGACCCGGAGCTGCACCGCTACATCGTCGACTTCGTCTATGGCGAGGTCTACGCCGGGGATGTCCTGGACGCGAAGACGCGGGCGCTGTGCACCGTCTCGATGCTCGCCGCGCTGGACAAGCAACGGCAGCTCGCCGTGTACGTCCAGGCCGCTCGCCGTCAGGGAGCCACCGAGGAGGAGATCCGCGAGGTGCTGCGCCAGGTGGCCGTCTACGCCGGCTTCCCCAGCGCCTGGAACTCCCTGCTGACGATGAAGGCCGCGCTCGAGCGCTTCGACGAAGGATGAGCTTCACGCTCGAGCTGACCGAGGATCAGGAGGCGCTGCGCGCGAAGACGCACGCGTTCGCCCGCGACGTGATCCGGCCCGCCGCGGCGGAGTACGACCGCGCCCAGGAGCTGCCCTGGCCGATCCTCCAGGAGGCCGCTCGCCAGGGCCTCTACGGGTGGGAGCTGTACGCCGAGCTGTCGGTCGACCCAACCGGCCTGTCGCTGCCGATCCTGATGGAGGAGCTGTTCTGGGGCTGCGCCGGCATCGGCCTGTCGATCGTGATGCCGGCGCTCGCGCTCGCGGCGATCCGCCAGGCCGCCACGGACGAGCAGCTGGTGCGCTGGGCGCCGGAGTGCTTCGGCACCCCCGACGACATCAAGCTCGCCGCCCTGGCGGTCACCGAGCCGAGTGGCGGCAGCGACATCCGCTCGATTCAGACGCGCGCCCGCAAGGACGGCGGCGACTGGGTGATCGACGGCCAGAAGGTGTTCATCGGCAACGGCGGCATCGCCGATGTCCACGTGGTGGTCGCGACCGTCGATCCCAAGGCGGGTCACCGCGGCCAGGGGGTCTTCATCGTCCCCAAGGACACGCCGGGGCTGACGATGCTGCGCAAGCTCGACAAGCTCGGCTGCCGTGCGTCGCACACCGGCGAGATCGTGCTCGAGGACTGCCGCGTGCCCGCCGACCAGCTGCTCGGCGGCGAGGAGCGCCTCCAGGCGCGGATCGCCAAGGGCCGCGAGGCCGAGCAGGGGACACCGCCGCCGGTGACTCCCGCCGAGGAGGGCGGCCCCGCCGCCGCGGTCCAGCGCCGCAGCTCGGCCGCACTGGGCGCCTTCGAGCGCACGCGGCCGATGGTCGCCGCCCAGGCGGTTGGCATCGCCCGCGCCGCGCTGGAGTTCGCCTGCGACTACGCGACCGAACGCGAGGCGTTCGGGCAGCCGATCATCGAGAACCAGGGCATCTCGTTCCCGCTCGCCGACCTGGCCGCGGACATCGACGCCGCCCGGCTGCTGACCTGGCGCGCGGCGTGGATGGCCGCGCAGCGCATGCCCTTCGAGCGAGCCGAGGGATCGATGTCGAAGCTGAAGGCCTCGGAGGTCGCGGTGCGCGCCTGCGAGCAGGCCGTGCAGACGCTGGGCGGCTGGGGCTACATCAAGGACTTCCCGGTGGAGAAGTGGTACCGCGACGCCAAGCTGTTCACGATCTTCGAGGGCACCAGCGAGATCCAGCGACTGGTGATCGGCCGTGCGCTGCGCGCGGCCGCGGATACCGATCCGCTCGACCAGCGCATGGTCACGCCGCGCTAGGCGGGTCGCTCGCGGCGGGCGTCTGGTCGAGGGCGTCCAGGGCCAGCATCGTGCCGACGACGAGGCCGACGATCAGCGCGGACCTGAAAACGACCGCGAGCACGTTGGCGAAGGCGTGGTCTGGGTTGACCCTCCCCGAGAGAATCGCCTGCGCGAGCGTTCCCCCGGCCGCGCCCGCGATCAGGCCAGCGGCCGCGTGCGCCGGCCTCCACAGCCGTCCTACGAATAATCCGAGCACGGCGCCGATTGCCGCGACCGCGGCGATTTGCAGCTGCCTGACGGTGTCACCGGTGGCGTCGGCGCCGTAGACGCCGGCCGAGTAGATCGCCCCGCCCACGACTCCGGCCAGAGCACCGACCACGAGCCCGCCGCCGGCACGGGCCACCGCGAGGCGGCGATGTCCGCGCCGAACGGTCAACCAGGCAGCCAGGGTCGCGCCCGCCAGCGTCCAGGTCAGCGCCCGCTGGAGCAACGTCCTGGTGATCTGCTCCGCGTCGTCCGCGGCCTGTGGAACGTGGACCGTCCTCGAGAGCCAACCCCCGACGAGGCCCGCCAGCGCCGCCACCGCGAGCGCCTCCACCATCGTCTGGATCGCCGGCCGCGACTCCGGCTCCGGCACCGAGATCTCCTCGGGTTCCGTGGCCCGCACCCCGAGCAGCTGCGCCAGCGTGTTCTCGAGCCGGCCCACGTCGTAGCGCCAGCGGCCGTCGCTCAGCTCCAGCGCGTTGCGGCGGGTGATGCCGTGGAGGCGCTCGGGCAGCTGCTCGGGCTCGGGCATGTGCGCCCCGGCCACCAGCAGCGGTATCACGGTCACATCCGACCGCTCCAGCGCGGTCTCCACCTCGAGCCGCACGAAGTCGCGCGACTCCGCCAGCCGGGCTCGCCCCTCGGCTCCCTGGAGCGTGGCCCAGCTCGGTCCCATCACCACCAGCAGCACGTGGCAGCCGCCGACGACCTCCGTGATCCGCTCGACGAAGTCGATGCCCGGCGCCATCTCCACGTCCATGAACACGTTGGGCTCACCGAACTGGGACGCCATGGCGTCGTAGAGGCGCCCGGCGTGGCCGGCCGTCTCCTCGCGCCGGTAGCTGATGAAGACCTTCGGGGCCTGGACGCTCACTGCGCCGTCCCCAGCTGGCGCGCCGCCTCCTCGCGGTGGGCGGTCCAGGCGGCGTGCTCCTGTGAGACCAGCCCCTCCACGCGCTCGGCGAGCAGCGCATCCGGGCGCGGCGCGTCGGCGTACGGGCCGGCCTCCGCGGCGAAGAGGTACTTCTCGTGCTTGAGCCGCTCGCAGGTCGACCGGTAGGCGGTCCAGTTCTGCTGGTACTGCTCGAGCTGCTGGAGGCCTTCGAGCACGACGATCGCGCCGCCCGCCCCCGCCATCAGCCAGGTCGCGGCGTCGGCGGCCGCGGCCACCGGGATCGCCGCGGCCAGGACGAGCTGGCAGACCTTCAGCACCTTGAAGGCGCGCTGGTTGTAGCGGCTCTTCGCGTCATACCAGGCGATCTGATCGTCGAGCCGCGAGCGCGCGGGCGACTCGGCCGGTGCCCCGCTCGTGTCGGTCGTCCGGCCGGACTCCGCGTTGACGGCGCTCGTCTTGCTCAGGCCGAGTCCTCCTCGACCCGGGTCTAGCCGACCGGTGAAGCCATGTCAAGCTGCGGAAGGAGCTTTGCGCAATAGCGTCAGCACTGCGCCGGCGTCATACGACCGTGGGCGCCTGGCGGTAGCGCGCCGCCTCGCGGCGCTCCGTGGTCGCCAGCACCAGCGCCGGCACGATCGCCAGCGCCGACAGCACGATCGCCCACCTGAAGGTGTGCGAGAACGCATCGGTCAGCTGGGGCGCGGCCTGCTCGCGAACGCGCGCGGGAATCTGCGCGAAGCTGCCCGCCCCCGATCCCGACACCCCCAGCTGCACCCGCAGCTCGTGTTGGAGGATCACGGCCAGCAGCGCCGATCCGACCGAGCCGCCCACCCGCTGCAGGACGTTCAGCGCGCTGGTCGCGCGCGGCACGGCGGCGCGGTCGAGCGTCGCGTAGGCCGCCGCCATCGCCGGCATCATCGCGAAGCCGAGACCGAATCCGCGGAGCACGAGGATGCCGCCGAGCAGCCCGTACGAGGTGTCCTGGGCCAGGAAGGCGAACGGCGTGGTGGCAGCCGTCATCACGATCACGCCGGCGAGCGGCAGGCGGTTGCCCACAGGGGTGTCCGCCAGCCGCCCGGCGAGCGGCATCGCGAGCGCTGCGCCCACCCCCTGCGGCGCCATCAGCAGCCCAGCGGTGAGCGCCGACTCGCCGTGGGCCACCTGGTAGTAGAGGGGCAGCACGATCATCACCCCGAACAGCGCCCCGCCGAGCAGGAAGGTCGTGCCGGCCGCGGCGCTGAACCCGCGGTTCTTGAACAGGCGCAGGTCGAGCAGTGGGCGCTCCGTGTGGCGGGAGTGGACCACGAAGCCGGCTACCAGCGCCAGCCCCGCGACGATCGGGCCGTAGGCGATCGGGTGCCCCAGCCCGCCGTGGGTCTCGGTCTCGGACAGCCCGAACACGACGCCCGCCAGACCCGGGCTCAGGAGCAGGAAGCCGCGGACATCGAGCTTGCCGGCGTCGGCGCGGCCGGCCGTCGGGTTCAGCAGCCGCGCGCCCAGCCCCAGCGCCACCACGGCGATCGGCACGTTCACGAAGAAGATCCAGCGCCAGCTCGCGTTGTCCACGATCAGGCCGCCGATCACCGGTCCGAGGATGGGACCGAGCAGCATCGGCACGCCGATCACCGACATCACGCGGCCGACCTTCTCCGGGCCAGCGGTCTGGGCCATCAGGCTCATCCCGACGGGCATGATCATCCCGCCGCCGGCGCCCTGGAGGACGCGGAAGAAGATCAGGGAGCCGGACGACCAGGAGAGCCCGCAGAGCACCGAGCCGATCCCGAACAGGGCGATCGACGTCATCCAGACCCGCTTGGCCCCGAAGCGCTCGGACGTCCAGCCGGTCAGCGGGATCACGGCCGCGAGCGACAGCAGGTATCCGGTCGAGACCCACTGGATCGTCGACAGCGAGGCGCCGAGGTCGCGCGACAGCGTCTCCAGCGCGACGTTCACGATCGTGGTGTCGAGGATCGACATGATCACGCCGATCACCACCACCCCGGAGACGATCCAGACCTCCCGGCCCAGACCCTCGTCAGGCGGAGTTGGGCCGTCCGGCGGCGCGCTCACAAGTCGCGGGTACCGGTCCGGCGGGATGCCAAACGTGCAATCGCCGCGCGGCTACGGCACCGTGCCGGCAACCGCCCACGCCCTGGCGGTCAGCTCGAACGGCCCTTCGCCCACGCCCAGCCGACGCCGGCAGGCGTCGCGCAGCTCGGCGCGCCGCTCCTCGTCGAGGGACCTGCAGAACGCCCCCGCCGGGCCGATGCCGGTGGGCAGGGGAGCCCAGAGGTCGTCGAAGTCCGCGTAGGGCGCCGCCACCTCGAGCGCGCCGAAGCGCACCTCGCCCAGGCCGGCGGTCCGCCACAGCTCCGCCAGCTCACCGTCGCCGCACCAGCGCATCACCACGCCCTCGTCCGCGGCGGCGCCACGCTCGGGCTCGACCTCGCGAGCCGCGTCCCAGAACGCGCGCAGGAGCGTCATCTCGCCCGCGTAGTCCCACACGCACGAGGCCACCACGCCGCCGGCGCGGGTCACGCGCGCCATCTCGCGCACGCCCGCCTCGGCGTCGTCCATGAAGTTCACCACCAGCTGCGAGAGCGTGGCGTCGAACGCACCGTCGGCAAACGGCAAGGCCTCGGCGGCGGCGTCCACGACCTCCACACCGGGCAGCCGCGCGCGGCAGGCGTCGGCGAACGGCTGCGATGGCTCCGCGGCTGACACGTTCTCCGCCCCGAGCCGCTCCACCAGTCTCGCGGCGAGCGCGCCCGGCCCGCAGCCCACATCGAGGGCGCGCGTGCCCGGCTCGATCTGGGCGAACGCGATCAGCGCCGAGCCGAGCTCTCCCGCGTAGCGGCCCACGAAGCCGTCGTAGGCCTCGGCCGACGTGCGGAATGTCTCAGCGCCCGGCACCGATCGCCGCCCTTTCCCCTAGGCGGGCACCGCTTCGCCCGCCTGCACGTCGCGCTCGTTCGGGACGCAGTGGGTCATGATCAGCCCGTTGACCTCGCGCGGCGGGTTGTTGCCGAGGTTGGCCAGCCGCGCCTGCTCCTCGTCGGTCAGCGTCTGGGTCGCGAGCGGCGGCAGGTTGCGCACGTCGTCGGCCGAGATGCCGACGCCGTCGCCGACCCGCTGGCCGAGCTCCGTCTCGATCATGAACAGGTGCCAGACCATGCGCTCCTGGATGTTGCGGTCGCACTGACCGAGCGCGTCGATCAGGTTGGCGACCAGGTCCTCACGCTCCCACTCCTCCTGGAGCAGATAGCGCTCGGCCGCCTGCTTGTAGTCGTTGGTGCGCGGGATGCGGCTGCGCGTCAGGCGCCCCTCGATCACCGGGCCCACCTCGTCGTGGTCCGGCTTGGGCGCCTCGGCGAGGCCGCCCGTGATCGACGGCTCGTAGTTGACGTGCGGGTTCTCGCCGCCGTCGTCGACGGCATACGCCATCTGGCCGTCGCGCTGGTTGGTCGCGACGCCCTTCTTGGGCTGGTTGACCGGCAGCTGCAGGTAGTTCGGCCCCACGCGGTGGCGCTGCGTGTCGCTGTAGGAGAACGTGCGGCCGACCAGCATCTTGTCGTCGGAGAAGTCCAGCCCGTCGACCAGCACGCCCGTCCCGAACGCGATCTGCTCGTTCTCGGCGAACACGTTCTGCACGTTGCGGTTGAGCACCATGCGCCCGACCGGCCGCGGCTCGACCTCGTTCTCGGGCCACACCTTGGTGTCGTCGAGCGGGTCGAAGTCCAGCTCCGCGTGCTCGTCGTCGCTGATGATCTGGACGCGCAGCTCCCACTCCGGGTAGTCGCCGCGCTCGATGGCCTCGAACAGGTCCTTGCTGTGCGGGCCGAGGTCGTCGGCCTGGACCGCCGCGGCGTCAGCCGCCGTCCAGGACTTCACGCCCTGCTTGGGGATCCAGTGGTACTTGACGAGCACCGTGTCACCCTGGGCGTTCACCCACTTGTAGGTGTTCACGCCGAAGCCCTGCATGAAGCGGTACCCGGCCGGGAGACCGCGCGGGCTGTAGAGCAGCATCGCCATGTGCAACGCCTCGGGCGACTGGCTGATGAAGTCGAGCTGGCGGTTCGGCTCCTGGCGGAACGTGACCGGGTCCGGCTTCTGCGAGTGGATGAAGTCGGGGAACTTCATCGCGTCCCGGATGAAGAACACGCCGAGGTTGTTCCCGACCAGGTCCCAGTTGCCGTCCTCGGTGTAGAACTTCACCGCGAAGCCACGCGGGTCGCGTGCGGCCTCCGATGAGTCACGACCGCCGGCGACTGTCGAGAAGCGCAGCGCGACGTCGGTGCGCTTGCCCTCCTCCTGGAACAGCTTCGCCCGCGTGTACTTGGAGATCGGCTCGTCGCCTACCTTGCCGTAGGCCTCGAAGTAGCCGTAGGAGAGGAATCCACGCGCGTGCACGACCCGCTCCGGGATGCGCTCGCGGTCGAAGTGGCTCATCTTCTCGAGGAAGTGGTAGTTCTCGAGCGTGGCGGGGCCGCGGTCGCCGACCGTCCTCTGGTTCTGGTTGTCGTAGACCGGGTGACCCTGACGCGTCGTCAGGTCGCGGCGGTCGTCGCCCTCGGCGGGTGGCTTGCTTGCGTCGCTCATGCGCTGGCCCTCTCCTTCATGTGTTGGCAATCGGGGCACGTGCCCCAGTAGGTGACGCTGGCTTCCTCGAGCAGGAAGCCGTGCGAATCTTGTGGCTCGAGGCAGGGCGCCGGCCCGACGGCGCAGTCCACGTCGGCCGTGCTGCCGCACTGGCGACAGACGACGTGGTGGTGGTTGTCGCCTGCCCGCGCCTCGTAGCGGGCCGGCCCACCGGCGAGCTGGATCCGTTGTGCCAGACCAGCCCGGCTGAGCGCCTCGCAGACGTCATACGCCGCCTGCGTGGAGATGCTGATCCCGGCGGACCGCACCCGGTCGATCACCTGGTCGACCCGGGGGTGGTCCGGCGACTGGTCCAGCACGCGCAGCACCGCTACGCGGGGACCGGTTACCCGAAGCCCCACCGTGCGGAGGCGTTGCTCTAAGTCCGCTGGCACTGCCCCGCAATGCTATCCGAACGGGATCCGAGTTTGGAACGCTTCCAGAATCAGGCGCTGGGCGCGCTGACCAATCAGTTGCTTTCACAACAGGCACATGGTTAGGTCGTCCCATGGGCGCCACGTGCGCCAGCTGCGGGCGGGAACACGGCCCAGGGCGCTTCTGCGAGGGATGTGGCGCCCCGCTCCCACGCGCCTGCCCTTCATGCGGCGCCCCGGCCTCCGGCGACGCCGGATTCTGCGCGGCGTGCGGCGTGCGGCTCGACGCCGATCCCAGGCCAGCCGCCGAGGGCGAGCGCCGCCAGCTCGCGGTGATCTTCTGCGACGTGGTCGATTCCACGCCGCTGTCCCAGCACATGGACGCCGAGGAGTTCGGCCAGCTCATGCTCGACGTGCAGGAGCTCGCGACCGAGACGATCACCGGCCTGGGAGGGAGCATCGGCGTCTACGCCGGCGACGGCGTGGCCGCCTGGTTCGGGTGGCCGGTGGCCCACGAGGACGACGCCGCGCTGGCCGTGCAGGCCGGGCTGGACATCCTGGGCGGGCTGGACGAGCTGAACACCGGAATCGAGGCGCAGCACGGGCTGCGCCTGGCCGCCCGCGTGGGCGTGAACGTCGGCCTGGTCGTGGTGCGCACCGACCGGCCCGACTCGCCCGCCTTCGGCGAGACGCTCAACGTGGCCGCCCGCCTGGAGTCGTTCGCCCAACCGGGCACGCTCGTGATGAGCGCGACCGCCCACAAGCTCGCCGGCGTCCGCTTCCACACCGTGGACCTCGGCGAGCAGCGGCTCAAGGGAGTGGCCGAGCCGGTCGGTGTGCACCGCGTGGACGGGCCGCGCGCGGCCGACGACCCGGCTCCCGTGGTGGGCTTCGGCGCCCCGATGGTCGGCCGCGAGCGGGAGCTGGCCCGGCTGCTGGAGGCCTGGGCCGACGCGCGCTCCGGGCGCGGACGCGCCGTCGTGATCACCGGCGAGCCGGGCGTGGGCAAGTCCAGGCTGCTCGCGTGCCTGCAGCGGACGCTCGCGGACCAGCCGCACCGCTGGCTGCCGCTGCGCTGCTCGCCGCTGCGCGTGAACACCGCCTTCCACCCCGTTGCCGACATGGTGCGGACGAGCGTGGGGATCCGGCTCACCGACGAGCCCGGCGAGCAGCGGCGCATGCTCCGCGCGGCGCTGCCTGAGGAGCAGGCCCATGCCGAGGCTCCGATCGCGGCCCTGCTCGGCCTCGACGCCGACCCCCCGCCCGCGCCCGAGCAGTTCCGCCGCGACCTGATGGAGGCGCTGCACGGCTGGCTGTTCGAGCTCGCGCGCGAGACGCCGATCGTCGTGGCCGGCGAGGACCTGCACTGGAGCGACCCCTCCACGCTCGAGCTGATGAGCCTGCTCCAGCGCCGGCTGGCCACCGCGCCGGTGCTGATCGTGGTCACGCGCCGCCCCGAAGGAGCGCCTGGCCTCGCCCCTGACGTGGAGGTGGCGCTGGAGCGGCTCGACGGCGAGCAGGCGCGGACCCTCGCGCGCCGGCTGGCGGACGCGCGCGGCCTCAGCGCCGAGGTGGCCGACCGCGTGGCCGAGCGCTCCGACGGTGTGCCCCTGTTCGTCGAGGAGCTGGTGGCGTCGGCGGACGAGGACGACGGCACCGGACTGCCGACCTCCCTGCAGAGCTCGCTGCTGGCGCGGTTGGATCGCCTCGGGCCGGCCCGCGACGTGGCCCAGATCGCGTCGGTGCTGGGCCGCAGCTTCCCCGAGCGGCTGCTCGCGGCGACCGCGGACATCCCGGCCGACCGCCTGGCCGACGCGCTGCGCCAGCTCACGGCCGCCGGCATCGTCGAGAGCCGCGCCTCCGTCGACGGCCTCCGCTACGAGTTCCGCCACGCGCTCATCCGCGACGCCGCTTACGAGTCCCTGCTGCGGCGCAGCCGCGTGCAGCTCCACCGGCTGGTCGCCTCGGTCGTGGAGGAGCAGTTCTCCGAACGGGTGGCCACGGAGCCAGAGCTGCTCGGCCACCACCTCGCGCTCGGCGGGGAGCCGTTGCGCGCCGCTGGGCACTTCGAGGCGGCCGGCCGGCGTGCGGCGGCGTCAGCGGCTCTGGCCGAGGCTGCCGCCCACTACCGCCACGGAATCGAGCTGCTGGCCGACGTCGAGCCGAGCCGCGATCGCGACCGGCGCGAGATGTGGCTCGGCATCCTGCTCGGCAACGCCCTGATGGGACTCGAGGGTCACGGCGCCGGCAGCCTGCGGCCGGTGTGGAACCGGGCGATCGAGCTCGGCGAGCGGGTCGGGGACGCCGACGAGCTGACCGCGGCTCTCAACGGCCTGGCCGTTCAGGAGGCCGACAACGCCAACCTCGAGGCGGCGATCGCGCTCGCCGAGCGCCAGCTGGAGATCGCCGACCGCTCCGGATCGCGCTTCGCGCGCCTGCGCGGGCACGGGACCATGGGGCTGGCGCTGTTCTACCGCGGCCAGGGGCAGGAAGCGCTCGAACATTTCACGGCCTCGCTCGCCCACTACCGCCCCGGCGACTTCCGGGTCGTGACGTTCGGCGTGGGCCACGACCAGGGCATCTTCGCCCGCTCGATGAGCTCGTGGGTGCTCTGGTGGCTGGGCCGCCCCGACGCGGCGCTGAAGGAGATCCGCGCGACCGTGGCGGACGCCGAGCGCCTGGGCTCGTTCCTGAGCCTCGCCATGGCGCGCCACTTCCTCACCGTGGTCCACCAGCTGCGCCGCGAGTGCGATGAGGCGCTGCATCAGGCCCAGCTCAACGCCGCGTTCGCCGGCGAGCTCGGGTTCCCGTTCTGGGAGGGAGCCGCGCTGGTGTCCGCCGGCACCGAGCGCGCCCGGATGGGCGACAAGGCCGGGTTGGAGGACGTCGGGCGCGGGCTCGGCCTGCTCAGCGCGGCCGACAGCCGGTCCGGGACCTCGGGCGGTCTCGGCACGCTCGCCGAGGCGCACCACGCCGCCGGCGACACGCAAGCGGCGCTGGGCACCGTCGACGCGGCGCTCGCGCTGGGCCGCGAGCTGGGCCAGCCCTACTGGGACGCCGAGCTGATGCGACTCAGGGCCAAGTTCATGCTCGCTCAGGATCCCGCTGCCGGCGCGGCGGCCGACGACCTGCTGCAGGCGGCCCTCGCCGACGCCACCAGCCGCGGTGCGGCGGGGCTGGCGCTGCGCGCCGCCACCACGCTCGGGCAGCGCCTGGCCGACCAGGGCAGGAGCGCCGACGCGCAGCTGGCCGTCGCCTCCGCGCTCGCCGCCGTGAGGGGCGGCGAGGACACCGCCGACGTGCGCGACGCCCACGAACTGATCGCAAGCCTGCCCACCGACGCCCTCGAGGCAAAGGAGCTCCGATGACCGAATCCGCCAAGGCCCCGCCCGCAGCGGGGTCGCCCGTGTACTGCTCCGGACCGATGTTCAGCGATGCCGACAAGTGGGAGCAGCTCGCCGTCGCCACCGCACTGGAGGGAGCCACGCCCCAGTTCACCACCTACCTGCCGCAGCGCGACGGCATCGAGGTCGGCAAGGTGATGCAGCTCATCAACCACCCGCTGCTGCCGGCCCCCATCGCCGACGGCATCATGCTCCAGGTGCGCAAGTGGGTGTTCGCGCTCGACATGTACCAGCTGCTCGAGCGCTGCCACGCGGTGGTGTTCAACCTCGACGGCCGCACGCCGGACGAAGGCAGCGTGGTCGAGACCGCCGCGGCGTACGCCGCCGGCAAGCCGATCGTGATCTACAAGACCACGCCGATCACCATCCTCAACGGCACCGACAACCCGATGGTCGAGGGCCTGTCCGGCACCTGGAGCTACGTCGACGACGTGAAGGACCTGCCGGCGGCGGTCACCGCCGCGGTGGCGGCCACCGCGAAGCAGCCGTACACCTACGCCGGCCCGCCCAACGTGGAGGCGCTGGTCCTCGAGGGCGGAGAGGTCTGGGACGTGCTGCAGCTGGTGCATCACCTGCCGACCGAGACACCCGAGCAGATGATCACCTGGCTCACGACGATCGGCCAGCACCTGATCGGTGGCGGCCAGACGAAGCGGTTCGAACGGGAGGCCCCGGCGGCCCAGCCGACCGGCTGAGGTAGTTTGGTCCACCAAGAAGGTGGACCAAGAAGGGGACTCGCATGCTTCGGAGCCAGAGGCTCATCGCGCTCGCGCCGGTCGTCGCCGCCCTGTCGGTGCTCGCGGCCTGCGGATCGGGCGACAACAACGACAACGGCGGCGGCTCGACGAAGACGACCGCGGACCAGGCGTCGGCCTGCACGAAGGGACAGCTCGCGCTGACCACGTCGGGCCAGCTCACGGTCGGCACGGACAAGCCGGCCTTCCCGCCCTACTTCGAGGACGACGACCCCACCAACGGCAAGGGGTTCGAGAGCGCGGTCGCGTATGCCGTGGCGAAGCAGCTCGGCTTCGGCAACGCCGAGGTGAAGTGGACGGTCGTGCCGTTCAACTCGTCGTACGCGCCCGGCCCGAAGAAGTTCGACTTCGACATCAACCAGATCTCGATCACGCCGCCTCGCGAGAAGGTCGTCGACTTCTCGAGCCCCTACTACACGGCCCCGCAGGCCGTGGTGGTGCCGAAGGGATCGGATCTCGCCGGCGCGTCGTCGCTCGCCGACCTGAAGGACGCCACGATCGGCGTGCAGATCGGCACGACCAGCCTCGATGCCGCGCGCGAGGTGATCAAGCCGAACAACGACGTCAAGGTGTTCAACGACTCCAATGACGTGGTCACGGCGCTCAAGCAGAATCAGGTCGACGCCGTGGTGCTCGACCTCCCGACCGCCTTCTACCTGACGGCCGCACAGGTCCCAGGGGCGAAGATCGTCGGGCAGTTCAGCGCTCCCGGCGGCGACCAGTTCGGGCTGCTGCTCGCCAAGGGCTCGAAGCTCACCCCGTGCGTGAACGACGCGCTCGCGAAGCTCGACTCGAGCGGCGAGCTGCAGCAGATCACCGAGAAGTGGATGGGCGCCGCGGCGGGCGCGCCGGAGCTTCGCTGAACCCGGATCGCCGCGCCGTACGCGAGGCCGCCCGCCGCCGGCGGGCTCAGCGCGGCGCGGCGATCTCGGCCGTCTCCACGGTCGTCGTGCTGGGCGCGCTCGCCGCGCTCATCCTCACCAGCAAGGGCTGGCCCAACGTCCGCGAGACGTTCTTCTCGTGGAGCGCGTTCAAGGACTCGTTCCCGGACGTGCTCGACGGCTTCTGGCTGGACGTCAAGATCTTCCTGATCGTCGAGGTCGTGGTCCTCGCGCTCGGGCTGGTGGTCGCGATCGTGCGCGTGACGCGCAGCCCCACGCTGTTCCCGGTGCGCCTGCTCGCGGCCACCTACACGGACGTCTTCCGCGGCGTCCCGACGATCCTGGTCGTGTACCTGATCGGCTTCGGCGTGCCGGCGCTCGAGCTGGGCGGGCTGCCGACCGACCCGGTCGTGCTCGGCGGTGCCGCCCTCGCGCTCTCGTACAGCGCGTACGTGGCCGAGGTCTACCGCTCCGGGATCGACTCGATCCACCCCGCGCAGCGCTCCGCCGCGCTGGCGCTGGGGCTGACCCCGGGCCAGTCGACCCGCTTCGTCGTGCTGCCCCAGGCGGTGCGCCGGGTCGTGCCGCCGCTGCTGAACGACTTCATCGCGCTGCAAAAGGACGTGGCGCTGGTCTCGATCCTTGGGCCGCTCGAGGCGTTCCGGGTGGCGCAGATCGATGCCTCCTCGAACTTCAACTACACGCCCCTGATCGCGGCCGCGGTCCTCTATCTCCTGGTCACGGTGCCGCTCGCGCGCATCGTGGATCGGTTGCAGGCGCGCGACATGCTGCGGCGCAGCGGAGGCGCTCCGGCGTGACCGCCCCGGTGCTCGAGGTGCAGGGGGTGACCAAGGCCTACGGGGACGCCGAGGTCCTGCGCGGGGTGGACATCGCGGTGCAGGAGCACCAGGCCGTGGCGCTGATCGGCGCGTCCGGCTCCGGGAAGTCCACGCTGCTGCGCTGCATCGACCTGCTCGAGGAGATCGACGACGGCGACGTGCTGCTCGACGGGGAGGTCGTCACGGAGCCGGGTGTGGACCCCGTCGCGGTCCGCCGGCGCCTGGGCATGGTGTTCCAGAACTTCGAGCTCTTCGGCCACCTCGACGTCCTCGACAACGTGACCCTCGGGCTGCGGCGCGCGCACGGGATGGACAGGGCGGCGGCGGCCGAGCGCGGCCGCGAGCTGCTGGCGCGCTTCGGCCTCGAGGGCCGCGAGCGCGATCGGCCC
>JAXDIH010000055.1:0-3890 GCA_034664105.1 Thermoleophilaceae bacterium
GCTGGAGAACTACCTGGAGCGCATCGAGGGCCACACCAAGGGCAAGGTCGTGATCGCGACCGTGTTCGGCGACGTGCACGACATCGGCAAGTCGCTCGTCAACACGATCCTCACCAACAACGGCTACACGGTCATCGACCTCGGCAAGCAGGTCCCGATCGACACGATCATCAACGCCGCCATCGAGAACGAGGCGGACGCCATCGGACTCAGCGCGCTGCTCGTGTCGACCTCCAAGCAGATGCCGACCTGCGTCCAGGAGCTGCACCAGCGCGGGCTCGAGTTCCCGGTGCTGATCGGCGGCGCGGCGATCAACCGCGACTTCGGCCGGCGCATCCTCTACCCGAAGGGCAAGGAGTCGGACGAGATCTACGAGCCCGGCGTCTTCTACTGCAAGGACGCCTTCGCCGGGCTGGGGACGATCGACCAGCTCGTCGACGAGGAGGCGCGCGGCGGGCTGCTGACCAAGATGCGCGACGAGGCGCACGCGCTGCGCAACCAGGTCGAGAAGGTCGACGACGGCCCGCCCGTGACCGATGACTCGGTCCGCTCCTCGGCCAGCACTGACGCGCCGATCCCGGAGCCGCCCTTCTGGGGCGTCCGCGAGCTGGAGGTCGACCTCGACGACGTCTATCCCCACCTCGACCGCCACGTGCTGTTCAAGCTGCACTGGGGCGGCCGCGGCAAGAAGGGCGAGGACTGGCGCCGCATCGTGGAGGGTCACGGCGAGGACGAGGGGTTCGCGCCCAAGCTGGAGCGCATGTGGCGCGAGCAGGACTACCTGCACCCGCGCGTGCGGCTCGGCTACTTCCCGGCGGCCGCCGACGGCAACGAGCTGGTCGTGTTCGACCCCGACGACCACGAGCGCGAGCTGGAGCGGCTCGTGTTCCCGCGCCAGCCCAAGCACGACCGCATCTGCCTGACCGACTTCTTCCGCCCGCTGGAGTCTGGCGAGCGCGACGTCGTGGCCCTGCAGGGCGTGACCGTCGGCTCCGAGGTGACCGAGCTGATGGCCGAGCTGGAGCGCGAGGGCGAGTTCGCCGAGCAGCTGTTCACTCACGGGCTCGGCGTGCAGACGGCCGAGGGGCTGGCCGAGTGGCTGCACGCCGAGGTGCGGAGTGGGCTGGGGATAGAGCCGGACCAGGGCCGTCGCTACTCGTGGGGCTACCCCGCGTGCCCGGACCAGTCCGAGCACGAGAAGGTCTGGCGCCTGCTCGAGCTCAACGAGATCGGCATGTACCTCTCCGACGGGTACGCCGTGATGCCAGAGCAGTCGACGGTGGCGATCATCGCCCACCACCCGCAGGCCGTCTACTTCGGCATGAAGTCCGGCTTCATCCCCAAGGCGAAGGTCAGCGACGAGCTGATCGCCGGCACCGAGCGCGGCGGCGCGCTGCCGCCCGAGTCGGATCCGGTCGAGGAGCCGGCGCCGACGGCCTAGTGCGCCGCCTCGCCACCGCCGGGCTGTGCGTGATCGCCGCCCTGGTGGTGCCCTCGGGCGCGGAGGCCGCCAGCGGGTGCGCTCGCGACCGGGACCTGGTCACCGGCACCTCGCACGGCCCGTACTACTCGACGCTCGCGCCGTTCGAGCACTTCTCGTCGGCCCGGACCCAGGTATTCCCGCACACGTGCGGCGTGCGCGGGACGATCCGCGCGCGGCGGGCGCCCGGCGACTACCGGACTCCCTACATCGCCGCCACGCGCGAGCGCGACCAGCTCTACGTCTACGGCTACCGGCCGGACACCGCGCGCCAGGGCGCCTACGTCGCCAGCCTGGACCCGCGCACGCTGCGCGAGCGCTGGCGCACCCGCATCCTCGACGGGACGCCGCCCAACGGCTGGAGCTACCCCGGCGTGATGGCGGTGCACGGCAACGGCTACCTGTACGCGGTCTACGGCAACGTCCTGGTCAAGCTGGACCCGGCCAGCGGCGCCACCCTCGCCCGGCGGGATCTGCCCGAGGACCCGACGCTCACGGGCGCGGCCTACAACGGCTTCGTCGTGCTGCCCGACGGCAACATCGTCACGAAGAAGATCGAACGCGGGCCGTGTCCGAGCGTGCCGTTCAGCGAGCCGGCGACCGGCGGTGCGTTCGCGGGGCTGATCTGCGCAGCGGCGAACGCGCTGCCCTCGCGGATCGTGGTCGTGGAGCCGCGCCGGCTGCGGGTGCTGTCGAGCGTCACGCCGCCGGAGCCGGTCACCGGGCGGGTCACCTACGGTCAGGGCCACCTCTACGCGGCCGGCCGGGACTCGCTGTTCCGCTTCGCCTACCGGCGCGGTCGGCTGACCCTGGACCGGGGATGGGGCCCGGTGGCCTACCGCACGGGCAACCAGCGTCCGGGAACGGGCCCGGGGCTGCTCGGCGACTTCCTGGTGGTCCAGACGAACTTCCTGCCCGCCACCGAGCCGCTGACGGTCACCGCGGTGAGCATTCGCGACAGCCGGCGGGTGTTCCACATCCAGCCGTTCGCGAACGCCCCCGCGAGCTGGGTCGTCTCCAAGCCGGCCCTCGACGCGGCCAACCGCACGGTCGTGTCGCACGACACGTCTGCGCGCCAGATGGCAGCGCTGCGCCTCGACCCGCGCACCGGCTTCCACGTCCGCTGGCGGCGCCACCTCGGCTCGCTGGCCTTCTCGGCGCTGGTGGGCGACGCCGCGCACCGCCAGATCGTCATCCCGGACGGCTCGGGCGGTGGTGACAGGGTCGTGTGGCTGGACGAGCGCACCGGACGGTTGCGGGCTCGCAGCGGAGTGCTGGCTTCCGAGCCGGCGCCGGGGAACATCGTGACTCCGGGCTTCGGCGGCCGCTTCTACTACCTGTCCGGCGGCGGGCGGCTCTGGGAGCTCAGGGCGCGCTAGGCCGAGCGCTCCGGGGGCGCGAGATCGGGCGGCGCCGCCGCCGCAGGTGCCCCGCCCTTGCGCGCCCGGACGTCGAAGAACAGCAGCGTGCCGGCCAGGGCGGCGAAGGACAGCGAGATCGCATCGGCGGCGATCTGCCCGAGGAGCACGAGCGGGCCGCTGTCGGCCATGTAACCCACGATCTCCAAGGGGACGGCGAGCAGCGCGGCGAGGACCCCCGCCACCAGGCTGATCACGAGCGCGATGCCGAACACTCGCCGCCACCGCCCGCGCACGAGGTCCGCGCTGCGCGCCAGGCCGTCGAGCGGGCCGAGCTGCTCCGCCACCACGGCCTGGGCGGACAGGAACCAGCGCGCCCACAGGTAGACGCCCGGAACGATCAGGAACACGAGCCCGACCGTGGATCCGAGCCCGGCGAGCGTCACGACCGCGGCGACGGGGGTGAGCCGCTTCGCCGCAGCGGCGAGCGAGCGCCGGGCGGACGCCGGACGGCCGGCGCCGAGGTCCATCACCGCATACACGTGGCCGGCGGTTATGAGCGGCGTGGTCACCAGCCAGGGGGCCAGCCAGGAGGCGACCTGCGCCCCGACCGGAATGGAGTCGCCGAAGTCCCGATTGGTCCACAGCCACTCGCCCGCCACGCCGTAGACGAGCACGTCCACCGGTACCACCACGGCCAGCGCGATGATCGCGAACACCGAGAAGCGCGCCCTGTACAGCCGGAACGCTCCATTGAGGATCTCGCCGAGATCGCGCGGGCGGTCCAGATCGATAAGGGCCCCCTGCGCATTCACTGCGCCGAGTATCTGCCCCCCAGGCTTTCCGCGCAAACGCCGCAGTCGGGCTCGACCGGTCGGCGAAATGCCGCCCCCGAATCTTCGACACAGGGATAAAGACCGGGCGCGGGTGCGCTCGTACCGTGGCAGCGGACTCTCGGAGAAGGAGGCGTACCTGTCATGAGACGTACCGCTGTGGCGGCCTGTGTGTCGCTCGGAGTGCTGTTGATGGCGCCGGCCGCCGCGCTGGCCGCC
>JAXDIH010000130.1:0-17609 GCA_034664105.1 Thermoleophilaceae bacterium
TGGCGCTACCTGGGCGGGGAGGCGGCTCACGTGCTGCCGGTGCCGATGATGAACGTGCTCAACGGCGGCGCCCACGCGGACAACAAGGTCGACTTCCAGGAGTTCATGATCGTGCCGGTCGGGGCGCCGAGCTTCTCGGAGGCGCTGCGCACGGGCGCCGAGGTGTTCCACTCGCTCAAGCGCACGCTGCACGACGCCGGGCTGGCCACCTCCGTCGGCGACGAGGGCGGCTTCGCGCCCGACCTGGCCTCCAACGAGGCGGCGCTCGAGGTGCTGATCGGCGGGATCGAGGCGGCCGGCTACGCGCCCGGCGACGACGTCGCGATCGCGCTCGACCCCGCCACCAGCGAGATCTACGAGGGCGGCTCGTACGTGCTGGAGCACGAGGGGCGCGTGCTGACGCCCGAGGAGATGGCCGCCTACTGGGCGGACATCTCGGCGCGCTACCCGGTGCTGTCGATCGAGGACGGCATGGACGAGGAGGACTGGGACGGCTGGCGTGCGCTGACCGAGCAGATCGGCGAGCGCGTGCAGCTGGTGGGCGACGACCTGTTCGTGACCAACACGGAGCGGCTGAAGCGCGGCATCGAGGCCGGCGTGGCCAACTCGATCCTGGTGAAGGTCAACCAGATCGGCACGCTCAGCGAGACGCTCGACGCGGTGCGCATGGCCCAGGAGGCCGGGTACACCGCCGTGATGTCGCACCGCTCGGGCGAGACCGAGGACACCACGATCGCCGACCTGGCCGTGGCCACCGGCTGCGGACAGATCAAGACCGGCGCCCCGTCGCGCTCGGACCGGGTGGCGAAGTACAACCAGCTGCTGCGCATCGAGGAGGCGCTCGGCGCGGACGCCGAGTACCCCGGGCGCGCCGCGTTCAGGAAGGCCGTCTAGCGGGGCGGAAGGAGTGGCGGCCTGGCCCTCGAAGGTCCGAGGGATGGCAACAGCAGCCGCTCGCCCCATGCCCGCCCGCCGCACCAGCATCCGCTGGGATCGCGTGGGCCGGCTGGCCCTGCTGGGGACGCTGATCGTGATCCTGTTCCTGTACATCTCGCCGGCCAAGCACTGGCTGCAGCAGTCCAGCACGGCGGGGGCGCACCGCCAGGAGCTGCAGGACCTCACGCGGGAGAACAAGCAGCTGAAGCAGCGCGTGCATGCGCTGAACGACCCGGGAGCGCTCGAGCAGGAGGCGCGCCGGCTGGGCATGGTGCGCCAGGGCGAGCGCGCCTACGTGATCGAAGACCTGCCGCCGGACTGACGGCCGCGGTAACCCCTAGGGCCGCCCGTGGCTCTCCCGGGCTCGGCCGCCCGCGAAGTTCGACGCCTCCCTGGCGTAGCGGGCGAAGGCGGCGTCCACCACCGCGGCCGCGTCGGTCCCCGCTCTGTGGCGGCTGGCCAGCGCCGTCGCCCAGTCGGTGCCGGCGTCGTAGAAGTCGGCCAGCTCCTCCAGCAGGAAGGTCGACCCGAGCCGCTTGCGCAGCTCCTCGACCACCACGTCGGCGGCCTGCTCCAGGTCGGCGCGGGCCGGCTCCGGGGCGTCTGCCAGGCGCCGGTGGCCGTCCTGCCACTGGTAGAGAGCGTTCTCGAGCGCGTAGGCCATGGCCAGGCCTACGAATCTAGCGGCCGCTCATGGCGGTCCGCCAGGGACGACTAGCCCTGCTCGTCCTCTTCGCCCGAGCCCTCGTCCTCGCCGGCGTCCTCGCCGGCGCGGGTGATGACGATGCGCTCCGCCTCGACGCTGACGATGACCGGCCGGTGGCCGGCCCAGTGCTCGGCGTAGATGGGGTCGTCCTGGATGGCGGGGTCGAGCCACAGGCCGTAGCCCTCGTCGCCATGGTCGAACGTGCCCTCCAGCGCCTCCTGCTTGCGGCGCCGGCCGCGGCCTCCGCGCCTGCCGCGGCGGCGGCGCTTGGGCTTGTCCTCGTCGTCGGATTCCTCGTCGCCGTCCGAGTCCTCCTCGTCGGCCACGTCGTCGGCCTCCTGCTCGGCTTCGAGGGCCGCCGCAACGAGGGCGTCGTCCTCCGCGCGCAGGTCCAGCTCCTCGGGCGCGGTGGGGCCGTCGTCGCCGGCGGCCGGGCCTTCACCCGGCACGAGCTCGTGCTCGCGCTTGAAGCTGCGGATGTCTCCGACCGAGACCTCGAGCTGGTGCGCGATCCACGCATCGGTGCGCCCCTGTCGCACCCAGGTCCGGATCTGGTTGAGCTGTGGTTTTAGCGATCTTCTTGCCAAACGGCGCGGGAGACTACCGATCCCCGTTGCATGGTTGCTCCTCGAATGGTTAACGTGCGGCGCACAGCGCATCCGAGCAGGGGAGGCGCGGGGCATGCTTGTCCTCACGCGCAAGGGAAATCAGAGCATCATGATCGGCGACGAGATCGAGGTCTCGGTGCTGTCGATCATGGGCGAGAAGGTCCGTATCGGCATCGCCGCACCGCGTGCGGTGCCGGTCTTCCGCAAGGAGGTCTACATCGAGATCCAGGAGGGTCGCGGTGAGTCGGACGAGAGCGGCGAAGGCGAGGTGGACGGCGAGCTGGACCGGCTGAAGGCCTAGCCGGCGAGCATCGCCAGCGTCTCGAACATCACGATCGTGACGACCACCGCGGTGGCCACGATCGTGAGCGCGAGCAGCGTGAACCGCAGCTTGCCCTGCTGGCGACGGCGCTCGACGCGGCGCACCCGCGAGCGCTGAACGGCGTGCGTGCGCAGCCGCTCGCGCCGGACGACCGATTCGGCCGCTTCCTCGCGGAAGGCCTCCTCGAACTGAGCGAGAGATTGGCGCATTCGCATGGCGCCGGGAAGGCTACCAACGCCACTCTCACGCTTCGGCGAGCGCCGGAACGTGCTGCCCGGCTGCAGGCTCACGCCGCGGCCGCCTGCTTCGCCGCCTCGTCGTAGACCCGCACGAAGCGCAGGTAGCTGTCGGCGATCTGCTGGGCGGCGTCCTCGCGCTCGATGTTCCCATCGAGGAAGCCCTTGAGGGCGTCCCACCAGATCGTGCGGCCGATCGCAAAGCCGGCGTAGCCCTCGACGGGCGCTCCCTGGCGCAGCCAGTGCTCGACCTTCGCGTCGTCGGCGCCGCGGCCGAGCACCACACACACCACGCCGTCACGGCCGTCGCGGCGGGCGGTGCGGGCGATGCGGTCGCAGTCCTCCTGCTCGTCGATGCCCTCGATCTTCCAGATGTCCGCCTCGATGCCCTTGTCCTGCAGCTCGACGATGGCGCGCCGCATCAGCTCGGGGCGCAGCTCCGCGTCGTAGCGGTCGGTGTCGCCGCCGACCTGCTCGAGCTGGTGCTCCTCAGCGGGCACGAGCAGCTCGAAGAGGAACTTGCGGTCGTGCTCGTGGAGCCAGTCCGCGAGGCGCTTGAGGCGCTCGCTCTGGCGCGTGTTCATCTCGGCGTCGCCCTCGGGGTTGTACCGCACGAGGACCTTGGAGAAGTCGGGGTCGAACCGCTCGATGTGCTCGCCGAACTCGTCGCCGTACTCGAAGTCGAACTCGTTCTGCCCGGACTTCTCCACGGGCATCGCCAGCAGCAGCCCGCGCTGCTTCGCCTCGCCCGGGATGTTCTTGGGGGCGCCGAACTGCTCGTCCACCAGCACGCCGGTGGAGTGGGGGTCAACTCCGGCCTCTACGGCCTTGAGCATCCCCTCGAAGATCAGGTGCTTCGCATCCGAGATCGTCTCGGTCTGCTCCGGGGTTGGCTCCCCTTCGATGCCGAACATCTTCTTCTGGAACGAGCCGCGATGGTCGAACGCGAGGATGTAGAGCTTGCCGTCGTAGCCGAGAGTCATGGGTCCTCCTAGTGGTTAGGCCTATCTCTTATACCTGCTTTTGCCGTAAGTCATCCGGCTACGATGGCCGCGTGGAGCACCGGTTCACGGGTCCGCCGTTCACGATCGGCATCGAAGAGGAGCTGATGATCGTCGATCGGGAGACGCTCGATCTGACCAGCTCGATCGAGGGGCTGCTCGAGGTCCTGGAGGGGGTCGACACGGACGGCGAGGTCAAGCCCGAGCTGATGGAGTCGGTCTGCGAGATCTCCACCGATCCGTGCCGCAACACGCGCGAGGCCGGCGACCAGCTGCGTGGCCTGCGGCGGCTCGTGCAGCAGGTGGCCGACGAGCGCGGGCTGGCCATCGGGTCGGCCGGCACCCACCCGTTCGCGCTCTGGGAGGACCAGCGCGTCGTCTCGCGCCCGCGCTACCGCGAGCTGATCGCGGGGCTCCAGTTCGTGGCGCGCCAGGAGATCATCTTCGGCATCCACGTCCACGTCGGCCTCGACGACCCCGACAAGGCGATCCACGTGACCAACGGCATGCGGGTGCACGTGCCGATCCTGCTGGCGCTGTCGGTGAACTCGCCCTTCTGGCGCGGCCAGCTGACCGGCCTGGCGTCCACGCGCACGCCAATCTTCCGGGCCTTCCCCCGCGTGGGCATCCCGCCGCGCTACGAGGACTTCGACGACTGGAGCCGGCGGATCGAGTTCATGACCGCCACCAAGGTGGTGCCCGACTACACCTACCTCTGGTACGACGTGCGCCCGCACCCGAACTTCGGCACCGTGGAGATCCGCGTGATGGACTCGCAGACCCGCGTGGAGCACACGCTCGCGATCGCCGCTCTCATCCAGGCGATGGTCAAGGAGCTGGCCGAGCACTACGACGAGGGCAAGTCGCTGTCGCGCTATCCCTACGAGATGCTCGACGAGAACAAGTGGCTCGCCGCGCGGCACGGGCTCGAGGGCGAGCTCGTGGACCTGCCGGCGACCGACCGCGTAGGGGCCGCCGAGCTGGCCCGGCGGCTGATGGACCGGCTGCGCCCCCACGCCGAGGACCTCGGGTCCGCCGACGACTTCGACGGGCTCGAGGACATCCTGGAGAACGGCACCGGCGCGGCGCGGCAGGCGCTCGTCTACGAGGCCAACCACGATCTCCACGAAGTGGTGCGGGACATCGTCGACGCCAGCGTGCCCGAGGCGGCCGAGACCCTGGGCGACTGACCCATGCGGCCGGGTACTCTGAGGGGCACGTGTCACAGCCGGACCTGTTTGTCGTCTGCCGCAATTGCGGGTCAGAGGTAAGCCCGTACGTCACCGAATGCCCGTACTGCGGGCAGCGTGTCCGCAAGCGGGCCCCCAAGCTCGATCGGTCGGGGGGTGAGCCCCAGCCCAAGAAGCGCAGGCGCCGGCCCTCGCTGCCGCGGCTGCGCGCCGAGGAGATCGCCGGCATCGCGCCGGAGACACGGCCGTACGCGACCTTCGGGCTGATCCTCGCCTGCCTGCTCTCGATCCTCCTGTTCCGCGCCGACCCCAACGTAGACCTCGGCTACCTGGTGGTGCCGGTCGACGAGCAGCCGTGGCGCTTCTTCGCGGCGCCCTTCCTGTTCGCCGACCAGATCGGCTACGCGTTCGTTGCGCTGGTGGCCGTTGGCATCTTCGGCATGCTGCTGGAGCGCCGCTTCGGCCCGCTGCCCGTAGTGGCCGTCTTCGTCCTCTCCGGTGCCGTGGGCATGGCGTTCGTCGCGCTCGTCGAGACGCCGCCGCTGTTCACCAACACCGAGGGCTTCCTGGCCTATGGCGCGAACGGCTCGGCGCTCGGCCTGCTGTGCGCCTGGCTCGTGGACGACCGCCTGGCCGCGCGCCGCTCGGACGAGCGCGAGCACGACCTGCTCGGCGTCTACGTGATCGCGATCGCGCTGGTGCTGCTGTCGGCGGCGGAGGAAGCTGCCAACATCGGCGCGGCCGTGGGCGGCTCCATCACCGGCGCGCTGCTGGGCCTCACGCTGCCGCTGTTCACGCGCAAGAGCGCGTACTAGGCCAGGCGCTCGACCCGGCGCGTGAGCGTCCGCGCGGCCTCGACGACGGCCGTCCGGTCGTAGGTGAGCGCATAGTCGAAGCGGCGCTCCAGGTCCGGCCCGCCGTCCCCCAGGTCCACCGCCACGAGGGCGCCGGCGAAATGAGGCCCGAGCACCACGACGCTCCACTCGCCGCGCAGCGGGTCGGCGGGGTCAAGGTGGGCGCCGCGCACGCCCGCCGCCGGACGCGCCGGCATGCCGACGCCGAGCGCCACCACGAACGAGCTGGTCGCGGCCAGGCGCTCGTAGCGCCGGATCGTCTTCGGGGTGAAGCGGGCGGCCTCCTGGAACGCGCTGAGGATGATCGCCCCGGGCCCGACGCGGCTCGCCTCGCGCTCCAGGTGGAGGCTCATCGCCAGCAGCAGCGCCTTGTCGGAGCGCCGCACGTCGCGCCCCGGCGAGATCGCCTCGAACGGCGTCGTGGCGCTCAGCGCGGGCTCGTGGTGCAGCACGGGCGGCGCGGGCCCCGACGGCGGCGCGCTGGCCGGCAGCGGCCCGGGGCGGCCGAGCAGCCATCCCTGCCCGAGCGTCGCGCCCATCGCCCTGGCGGTCTCGAGGTGCTCGTCGGTCTCGATGCCCTCGGCCAAGATCGTCACGCCGCTGCGCTCGCGCTCGGCGAGCACGGCATTCACGATCTCGGCGATCTCCGTGGTGGGGTGCTCCTGCACGAGGCGCAGGTCGAGCTTCACGAGGTCCGGGCGCACCAGCGGCATCAGCGCCAGGGAGCGCATGTCGGCGCCGACGTCGTCTAGCGCGATCCCCCAGCCGAGGTCGCGCATGCTGCTCACCTCGCGGAGGAGCTCGGCCGGCCGGCCGGTGAGCGCGCGCTCGGTGATCTCGACGAACGGCCGCAGGCCCACCGGCGGGTCCAGGTCGGCGAGCAGGTCGTCCGGGCACGGGTCGGACAGCGCGGCCGGCTCCACGTTCACGAGCAGGCCCATGCCGCTCGGCAGCTCCGCGTCCAGGGCCAGGCGGACGGCCCGCGCGCGGCACAGGTAGTCCAGCTCGGCAAGCCTGCCCGCCTCGCGTGCCACGGGGAACAGCGCCGCGGGCTGTTCGAGCGGGCTGCCTGCCGGCCCGCGCGCCAGCGCCTCGTACGCCACGACCAGCCGGCTGTCCAGGTCGACGACCGGCTGGAACACCGGCGTGACCAGGCGTCCGTCCAGCAGCCGTCCTAGCTCGGACTCCAGCTCGCGCCAGCCCGCCCGCGCACCGGCCGCTTGCTGCACCGGTGATGAGACAGATCGGTCCACACCCACTCAGATCGGCTCCGACGCGTCGATGCTGAAGTCCGCGGCCTAGTATCTCGCGGGTGTTCACGGACGAGCAGGTGGAGGCGGCCGTCCGGGCGCTCTCCGATCCGGAGCGCTTCGCGGGCGCCGAGCGCGCCCTTGGGGTGCTGGCGCCGCAATTGCAGCGCGTGCTCGGCCACGCGCTGGAGGAGGGCGGCTGGTTCGGCGCCGCCCACGCGTCGCAGGTGCGCGCCATCCTCGCCGAGCCGGACGAAGTGCTGCGCGCCGAGCGCATCGAGACGCTGCTGGCCGAGGAGACCCGCATGGGCATGCTCGTCGGCGTGGCGGTTGGCTGGGAGCTCGCCCGGGAACTGCACCCTGAAGACAACATTCAAGGAGACTGAAAACGTGGACATCCGCTTCCTCGGGCACGCATGCTTCGAGATCACGGAGGGCGACACGCGCGTCCTCATCGACCCGTTCGTGACGGGCAACCCGAAGTCACCGGTCGAGGCCTCAGAGCTCGACCCCACGCACATCCTGCTCACGCACGGGCACGCCGATCACTTCGGCGACGTCGTGGACATCGCCAAGCGCACCGGCGCACAGGTCGTGGCGATCGTCGAGATCGCCGGCGAGCTCGGCGAGGCGGGCGTGGAGAACGTGAGCGACCCGAACATCGGCGGCACGGTCAAGTTCGACTGGGGCTGGGTCAAGCTGACGCCGGCGTGGCACACCTCGACCACCCCGAACGGCACCGTCAACATCCCGGCCGGCCTGCTGATCAACATCGGCGGCAAGCTCGTCTACCACCTAGGCGACACTGCGCTGTTCTCCGACCTGAAGCTGGTGGCCGGTCGCGGCGACCCGATCGACGTGGCCCTGATGTGCATCGGCGGCCACTACACGATGGACCGCATCGACGCGGTCACGGCGGCCGAGTTCGTGGGCGCCACGACGGTGATCCCCTGCCACTACGACACCTTCCCGCCGATCGAGACCGACGCCGAGGCATTCAAGGCGGACGTCGAGTCGCAGACCTCGTCGAAGGTGCAGATTCTCGAGCCGGGGGAGAGCTTCTCGGCCTGAGCGCTATCGCTGCTGCCACCCACGCTGGAACCAGACCGGGCGGTCCTTCCAGTCGTGGGCGACCAGGGCTGCGCCGAGGGCGGCGAGGAACAGGCCGGTGGGGCCATGGTGCACGCGCTGACCGCAGACCCACAGGCGACGCCTGGCGCGATCGACGCCGATCACGCGATTACCGTGTGTCCATGGCCTCTCGGTCATCCATTCCCATGATTGTGTCGATTCGCTCCATTCGCAAACTGCTGCTCCCGATGCTGCTGCTGGCGCTCGTTCTGGGCGGGTGCGGCGGCGACGACGAGAGCGGCTCCTCGGCGACCACGAAGCCCGAGTCCACGGGCACGGTCGAGACGACGACCGAGACCCAGACCGAGGCCCAGACCGAGACCGAGCCCACGACGCCCGACCCGGGCACCGAGACCCTGCCCAACGACGGCAACGGCAACGGGGTGCCGGAGGGCGGCACCGGCGGAGCCGGCGACGAGGAGCCGGCCCAGACGCTGGCGCTGTTCACCGGCGACAACGGCAAGATCACGCCGAGCAAGGTGCGGGTGCCCGCGTTCATCTCGGTGCGCGTGGAGCTGCGCTCGCGCGACGGCGCGGAGTACGCCGTGACGTTCGGCGGCAAGACCGTCAAGGCCGGGGACGGGCTCAGCTCCGTCTCGACCACCTTCGACGGCCTGCGGCCCGGGGCTTCGCTCGTCGGGCTCGCCGTCGGCCCTGGCGGCCAATCGCGCGTCGAGGTCGAGGCGACCGCGGAACCCGGCCCCTAGCCAACCGGCCGACGCTGCACGGGGGACCGGGGGCGCGAGCCCCCGGACGCACTCCTTGTCTGGCTGGCCAGCCAAACGTCCGGTACGCTGCGCGTCATGAGCGAGACCGCCACTCAGCGAACCGAACGTGAGGACTTCCAGGCGACCAGCGACCCCGGCTTGCTGGAGTCCGCCGATCGCGGCGAGGTGCACCTGCTCAGCTACGAGCAGCTCTACAACCTCTGGGAGCGCCAGCAGTGGGCCACCCAGGACCTCGACTTCACCCAGGATCGCATCGACTGGCACGAGCGCATCCCCGAGGAGGAGCGCTTCCAGCGCATGTACGGGCTGTCCTCGTTCTTCATCGGCGAGCAGAAGGTCGCAGAGGAGCTCGGCCCGATGATGCGCGCCGCGCCCACCGAGGAGATGCGCATCTTCCTCTGCACGCAGATCGCCGACGAGGCGCGCCACGTGCGCTTCTTCAACCGCTTCTACGACGAGGTCGGCGTGCTGGAGGCGACCAACCTGCAGGACCGCCTCGCCGAGACGAGCGCGCACGTGAATCCCGAGTTCGACCAGCTCTTCGACGAGATGCTCAAGGGCCGCGTCGATCACCTCGCGCGCAAGCCCGAGGACCTGGTGGCGCTGGTCGAGGCAATCACGCTCTACCACATGGTCATCGAGGGCATGCTCGCCCTGACCGGCCAGCACTTCATCCTCGAGTACAACGAGCAGGTCGGCACGCTGCCGGGCTTCGTCCAGGGCTTCAACAACATCGCCCGCGACGAGCACCGCCACGTGGCCTTCGGCGCGCGCTTCCTGCGCGACATGGCTCAGGCGGACCCCAAGTACGGCGAGGCGATCACGCGCACGCTGACCGAGGTGGCCCCGATCGCCGACGGAGTATTGACGCCCAAGTGGTACGTCGAGGGCGAGACCGAGGTGCTGGGCGCGACGATGGACGAGACCCGCGCGTTCGCGATGAAGGCGCTCGAGCGGCGGCTGAAGGTGATCGGCCTGGCGCCGGCGCCCGACTCGACGCCCGCCTAGCGCCCGACTTTGACGCCCGCCTAGCGCCCGACTTTGACGCCCGCCTAGCGTCCGACTCGACGCCCGCCTAGGACATCCGGCCGCCGACCGGCACGTCCGAGTCGGGCCGCAGCAGGATCACGTTGCCGTCCTCGTCGGGCACCCCGAGCACGAGCACCTCGGACCTGACCGGTCCGATCTGCCGCGGCGGGAAGTTGACCACCGCCACGATCAGGCTGCCCTCGAGTTCCTCGCGGGTGTAGTTGGTGACCTGGGCCGAGGACTTGCGCTCGCCCAGCTCGGGGCCGAAGTCGAGCGTGAGCTTCCACGCCGGCTTGCGCGCCTCGGGGAAGTCCTCCACTCGCACGATCCGCCCCACGCGGATGTCGACCGCCAGGAAGTCGTCGAAGTCGATCACGGCCGCGCAGGCTAAGGCAGCGGCGGCGGGGCCGGCGTCTGGCCGGAGCCCGGCTCGCCGGCCGGCGGCGCCGGCGGCACGGGCTGCTGCTGGGCCGGCGGCGTGACAGTGCCCTGGCCGGGTGTCGTGCCGGGAGCGGCCGGGTCGGTCGCAGGCGGGGCGGCGGTGGGGTCGTCGGTACCGCGCGGCGGCAGCACGACGGTCGAGCCCTCCTCCTGCACGGGCTCCACGGCCGGATCGGGAGCCGGGGCCTCGACGGGGGCCGGCGGCGGTGCCGTGACGGCGTCCACCGGCGGCGCGACCGGCGCGGGCTCGGGCTTGGGCTCGACCACGGCGCGCGCCACCTTGGTGGGCTTCTTGGCCTGCGCCGGCGCCGCCGGCGCGGCGGGCGGGACGGCCGGGGCGACGGCCACCTGGCTGGCTGGCGCGACCCTCGGCTGGGCGACGTGCTTGACCTCGACGGCGCCGGCCGTGACGATCACCGCCGCGGCCATGCCGGCGGCGGCCTTCGAGGCGACCGTCGAGAGGCCGGCAGAGAGGGCGCCACCGGCGGTGAAGCCGCCGGCCGTGATGCCACCCGCGGCGGCCGCGGTCGCGCCGGCCACGCCTACGCCGGTGGCGGCGCCCCCGGTCGAAGTTGCCGCGGCGCCGGCGCCTGCCCCGAAGCCGAGCTTGGCGATCCAGAGCTTCTTGAAGAGGAGCAGCGGGCCGACGGGGTAGATGGCGGTGAGCGCCTTGTTGGTCCTGCGCAGCTCCGTCCGGAACGTGCGGCAGCGATCGCAGGTCTTGAGGTGACGGCGCAGCGGCGCGGACGTGCGCGCGATGCCCTCGGCCACGCGCCCGAGCTCGAGCCGGACTTCGGCGCATGTGAGCAGTCGCGCCTCGGCAGCCTCGGCGAGCGCCACGCGCGCGCGCACGAGGAGCGACTTGACGCTCGGCACGGTCGTGTCCATCGCCTCGGCGATCTGGTCGTAGGAGAGCGCGTCGATCTCGCGCAGCAGCAGCGCCGTGCGCTGCGTCTCCGGCAGCTCCTGGACGTCGGCCACGATGTGGCGGAACTCCTCGCGCTTGTGGACCGTGTCGGCGGTGGTGATCCCGCCGTCGCGCTCGAAGATGTCCATCGAGTCCTGACCCGATGCCTGCGGGCGGCGCAGGTGGTTGAGGCAGCGGTTGCGCGCGATCCGGTACAGCCACGGGCGCGCGTTGATGGGGCGCTCGTCGGCGCAGATCGCGTTGAAGGCGGCGGCGAAGACCTCCTGCAGGACATCCTCGGCGTCCTCGGTGGAGCTGAGCATGTGACGGCAGAACGCGAGCAGCCGCGGCTGGTAGCGCTGAACGAGCGCCTCGAAGGCGCCGTGGTGGCCACGACGGATCAGCGCAACGAGCCGCTCGTCGCTCTGAAGGCGGAGCAGTGGCGACCGTCCAGCCAGCGCGGGAAGCCGCGCGGCGTGTTGAAGAGCGGAAGCTTCCAAAAGTGGGTACCCGACCCTTGCGACACCGTAGCAAGCGCAAAGTTGCGCGGCTGCGAGTGCCCGGGGTGGGACTCGAACCCACAATGCTCTCGCGAGCAGCGCCTTTTAAGGGCGCCGGCTGTGCCAGTTCGCCTACCCGGGCAGGGCCATGGTAGGCGGCCTGACTGCGCCGCCCCCGGTCGGGTATACAACCGCAATGGCCAAGCTCCTGTTCGTGCCCGTGAGCGTGAGTGGAGGGCTGCTCGCGGGCTTCGTGTCGAAGAAGATCTTCGACGCTCTCTGGGGGGTCGTCGACGACGAGGAACCGCCCGACTCGAAGCACCGCAAGATCGACTGGCGCAAGCTGCTCCTGGCGGCTGCCGTTCAGGGCGCGATCTTCCGCGCCGTGAAGGAGGCCACGGACCACTACTCCCGGCGGGTCTTCTGGCGTACGACCGGCGTCTGGCCGGGCGAGGAGCGTCCCAAGGACGAATAACATTCACCGGTGGCATGGAAGCCCGAGGTGAGGCAGAGTGGGAGGGATCAGCATCTCGCGCTCCCGCGCGCCCACGACTCGAGCGTGGACGATCGTCCGAGCCGCCCCCTCCTAACCCTCATCACGGACGCGTGATCAGCCGACATAACTAGCGTGGCCCCCTCCCACCTCCTGCGCCATCGCGCGCAGGTATTAGCGGCGCGTGCCGGAACGGCCGTCACGCTGTTCTTCGCGATCGCGATCGTGCTGCTCGCGGGCGGGTCGAGCGGGCCGCTGGCGAGCGCCGAGGCCAACAACGGTTGGGGCGACCACCCGGCCGACCAGGGGCCCGACGCGCAGCCGCCGGCGGACCAGGGACCGGCGACGGAGACCCCGCCCGGCGACGGCACAGCGACGCAGCCGCCGACCGCCGGCGACTCGACCAACGAGCCGCCCGCGGATGGCGACACGGGCACCCAGCCGCCACCGGACGAGGGCACCACGCCCGAGCCGCCGACGGACGAGGGACCCACCACGGAACAGCCGCCCGAACAGCCCCCGCAGCAGCCGGGCACGGAGGCCCCCGGGGAGGAGCCGGGCACCGGCAACGGCCCGCCGAGCGGAGGCGACGAGGGCGACGGCACGGCCGACCCGGACACCCCGCCCGACGCAGGCCCGGACGGGGAAGTGATCCCGCCCAGCGGCGGCAGCAAGGGACAGGACCCCGGCAGCGACCAGCCCGATCTCGAGGAACCGGGCCCCGATCCGAACTCGCGGCCGCAGGTGACGCTGCCGCAGGACACCGGCGTCGAGCCGGGCCCGTCCAGCCCTCCGGGAAGCGAGCCGGGCGCGCCCGAGGTCCAGACCGGCAGCGGGCTCGGCAGCGTGAAGGACGCCGAGAGCCTCGGCGGTGGCTCGGGCGCCGCGAAGAAGGCCGCCTTCGGCGTGGCCTCCCAGAACAACGGCGGCACGGTCGCCAACGGTGGCACCGGCGCCGGCGGTGCGCTGCCGGCGGGCACGCAGCTCGCCGCGGCGCAGCCGGGCGAGCAGCCGGGCGCCGGGAACGGCGGCGGGGCCGGCGGCAACGGCAACGGCAACGGCGGAGCCGGCAACGGCGACGAGGGCTCGAACGTCGTGACCAACACGGTGGAGCGCCTGGTCGAAGTCGTGCCGGACGAGCTCAAGGCCGCGCTGGCCGCGCTCGCCGCGCTGTCGGTGATGCTCGGCATCGGCTATCTGCTGGCCGCCCTGAGGGCGCGGCGCCTCGCGCGTCAGCGCCGCGAGCTGCTGCAGGAGGTCGGGCTGCTCCAGACCGCGCTGCTGCCCCCCGTGCCCGACAAGGTCGGCGCGCTGCTCACCTCGGTGGCCTACCGGCCGGCCGACGGTCCCGGCGCCGGCGGAGACTTCTACGACGTGCTGCCGCTCAGCGGCGGGCGCGTCGGGTTCATCCTCGGGGACGTGTCCGGCCACGGCCGCGGCGCGCTCGCCCGCACAGCCTTCATGCGCTACACGCTGCGCGCCTACCTCGAGGCGGGGCTGGAGCCGCGCGTCGCGCTCCAGGTTGCCGGCCGCGTGATCGACGACAACCTCGGCGGCGACTTCGCGACCGTGCTGCTGGCCGTGCACGACCCGGACACGGGCTCGCTCACCTACGCCAGCGCCGGGCACCCCGCGCCTATCGTGGTCGGCCCCGAACCGCACCACCCGATCACCGCGGCCTCCTCACCGCCGATCGGCGTTGGCGTGCGCACCGGCCTGCGCCAGACGACTGTGCCACTGGTCCCCGGTGCGGTCGCCTGTCTGTTCACCGACGGGTTGATCGAGGCGCGCACGCCCGACGGCATCCTCGGACGCGAGCGCCTGACCGAGCTGCTCGCCGAGATCGGCGAGAACGCCACCGCGCGCCGGCTGATCGAGCGCGTGGCCGCCGAGGCCAACGTCCTGTCCGACGACATGGCGGCCGTGGTCGTCTCGCCGACGGCTGGCGTGACCACCGGCCTGTTCCGCACCGAGCAGCTCGAGCTCTCCACCCGCGAGCTCGAGGGGCCGATCGCGCGGCGCTTCCTCGAGGCCTGCGGCCTTTCCGCTCAGGAGGTGGACGACGCCGAGCGCGACGCCCGCCTGCTCTCCGAGCGCTTCGGCGGCGTGGTGCTGCACGTGGTGTTCGGCAACCGCCTGCGCGTCGAGGTGCTGCCGCGCAACGTCGAGAGCATCGAAGCCGCCTCGCGGCGCGTCAGCGCAGGAAACCCTCAATAGCGCCGGTCACGCCGTCGGGGTCGTCCTCGACGAGGAAGTGAGACGCCTCGGGCAGCTCGACGGTCCGCGCCTTGGGGAACAGCTCCTGCCACTGCTCGAGGAAGACCGGCTGGAAGACGGGGTCACGCATACCCCACACGAGCAGCACCGGCACGTCGACGTCCGCCAGGCGCTCGTGGATCGAGGCCATCACCGGCGCGCTGCGGTCGCGCTCGGTCAGCGGGATCTCGCGCTGGAACGCCAGCGTCCCCGCGCGCGACCAGTAGTCCGGGAAGGGAGCGCGGTACGCCTCCATCATCACCGGGTCGGTGTCGCGGCGGTGCATCCCGCCGGGGATCGACTCGACGAACAGGTTGCCTCCGAGGGCGAGGATCTCGCCGAGCCCGTCCGTGCGGAACTCGCGCAGGAACGGCGGTAGGAAGCTGGGCAGCTCCCATGCCCAGGTGTTCATCAGGACGATCCGGCTGAGCCGATCGCCGCGGTCGAGCACGGCGCCCAGCCCGATCGGCCCGCCCCAGTCGTGGCCGACCAGCGTGACGTCGTGGAGATCGAGCGCGTCGATCAGCGCGACGGCGTTGGCCACGTGCCGCTCCAGCGGGTAGGCGGACAGCTGCGGGGGCTTGTCGGAGCGCCCGAAGCCCATGTGGTCGAAGGCGACGCAGCGGTGCCCCTTGGAGCTCAGCTCGGCGATCTGGCGCCGCCACAGATAGCTCCAGGTGGGGTTGCCGTGTACGAACAGCAGCGGGGCCGCCTCGGGCGGTCCTTCGTCGACGTAGTGCAGGCTCACGTCGCCCGCGCTCACGAAGCGAGACTCGTAGGGAAAGGTCCCAGCGAAATCACCATTGAGCGACCCCGTCATCGAGGCTCGGTGTATACCCGATCCAGTAGGCTCGCGCCCCTTATGACAACCGGTACCGAGACTCAGCAAGACACGCAATTGCACGGTGGGCGGCTGGTTGCCAAGCGGCTGAAGGCCCACGGTGTCTCCAAGCTCTTCACGCTCTCGGGCGGGCACCTGTTCTCGATCTACGACGGCTGCCGTGAGGAGGGCATCGACATCGTCGACGTCCGTCACGAGCAGTCAGCCGCGTTCGCCGCCGAGGGTTGGGCCAAGGCCACCCGCGAGCCCGGCGTGGCCGCGCTCACGGCCGGCCCCGGCGTGACCAACGGCATGAGCGGCATGGCGTCGGCGCTGCAGAACGGCTCGCCGATGGTCGTGCTCGGCGGGCGAGCCCCCGGCTTCCGGTGGGGGCAAGGCTCGCTCCAGGAGATCGACCACATCCCGTTCGTGTCGCCGGTGACCAAGCTGGCCCGGACGGCGGAGACGACCGCCGACATCCCCGGGCTGATCGACGATGCCATGCGCGCGGCAACCGAGGCGCCGACCGGACCCGCCTTCGTCGACTTCCCGCTCGACCAGGTCTTCATGGAGTCGGACGCGAGCGGCGATGCTCCCGCCTCGATCCCCGATCCGCTGCTGCTCCCGGCGGCCGACGGCGACGCGCTCGACCGCGCAGCCGAGCTGCTGAAGGGCGCGCGCAAGCCGGTGGTGATGGCCGGCACAGGGCTGTACTGGGCGCGCGGCGAGCAGGCGCTCCTGCGGCTGTGCGAGGAGCTGTCGGTGCCGGTGTTCCTGAACGGCCTGGCCCGCGGCTGCGTGCCGGCCGACCACCCGATGTTCTTCTCGCGCGCCCGCGGCGCGGGGCTGAAGGGCGCCGACCTGGCGCTGGTGGTGGGCGTGCCGATGGACTTCAGGCTCGGCTTCGGCGGCTCGTTCGGCGAGGAAACGCAGGTCGTGGTGCTGGGCTCGTCACCGCCCGAGCGGCCGCACCCGCGCGAGGTGGCGGCCGAGCTGTACGGCGGCGTGGCGGCGACGCTGGACGCACTGCGCGAGGGCGCCGCCGGTGGCCCCGACCGCAGCGGCTGGGCGAACGAGCTGCGCGAGGTGGAGAACGAGAAGCGCGCCGGCGAGCAGACCGACCTGACCGACGACCGGGCGCCGCTGCACCCGCTGCGCGTGTACCACGAGCTGAACCAGGTGCTCGACCGCGACGCGATCGTCATCGGCGACGGCGGCGACTTCGTCTCGTTCGCCGGCCGGGTGATCGAGACCTACCAGCCCGGCTGCTGGATGGATCCCGGTCCGTACGGCTGCCTCGGGTCGGGCCCCGGCTACGCGCTGGCGGCGAAGGTCGCCCACCCGGACCGCCAGGTCTGCCTGCTGCTCGGCGACGGCGCGTTCGGCTTTGCCGGGATGGAGTTCGACAGCTTCGTGCGCCACGGACTACCGATCGTGGGCGTGATGGGCAACAACGGCATCTGGGCGCTGGAGAAGCACCCGATGGAGTTCCTGTACGGGTACTCGGTGGCGGCGGACCTGCGGCCCGAGACGCGCTACGACCAGGTGGTCGAGGCGTTGGGCGGGCATGGGGAGCTGGTCCGCGCCCCGGCCGATCTCAAGCCGGCGCTGGCGCGGGCGTTCGAAGCCGGCCGCCCGGCGCTCGTCAACGTGCTGACCGATCCCACGGTCGTCTACCCGCGCAAGTCCAACCTGGCCTAGGCGCCGCGGGCGACGGATGCCACGCCGGCGCTAGCGCGGGCGGCAGTTGCCGGGCGACTGCGTCAGGACGCTCTCGGCGATCAGGCAATCGGCGTAGAGCAGCAGCGACGCCGCGCAGGTCGTCAGGTTGCTGGCGGAGCACTTCGGCGGCGGCCGCACAGCAGCGCCCGCCTGAGCGGTCGGGACCGCGGCAAGCGCCCCGGCCATCGCAAGTGTCAAGAGAAGACGACGCATCACACCCCCACGAGTCGGCGGCGATTGTCTCCCGTCCGACCGCCGTTTGCAAGCCCCCAGCGACCGTTCGGCGCTAGGGCGCTAGCCCGCCAGCGGCAGGACCCAGAACGCGATCACGGCGTAGTGCAGCGCGGCGGCTGCGATGGTGAACGCGTGGAAGACCTCGTGGTAGCCGAAGACGCGGGGCGCGGGGTCGGGCCGCTTGAGCCCGTACACGACGGCGCCCGCGGTGTAGAGCACGCCGCCGAGGGCCACGAGCGCCGTGG
>JAXDIH010000147.1:0-10843 GCA_034664105.1 Thermoleophilaceae bacterium
GTGGTGGGAGATCTGCGACCTCACCACCGGCCGGGACTTCCCCACCTGCGCCGTGGCCGAGCGCATCCTCAGCCAGAAGGTCGCCGACGAGGCGCGCCTGATCGAGGTGCTGTCGGCGGAACGCGATGGACCTGGCGCCTGAGTCGCTGGCCGATCCCGCCGACGAGGGTCGGCGGATCGTCGGCCTGGCCGGCGCGAGCGGGCTGGACGTGCGGCTGCTCGGTGGCGTGGCGATCGCGTGCCGCTGCCCTTCGGCCCTCCGCCCGCCGCTCAGCCGCGCGTACAAGGACATCGACTTCATCGCCAATGCCAAGGAGCGCCCGCGCGTCGAGGAGCTGTTCAAGGGGGCCGGCTACCGCCCCGAGGAGGAGTTCAACACGCTCCACGGACACCAGCGGCTGTTCTTCTGGGACCCGCGCGCGGAGCGCGAGGCGGACGTGTTCCTCGACTCCGTCTCGATGTGCCACACGCTCGACCTGCGCGACCGGCTGTCGGTCGACGCCGAGACGCTGCCCCTGGCCGACCTGCTGCTGCTCAAGCTCCAGGTGGTGGAGGTGAACGAGCGCGACCTCAAGGACGCTGTGGCGCTGCTGCGCGACCACCCGGTGTCGGCGGAGGGCATCGACATCGACTACATAGCCGAGATCCTGGGCGGCGACTGGGGCTGGTGGAAGACCGCGACGCTGGCGCTCGAGCGTGTGAGCGCCTACACCCGCGAGCTGCCCGACTTCGACGGCGCCGACGCGGTCAGCGAGCGGGTCGAGGAGATCCTGGCCCGGGCGGAGAGCACGCCAAAGACGCGCAAGTGGAAGATGCGCGCGAGGATCGGAACACGAGTGCGCTGGTACGACGTGCCGGACGAGGCGCTGACCTAGGCCCCGAGCGCCTCCCGGCGGCTTCCTCCCGCGCTCACCTGGGCGCCGGCCAACCACGGCGATAAAGGTGGACCCTGGGCGTTCGCGGGAAGGGTGTGGGCCCCCAACGTCAGACATAACCCCCGTTTCGGGGCCCACCCCCGCCTCCCCGGCCCGTCGGAGCGGCCGGCTACAGCAGCCGCAGGCAGCGCTCCGCGTTGCCCGCCAGCACCTTCTGCTTGACGCCTTCCGACACGTTCTTCCAGCCCAGCACGTCGGCCGGCGAGCCCGTCGGGCCGGGGCCCGGGAAGTGCGACTGCCAGACCAGGGCCTCCTCGCCCACGAGCGACACCACGCTCTCGGCCATGGCCTCGCCCTCGTGCGGCTCGAGCGCCACGCAGATGCGCCCCTCGCGCGCGTAGTCGACCGGATCGCGTTCGTTGGCCGCGCCCGCCGCGGCCCCTCCGCGCAGCTGATGCAGCCACGCGGGCAGCCAGCCGGCGCCGGCATCCCCGATCGCGACCCGCAGGCGCGGCCACCGGTCGAAGGTGCCCGCGAGGACGAGTGCGCCCACGAGCCGCTGCGCGCTCCACTGGTGCGCCGCCGCCCGGGCCAGCGGCGAGTTGCCCCACAGGTCCCGGTACCCGGGGAAGTACGGCGTGTCCTCCAGGAACGCGTGGTGGAAGAGCGGCAGGTCGGCCTCCGCGCTCGCCGCCCAGATCGGCTCCAGGGACGGGTCGTCGATCGCCAGCCCCTCGGGCAGGCAGACCGTGAACGCGGCCACCGCCACGGCGTCCGCGTGGCGGGCGATCTCAGCGGCCGACCACTCGGGGTCGGCGCCGTGCAGCTGGATCGCCGCGCGCAGGCGCCGCGGGTCCGCCGCGCAGTAGTCGAGCACGTAGCGGTTGTAGGAGGCCAGCAGCCCCGTCGACAGGCCCACGTCGAGCCCCGTGCTCGCGGCCGCGACGCCGCCGGGCAGGATCAGCTGCTCGTCGATCCCCTCGGAGTCCATGAAGCGCAACCGGCCGCCGGGGTTGTCGTGCAGGACGCCGGCCTCTACGTCGGAGGAGTCGCCCGGATCGGAGGGGCTGTCCGCGTACAGAGACGGCGCGACCGCCAGCTCGAGCCACGGCCGCTCCCAATCGCCCGGCCGCGACGGCAGCGACTCGCGCAGCTTCAGATGGAGCTTGAGCTGCTCCCAGCGGCCGCGGAACTCCGGGGCGCCCTGCTCGTAGAGCAGCTCGACCGCCGGAGCGACGTGGCTGTCGGTGTCGATGACCCGGTGGCCGTCCCTCATCCCGCCTTGCCGTTGCCGGCGCCGTTTCCTCCCGAGGCCACCGCCTCGTAGGCGGTCCTGATCAGCCAGTTGTGCATCTTCCAGACCAGCGGCTCGTGCTTGCAGTAGCGCCCGCGGCCACCGCGCCGCGTGCGCAGGCCCGCCTGCTGCAGCTCGCAGATGCGGTTGTCCTCGAGGATGAACTCGTCCGAGTTGCGCACGTACTCCTCGACCTTGGGGACGACCTCGGGGTCACCCGCCTCGTAGGCGTCCGCCACGTCGTTCGGCAGGCACAGCCGCATCATCACGGTCGTCTTCTCCGGTCCGTCCGGGAACGCCACGTAGTAGAGCGTGGCGTCGGATGCCGGCAGGCACATGAACGACGGGTACACGCACCACACCGGCAGCCCGGCGAACTCCTTGGGCAGGTCATGCAGCGCCGGGTTGAACGGGAACAGCGGCTGGCCCGAGTCGCTGAACGTGTACAGCGGCAGCTGAGCCAGCTGGAGGTCCCAGGGCTGGTCGGAGATGTCCGGGAAGTCGACCCAGTCCTTCATCGGCACGTCGGGCTGGAACGTCTCGGCGTGCACCCACGGCACGTGGTACTCCTCGAGGAAGTTCTCGACATAGGCCTTCCAGTTGCAGTCGAGCTGCCACTCCCAGCGGTGGGTGGTGCGGCGGTCGGCCATCCCGTACAGCTCGCGTCCCCACTTGGTCGTGTCGGTGAGTCGCGGGGCGAGCGGCGTCGCGTCCTCGTCGAAGTTCACGAACACGAAGCCCTCGTAGACCTCGAGCTTGACCGACAGCAGCGGGTAGTCCTGCTTGGAGAAGTCAGCGGTGAACTTGAACTCCGGCGCGCCGCGCAGCTCGCCGTCGAGGGCGTACATCCAGCCGTGGTAGGGACAGCGGAACGACTTCGTGTTGCCGGCCGGCTCGGTGACCACCGCGCAGCCCCGGTGACGGCAGAAGTTCGAGTGCGCCCGCAGCGTGTCGGGCGTGTCCCGCACCACGATCACGTTCTCGCTGGCGATCGTGCGCGTGAAGAAGTCGCCGACATCGGGGATCTCGTCCGCGCGGCCCACGCAGATCCACTCGCGCAGGAACACGCTCTCCAGCTCCAGCTCGTAGATCTCCGGCGCCCAGTAGTAGTGGGGCGAGAGGTTCGACGCCTCGAGCTCGGGCCGCCGGACGGCGTCGAGCTCCTCTTTGGTGATCAGCGTTTCAAGTGTGCTGTTCGTCATGTGTGCCTCCGTCGACTCCAGGTACCTAGGGCGCGAGGACGGTCGCCTCGATCTCGGACGGCCCCTCGGGCGAGTTGACCACCCAGGGCTCGGTGCGGTCCCACGGGCAGGCGGACGCCGCGCAGATCACGTCGACCAGCGCCTCCACGACCACGTAGCCGCCGGGCGGGACCGGGTTGGGCCCGCCCCCCAGCGCCAGGTCGGGGCCCACCTCGGTGTTGGTGAAGAAGTTGATCGGCTGCGGGACCACCGTCACCTCGTGTCCCAGGGCGGCCATCGCGGTGATCAGGTTGTCGCCGCACCCGGGCCTGCCCTTGATGCCGTACTCGCGGTAGCGGATCTCGTCGCAGGCGGCCAGCAGCATGTCGTGCACCCCGCCGGCGCCGTCCTCGACGAACTTCATGATCGGGCTGCGGAAGCGGGTGAGGAACGTGTCGCCCTCCCGCGGCCGCAGCGACCCGGTGGACATCCACGTGTGCGTCGCGGACAGCCAGGCATCGAGGTTGCCGTCCTCGTAGGCGAAGAAGTCGACCGCCTGTTGGCCCTTCGGCGTGCTCAGCTTCAGCCGCTGACCCGCCTTCACGGGCAGCGCCCTGCCCTCGCGGGCGGGGATTGTGAGCGAGGTGAGCTCGGTCATGCGGTCTGGACTCCTTCGGCGGCCGCAAGGCGGGCCAGTTCGGGTACGAGGCGAGAGCTGATCAGCTCGAGGTGCTCGAGCGCCCGCTCGTGCGGGATCCCGGGCAGGCGATAGAAGAAGCCGTAGTCGTGCCAGGGGGCCTGGCGCCAGGTGTCGAACAGCCGCACGGCCACGTCCTCGGGCGTGCCGACGAACTGCGCGTTGCGGTCGGTGATCCCGCCGGGCAGGCCGGGGTCCACCGAGGTGTCGCCGAACCAGTCCACGTACTTGCGCTGCTGGTACTCGAACGCGGGGCCGTAGAGCTCCGCCCAGTCGGCCTCGGGGTCGTCGGAGACCCACAGCGGCGTGGCCACCTTCCACCTGAAGTTGTCCAGCGAGCGACCCTCCCGCTCGAGCAGCGGCCCGAGCACCTCGCGGTAGAAGCGCGGCAGGTTCTCCTCGGGCGCCTCGTAGTCGTAGGCGGAGTGCCCGTCCGCCAGCCGCACCGCGCGGTCGGTCGCCACCCGCGCCATCCCGCCAACGAACACCGGCAGCCGGTCCTGGGCCGGCCCCGGGATCAGCGGCTGGAGCGATCCCCCGGGGCCGTCCGGCAGCTGGCCGGTGTCGAGGCCCTGGCGCAGCAGCGGCACGGAGTCCTCCATGTACTGCCCGCGATTCGGGTAGTCCGCCCCGAACAGCTCGAACTCGCGCTTGTATGCGCCCGCGCCCACGCCGAGCTCCATGCGCCCCTGCGAGAGCAGGTCGACGACGATCGTCGACTCGAGGGTCTGCCGCAGGTCGTAGAAGGGCAGCAGGTAGACGCTCGTGAACAGCCGCATGCGCGAGGTCACCGTTGCGATCCCGCCGAGCAGCGGCAGCTGCGCCTGCAGGTAGCCGTCGTCCACGGCGTGGTTCTCGGTCGTCCAGAAGCCGTTGAAGCCGCGCTGCTCGGCGAAGCCGACCTCCTCGATGACCTCGGCGTAGCGGCGCGGGAAGTCTCCGCTGCCCGGCGCCGGGCGCATGTCGGCCCAGATGTTGAACGTGAACGGCGCAGCCGTCATCGAACGATCCTCCATGGGTCTCGGCTGCTCATCAGCCAGATGTGAACTGGTGGACGACGCGGCGCCCGTCCAGCACGACGATGACTCCGCGCAGCAGTCCGTCCCCGTAGTCGCTGCCCGGGTTGAGCGCCAGCGTGGACCCGATCTTCGCGGACGCGCGCGACTCGTGGATGTGGCCGTGCAGGCCCACCAGCGGCTGGTGCTCGCTCAGCGCGTCCCGCACGGCGCTGCTGCCGGCGTCGCCGATGACCACCTCGCCGCCGATGCGGACCACGGTGGGCGGATCGGTCGAGGCGTCCAGCTCAGGACAGCGGTCGAGCCCCGACGCCACGGGCGGCACGTGCAGGTTGAACACGCTTTCGCTCGGGTCGTCGACGCCGGCGATCAGGGCTTCTATGCGCTCCCGCAGCTCGTCCTCGGTGAGCTCGCGCGGGGTGCGCCACGGCGTGGGGTTGCTGTAGCCGAAGCTGACCAGGTCCACCCGGTCGCGGATCCGCGTCGTGGCGCCGTCGCAGTAGACCACGTTGTCGCCGTACGCCCCGGCCGCGGCGGCGAGCACCTCGGGCGGGTCGTCGTTTCCGGCGGTCACGAACAGCTGGACGTCGGTGCCGGCCAAGCGCTCCTGCGCCAGGGCCATCCACCCGGCCACGCGCGCGGCCGCCTCCGCGGTCAGGCGCGCGTCCACCCCCATCGGGTCGGCCAGCCGCTCCGCCTCGGCCGCGTCCACCTTCACGCAGTACGTGCCCGCGGCCGCCGCCTCGTTCGCGTACGCCTGCGCCTCCTCCTCGTCGAGCACGGGACCGCCGTTGGCGTGGAGCCCGATGTGGTACCCGTGCTCGCCCGCGACCAGCGGCCGCAGCGACTTCCCCGTGAGGTCGCCGCCCATGACGAGGGCGTCGACCTCGTAGACCTTCGCGGCCGAGATCAGCTTGCGGAAGCAGGTCTCGGAGCCGTGCAGGTCCGTGGCGAAGAAGAGCCGCAGCTCGTCCCGTCTCTTCAACCCGCGCCGCCTCATTCGACCGGCAGCGTACGAGACGCGTCGCCGACGTCGATCCCGCGCGCCCTTTGCACCGCGGCTGACAGGCCCCACAGCGCACCCGCGCCGAGGAAGGCGCCGATGATCGCGTAGATCTGACCCTTGTCCGCCGGCCAGTTCGTGCCCGAGTTCACGTCGGTCACGAGCAGCACGATGATCACGGTCAGGCCCGCGAGGCCCGCCACGCCGGCGATCGAGAGCAGCGGCACGCCGCCCACCTTGATCGCGCCCTGCGAGCCCTCGAACAGACTGCGCCGGCGGTACGGGAACACGATCGCCGCCAGGCAGGTCAGCCACAGCGTGAACGCGAAGCTGAGCAGCGGGGTGGTGACCGTGAGCCAGTCGGTGAACGAATAGATCACCAGCAGCACGAGCGCCAGGGCGTAACAGAAGATCGTGGCGTTCACCGGGTTGCCGCGGCGGTCCACCCGGCCGAACCACTGCGGGGCCACGCCGTCGAACGACCAGGCCAGCACGCTGCGGATGGCCATGATGCTGAGGAACGGCACATAGCTCACCAGCCAGGCGGTCATCCCGAGCGTCATCACGATGCCGATCACCGAGCCCGTCCACGTCCCCGCCAGCTCCGTGTAGAACGGGGTGAACGCGAGCCCGAACTTGGTCGGGTCGGCCAGGCCGAGGGCGTTCAGGAAGTCCACGCCGAAGGCCATCAGAGCTACGCCGACCGTGATCATCAGCAGCACGAAACCGGTGATGAACGAGCTGCCCATGCCGGTCAGCTGGGCGCGCAACCCGGGACGGGACTCGCCAGCCCAGTAGCAAGAGATCACGAGGAAGCAGACGCCGTAGAAGGGCCAGACGATCGCCTGGGCGCTCTGCTTGAAGCTGAACGCGCCGTGCGAGCCGCCCGCCTCCAGCATCGCCGCGTGCGCGCCGCTCTTGCCGGAGAACTTCTGGACGTAGTTGTCGAACGAGGAGACGAAGGAGTCGCCCGGCATCACGAGCATCACGATGATCGTGATCAGCAGGGTGCCGAGGGCGAAGATGATCAGGTACTTCTGGAAGGTGAAGTAGTTCTTGAGCCCGCGCCGGCTGACCACGACCAGCGGGCCGAGGATCGCGATGGCGGCCAGGCCAGACCAGAACTGGCCCCAGTCCGTGTAGAACCAGTCGCCCCACGTCGCCCAGTCGGTGTTGTCGGTGGCGGCGCCGAGCTGGCGGAAGATCGTCGACAGGCCGATCTGCGCGATCAGGATGCCGCTGATCGCGATGAACATCACGACCCAGAACATGAAGCTGGCGTTCGCCGCGAACCCGATGCTCGGGTGCAGGCTGCGCCCGATGAAGACGTAGTCGCCGCCGCTGCGCGGCATGATCGCCGTGAACAGGGCGTAGACGAGTACGAAGCCGGCGCTGCAGACGAAGCAGATGACGATCGTCAGCAGCACGTTGGAGCCGGGGTAGAACGGGATCCCGTACAGCAGGATCCAACCGGCGACGACGCCGATCGTGAGTCCAAACAGGTTGAACGCGAAGGCGTCGAACGGCTTGCCCTGGCGGACCAGGCCTGACGATTGACGCTGGTGAAGCTCCTGCCCTGCACCGGAATCTGTCACGTCGAGACCTCCTGGTTGAGCCGGATCGAAACGTGCTTGATCTGCGTGTACTCCTCCACGGAGTACATGGACATGTCCTTGCCGTAGCCCGACTCCTTGAAGCCGCCGTGCGGCATCTCCGAGCTGATCGGGACCTGGTGATCGTTCACCCAGACGGCGCCGAACTGCAGCTTGCGAGTGGCGTTCAAAGCGCGCGCCACGTCACGCGTGAAGACCGAGGCCGAGAGGCCGTAGCGCACGTCGTTCGCGCGTGCGATCGCCTCCGCGTCGTCGTCGAAGCTCTGGACCGTGACCACCGGGCCGAAGACCTCGCGCTGGACGATCTCCGCGTCCTGCTCGACGTCGGTGACCACGGTGGGCGCCACGAAGTAGCCGCGGTCGCCGCGGGTCTCGCCGCCGGTGAGGATCGTCGCGCGCGCCTCGCGCGCGCGGGCGAGGAACCCCATCACGCGCTCCTGCTGGCCGCGGGAGATCACCGGGCCCATCTCGATGTCGTCGCCGTCGGCGGGGTCGCCGACCTTGAGCGACTCGACGGCCGGCACGAGCTGCTCGAGCAGGCGGTCGTAGACCTTGCCGCTGGCCAGCACGCGCGAGCCGGCCGTGCAATCCTGCCCGGCGTTCCAGAAGCCGGCCACCCGGATCGACTCCACGACCTGGTCGAGGTCGGCGTCGTCGAAGATCACCATGGGAGCCTTGCCGCCGAGCTCGAGGTGGACGCGCTTGAGCGTGTCGGCGGCGTTGCGGGCGATCGTCTTGCCGGTCTTCACGTCGCCGGTGAGCGACACCAGCCCGATGTCCAGGTGGTCGACCAGACCGGAGCCGACGGGTACGCCCTCGCCGGTGATCACGTTGAGCACGCCGGGCGGCACGACGTCGCCGGCCAGCTCCAGCAGCCGCAGCACCGAGCGCGGCGTCTGCTCGGCGGGCTTGAGGATCTGCACGTTCCCGCCCGCCAGCGCGGGCCCGATCTTCCAGGCCGCGGTCATCAGCGGGTAGTTCCAGGCCATGATCCCGGCGACGATGCCGATCGGCTCGCGCCGGATCATCGAGGTGTAGCCCTTGACGTACTCGCCGGCCGGCTTGCCCTCGAGGTTGCGGGCGGCGCCCGCGAAGAAGCGCAGGTTGTCGGCGCAGAACGGCACTTCGTCGCGCGCGGCCATCAGCGGCTTGCCGACGTCCTCGGACTCGATCCGAGCCAGCTCCTCGGCGTTCGCGTCGATCACGTCGGCGAGCGCCAGCAGGACGGTGGCGCGCTCGCCCGGCGTGGCGTCGAGCCACTCCGGCAGCGCCTGCCGGGCGGCCTCGACGGCGCGCTCGACGTCCGCGGCCGTGCCGCGAGGCGCGGTGGCGATCGTCTCGCCCGTGGCCGGGTTCTCCACGTCCATCGTGCCGTGGTCGACCGCGTCGACCCACTCGCCGCCGACGAGGTTCTTCAGCGCGATCACGTTGCCGCCTGCTCGGCCGCTGTCAGGGGCGCCACGGCGTCGATCACGACGAAGCGGCGGTTGCGGATCGAGGGGAGCGCCTCGCGCACGGCCGCGGTCCGCGCCGGGTCGACCTCCCCGACGAGCAGCATCCCGCGCTCCTCGCCGAGGCTGCACCGCACGACGCCCATCGGGTCGATCAGCATGCTGCGGCCGACCGTCGTGTCGATGGCCTGATCGGCCGCCGCCACCCAGCAGGTGTTCTCGATCGCCCGCGCGCGCAGGAGGGTCTCCCAGTGGTCCTCCTTGAGCGGCCCGTCGACCCAGGACGCGCACACCACCAGCACCTCGGCGCCGTCGTCGATCAGGAGCCGCGCGAGCTCGGGGAAGCGGATGTCGTAGCAGTTGAGCACCCCGAGCCGGATGCCGTCGATGTCGAGCGTGAGGCGCGAACCCTCGCCCTGGAGGAAGCGATCGGACTCGCGGTGACCCAGGGCGTCGAAGAGGTGGAGCTTGCGGTAGCTGCTCACGGTGCCGGCCGGCTCCACGACGACGATCGTGTTGTAGGCGCGGTGCGCCTCGCCCTCGGCCGTCTCGTGCATGCCGGCGATCACGGTGAGGTCGAGCTCTGCGGCCAGCGAGGTCAGCACGGTGACGAACGGGCCCTCGAGCGTCTCCGACGTGACGGCGAGGCCCCCGTTGAGCGAGGACGACGCGTACATGGCCTCCTCGGGGAAGACGACGACATCGGCCCCGGCGGCGGCGGCGTCGCGGGCCAGCTCGGAGAGCGCCTGGAGGTTCCGCTGCTTGTCCTCCGTGGCGGAGAGCTGGCCGAGGGCGATCTTCACCGGCGTACCCCGTGCACCCGGAGGCCTCTGCTCGTCCCAAGACCGCCGCCCGATGGGCTAAAGCCCTTCATACGAGGACTATATACCGACCTGTCAAAGGCCTCAACTTGAGTCCTAACGGCACGCGGTGATCTAGAGTGTCCAGACATGGCGTCAAAGGCGTCCTCACCGCCTGTCACCTCGGCGGCTCAGGATGTGGCGGCGACGCTCGAACCGATCGCCCAGCTACGCGCGCACGAGTACGTCGCCGAGCAGCTGCGCCGGCAGATCGGATTGCGGATGGTCCTGCCCGACGACGGGCTACCGTCGGAGCGCGAGCTGTCGGGGCTCTTCGGCGTGGGACGCGCGACCGTCCAGGCGGCGATCAGGCTGCTCGAGGCGGAGCGGCTGGTGGAGACCCGGCGCGGGCGCAACGGCGGGACGTTCGTGCTCGCCCACGACGAGGACGACCTGGCGCAGGACTACCTGATGGCGCGCCTGCGGCGGGAGCGCGACCGGATCAGCGAGGCGCTGGTGTTCAGGCGCAACGTGGAGACGTTCGCGGTGAGCCTGGCGGCGACGAAACGCGACGCGGCGGAGCTGGCGTTGATGCGGGCGGCCCACGACGCGGCAGCGTCGGCGCAGAGCGACGCGGAGTTCATCGCCAACGACACGCAGTTCCACCTGGCGATCGCACAGGCGGCGCACAACGCATTCGTCTACGAGGCGCTGGAGCACATGCGGCTGGTGCTCAACGACGCGATCAGCGCGCTGCCGGAGACGACGGCGCCCCAGCGGCGTGCGATCAAGGAGCACGCGACGATCCTGGCGGCGATCGAAGCACGCGACGCCGCGGCGGCCGCGAAGGCGATCGACCGCCACGCCGCGACGACCGAGCGCGACATCAACGCGATGCTGGCCGCGCTGTAGC
>JAXDIH010000158.1:0-6034 GCA_034664105.1 Thermoleophilaceae bacterium
TTGACTTCTACGGTGGGCATCGGTGAACCCTACCGGCCCTGGCCGGCCGGCCAGCCAGCACCCGCGAAGGCACTGGGGTTGCGCCGCGCGCTGGCATGCCCGCGCGCCGGCTGGCCGTTTTCTGCAGAGCTCGCGGGCGGAACGCGCCAACATCGCGGCCACGACCGAGAGCTCGCGGACGGAACGCGCGAACATCGCGGCCACGACCGAGACCGCGCGGGCGGAACGCGCCAACATCACGGCCACAACCGAGACCGCGGGGCTCTCCGAGCCCAAGCGCAAGCAGTGGGGCCAGGGCGTGGCCTACGTGCGCGACCCCTTCGGCACGCTCGTGGAGCCGGCCTCGCCCACCGACTGACGGCGCGTCGGCACAAACCGCCTCAGCCATGATGGGGCGAGGTGGTGCTGCTCGTCCTCTTCGCTGTCGTGGCCGGTGCCGGCACGGCGCTGACCCCGTGCGTCCTCCCGGTGCTGCCGGCGCTGCTCGCCGCCACGGGCAGCGGTGGCCGCCGCAGGCCGCTCGGCGTGATCTGCGGGCTGGTGGCCACGTTCACGATCGCGATCGTCGCGCTGGCCTCGGTGATCGACGGCGTGGGGCTGCCCGACGGAACCGTCCGGGGGCTGGCCGTCGTGGTGCTGCTCGTGTTCGGCGCCGCGCTGCTTGTGCCGTCGGTGGCGGCGCGCATCGAGGCGCCACTCACGCGCCTGGCGCGCTTCGGTCCGCGCGGCCGAGGCGACGGGTTCTGGTCCGGCGTGCTGGTCGGGGCCGGCCTGGGGTTCGTCTACGCGCCGTGCGCCGGCCCGATCCTCGCCGCGGTGGTGTCGGTGTCAGCCACGCGCGGGGCGTCGGGCGAGCTGGTGGCGGTGGCGCTCGGCTACGCCGTGGGCTCGGCGGTGGTGCTGCTGCTGATCGCCTACGGCGGGCGGCGCCTGCTGGACCGGCTGCGGGCGGCGGGGCGCGGGCCGGCCGTCCAGCGCACGCTCGGGGCGGTGATGGTGCTCACAGCCGTCGCGGTCGCCACCGACCTCGACGTGCGCTTTCAGACGGCGCTCGCCAACGACTTCCCCGACTTCCTCACCAACCCCACGCGCGCGCTCGAGCGCTCCGACGCGGTCGAGAACCGGCTGGCCGAGCTGCGCGGGCGGGCTCGCTTCGCGGACAGCTCCCACGGCGACGAGCGCCGCGCCGGGCTGGCGGTGCTCGGGAAGGCGCCGGACTTCACGGGCAACGAGCGCTGGTTCAACACCCCCGCCGGCGCGCCGCTTCACCTGCCGCAGCTGCGCGGCAAGGTGGTGCTCGTGGACTTCTGGACGTACACCTGCATCAACTGCATCCGCACGCTGCCGTACCTGCGGGCGTGGGACGCCCGCTACCGCAAGCACGGGCTGACGATCGTTGGCGTGCACACGCCGGAGTTCCCATTCGAGCGCGACGCGCACAACGTCGAGCGCGCGATCGGCCAGAACCAGCTGCGCTACGCGGTCGCCCAGGACAACGAGTACGCCACCTGGAGCGCGTGGGGCAACCAGTACTGGCCGGCCAAGTACCTGATCGACGCGCGCGGGCGGGTGCGCTACGCGCACTTCGGCGAGGGCGAGTACGACAAGACCGAGTCGGCTATCCGGGCGCTGCTCGCGGAGGCCGGCGCCTCGCGGCTGGGCGCGAGCGCGCGGGCGAAGGTGGAGACGGCGTCGCCCGAGCTGGCCACTCCGGAGACCTACCTCAACTACAAGCGCGCCCAGAACTTCGACCCGCCGCTGCGTCCCGGGGTGGGCAGCTACGCCGGCGCCGAGGATCTGCCGCCGGTGCACTTCTCGCTGTCGGGCACGTGGGACGTCTCGGACGAGTCCGCCACGGCGGTGCGCGACGCCAGCCTCGACGCGCGCGTGACCGCCCGCAAGGTCTTCCTCGTGCTGGGCACGAGCGACGGCCGCCCGCGCCGGGTGCAGGTGCTGCTGGACGGCCGGCCGCTGCCGGAGCGAGAGGCGGGGGAGGACGTGAGCGGGGGCAGCCTGACGGTGCGCGACCAGCGGCTCTACCGGCTCGTCTCGCTGCCGAAGGTGGAGGACCGCCGGCTGACGCTGCGGGTGCCAGCGGGCGTGAGCGGGTACGCGTTCACGTTCGGGTGACGACAGCCGGGTGACGACAGCCGGGGGCTCGCGCCCCGGACCCCCGTGAAGATTGGCGTCGCGCTGCGGCGCGCCGGCAGGCCAGGGGGTCCCGTGCGCCGCACCCGGAGGGGGGTCCCGGAAGTTAGTTCACTATGCGTTGACCAACTTCCGGGACCCCCCGTGGGCCTGAGCGACGGGGGTCACGGAAGCTCCGCGTTTCTTCCGGGCGCCCGGGCCGGCCAGCCGCGCGGGTCCCTCGCCACCCGTCACCGCTGCGGTTTACCCGCGCCGCCGCCGCGCCGGAGCGCGTGTTTGGCCAGCCAGCCAGTCTTGGTAGGCTCGCCCACACCGTGGCCAAGGTGTGCATCATCGGCGCGGGCTCGTCCGGCATCGCGGCCTGTCAGGTGCTCCAGGCGCGCGGGATCGAGTTCGACTGCTTCGAGAAGGGCTCGGGGATCGGCGGCAACTGGCGCTACGGGAACGACAACGGCATGTCGTCCGCCTACCGCTCGCTGTTCATCAACACCTCGCGGGCGCAGATGCAGTACGCCGGCTACCCGATGCCGGCGGACTACCCGGACTATCCGCACCACACCCAGATAGCCCGCTACTTCGAGGACTACGTCGACCACTTCGGCTTTCGCGACCGGATTCGCTTCCGCACCGAGGTCGCCAGCGTCGAGCCCGCCGGCGGCGCCTGGGAGGTCAGGCTGGCCGGGGGCGAGTCGCATCGCTACGACGCGGTGCTGGTCGCCAACGGCCATCACTGGGACCCCAAGTACCCCGAGCCGCCCTTCCCTGGCCAGGAGTCCTTCACCGGCGAGCAGCTCCACTCGCACTGGTACCGCGAGCCCGACGACCGCTTCGTGGACCGCAACGTGCTCGTGCTCGGCATCGGCAACTCGGCGACCGACATCGCCAGCGAGACCTCGCGTCACTCCTCCACCACGTACCTGGCGATGCGGCGCGGCGCTCACGTGCTCCCCAAGTTCGTCGGCGGCGTCCCGATCGACCAGCTCGCTCCGCGCTGGGCCACCAAGCTGCCGTTCGCCCTCACTCGGGGGATGTTCATGCGCGAGGTCAAGCGCGTGCAGGGCCCGATGGAGAACTACGGGCTGCCGACCCCCGACCACAAGCTGGGCCAGGCCCACCCGACGATCTCGGCCGACCTGCTCACGCGCATCGGCCACGGCCGCATCGCGGTGAAGCCCAACCTCGAGCGCATCGACGGCTCGACCGTGCACTTCGTGGACGGCACCTCCGCCAGCATCGACACGATCGTCTGGTGCACCGGCTACCGCATCACGTTCCCGTTCCTGGACTCGTCGGTGATGGGCACGGCGGGCAACCACGTGCCGCTCTACCGGCGCGTCGTCCACCCCGAGCGGCCCGGGCTCTACTTCATCGGGCTGGTGCAGCCGCTCGGGGCGATCATGCCGATCGCCGAGCGCCAGGCCGAGTGGGTCGCCGACCTGTTCGAGGGCGGGGCGGCGCTGCCCGATCCCCAGCGCATGGAGCGCGCCATCGAGCGCGAGGAGGCCGCCATGCGCAGGCGCTACGTGGCGTCCACCCGGCACACGATCCAGGTCGACTTCCACGCCTACATGCGCACGCTCGCGCGCGAGCGCAAGCGCACCCGCGGCGTCAAGCGCATGCTCGCGGCCGCCGGCGAGCGGCCTCGGTTGGAGGCGCGACCGGCCTGATGCCCGGCGTGGCCGTGGTGACCGGCGCCGGCCGCGGGTTCGGGCGCGAGATCGCCCGCAAGCTCGCCGGCCGCTCCTACACCGTCCTCGCCACCGACATCGACGGCGACGCGGCCGCCGCCACCGCCGAGGCGGTCGGTGGCTTCTCGCTCCAGGTGGACGCGCGCGACCCCGAGGCGCACCGCCGGGCGGCGCAGGCCGCCATCGACCGCGGCCCGCTCGAGGTCTGGGTCAACAACGCCGGCGTTCTGCGCACGGGCAAGGCGTGGGAGCACCCCGACGACGAGGTGCGCATGCAGGTCGAGGCGAACCTGCTCGGGGTGATGTGGGGCTCGCGGGCCGCGGTCGACGCGATGAGCCGGCGCGGCGGCCAGAACATGCACGTGATCAACCTCGGCTCGATGTCGGCGTTCGGGCCGGTGCCGGGGCTGGCCGTCTACGCGGCGACGAAGCACGGCGTGGTCGGCTTCACCACCTCGCTACAGGGCGACCTGATGGCGGCGGGCATGCCGATCACGGCGCACGTCGTCTGCCCCGATGGCGCGGACACCGAGATGACCCGCGAGCGGGCGCACGAGCCGGAGTCGGCGATCATCTGGTCGGGTCCGCGCATGCTGGGCGCCGAGGAGGTGGCCAGCGTCGTGGTGGGGCTGCTCGACTCCAAGCGGATGGTGGTCGCCGTCCCGCGCTGGCGAGGGGCCGCCGCGCGCGTTGCGGCGTTCGGCGGGCGGCCCGCGCTGCGCGTCTCCGAGTTGCTGCGCCGACAGGGCGAACGCAAGCGGGCGCGGGGTTAGGGTTGGTTCCATGACCGCCACAGGCGCTCCTCCCACGCAGAAGATCCAGGTCGACAACCCGGCCACGGGGCAGATCGTCGCGAGTGTCGACGTCGTCGGTCCGGAGCGGATCCCGGAGTTGGTGGAGCGCGCCCGCGCGGCTCAGCCCGGCTGGGAGGCGCTCGGCTTCGAGGGCCGCGGCCAGATCCTGCGGCGCTGCCAGAAGTGGGTGATCGACAACTCCGATCGCATCATCGAGACGATCGTCTCCGAGACCGGCAAGGCCTGGGAGGACGCCCAACTCGCGGAGGTGAGCTATGCCGCCTCGGCGTTCGGCTTCTGGGCCAAGAACGCCGAGAAGTACCTCGCCGACGAGCGCGTCAAGACCGCCTCGCCGTTCGTCAAGGGGCGCAAGCTGATCGTGCGTCACGTGCCGGTTGGCGTGGTGGGCGTGATCGGCCCGTGGAACTACCCGCTCACGAACTCGTTCGGCGACTGCATCCCCGCGATGGCCGCCGGCAACGCCGTCATCCTCAAGCCGAGCGAGGTCACGCCGCTGACCGCCCTGCTGATGGGCGAGTGCGTGCGCGAGTGCGGTGTGCCGGGCGGCGTCTACCAGGTGGCGCCGGGCTTCGGCGAGACCGGCGGCGCGCTGGTCGACGCCGTGGACTTCCTGATGTTCACCGGCTCGACGGCGACCGGCAAGAAGGTCATGGAGCGCGCCGCCAAGACGCTCACGCCGATCGCGCTCGAGCTGGGCGGCAAGGACCCGATGCTCGTGTGCGCGGACGCCGACCTCGAGCGGGCCGCCAACGCCGCGGTGCACTACTCGATGCAGAACGCCGGGCAGACCTGCATCTCCACCGAGCGCGTATACGTGGAAGCGCCGGTCTACGACGAGTTCGTCACGCTGGTGACCAAGAAGGTGGGCGCGCTGCGTCAGGGCGCCCCGCGCGGGCCGGGCAGCGTCGACCTCGGCGCGGTCATCCACCCGCCGCAGTCGGACATCGTCGAGGCACACGTGCGCGACGCGGTCGAGAAGGGCGCGCGCGTGGTCGCGGGCGGGCACCGCTCCGACGACGGCGGCCACTTCTACGAGCCGACCGTGCTGCTCGACGTGGATCACTCGATGGCGGCCATGAACGAGGAGACGTTCGGGCCGACGCTCCCGATCATGAAGGTGGCCGACGCCGACGAGGGCGTGCGGCTCTCCAACGACAGCCCGTACGGGCTGCAGGCGTCGGTGTGGACGAAGGACGCGGCCAAGGGCGAGCGGCTGGCGCGGCGCATCGAGGCCGGGGCGGTGACGGTGAACGACGCGCAGATCAACTACGTGGCGCTCGAACTGCCGATGGGCGGCTGGAAGTCGTCGGGGCTGGGCTCGCGCCACGGCGCCGACGGCATCCGCAAGTACACGAAGAAGCAGGCGATCGTCGTCACGCGCCT